>NZ_PRLH01000186.1 GCF_003013815.1 Cyanothece sp. BG0011 | reverse complement strand
GAACTTAGTCGTCTTCAAGCTTATGAATTTATCCAAGAAAATCTTAAAGGAAGTTCCATTAAGCAAATCCTTTGCGTGCCTTACTACTCGAGTGATATTTTATTAGCGATCGCCGTTAAAGATTTATATAATGTTCCTCTGGCCACTTATATCATGGATGATCAAAATATTGTTGTTAACAATATTCCTGATGATTTAATGCGAGAATTTTTAACAAAATGTTCACTACGTTTTGCTACTCATCCTGAACTGCGAGATGCCTACGAAAATAAATACGGTTTAAAATTCTGGTTACTTCCGGCTGTTGCTCCGAATCACTATGTTAATACAGCAATCACATTTCCAAAAGCTGATAAACTTCAAGCAAAGACAGGGGCTTTATTTGGCAGTATTTGGAGTCAGTCTTGGTTTGAGATGCTTTGTAGCACCATTAAGGGAGCTAATATTAAGCTTAATTGGTTTGGTAATACGAGCTATTGGTGGTTACAACAATCTTCAGAAGAGTTAAGACAAACAACAGGAATTACACCTTTTGGGGTATTATCAGAACCAGAATTAGCTGAAAAACTCAAAGATTACCCTTATATTGTCGTTCCCACCGGCACATTAGATGAACGAGATGATTGCCAAAATCTCTCTCAACTGAGCCTACCGGGTCGTATTATTTTTGCGTTAGTTTCCTCTAATACTCCTATTATTATTATAGGTAGTGAGAAAACAGGGGCTTCTCATTTTGTCAAACGATTCGGTATTGGGTTAACCTGTGATTATGATGCTCGAGCCTTTAAACAAGCCGTTGATCACATTACTCAACCAGATGTTCAGAAAGAAATGCGCCACAATGCAGCCAAGGTTGCTGAAAACTTTTCCGATAAGGGGATAAAAGATTGGCTTTGGCAATCTCTTCAGAATGAACAACCCATTGACCTGAGATTTGAAAATTTGCTTCCCCGTGCTGAAAATGATATTGTTCACTATCTTGAAGCCCCTGTTCCTGGGGACATATATAAAGATTATGTGCCCGTCTATCACGTTATGAGACGACTTTATAACAAAGGCTATCGTCCCGATTTTATGGTCGATGTCGGCTCATCTCACGGAATTTGGTCTCATACCACTAGCAAGTTTTTCGATGAGGCTCGTTTTATTCTAATTGATCCGTTAATGTCCAAATATGAACAAGGCGCAAGGGACTTGTATATCAAACAAATTCCTAATGCAGAATTATTAGAAGTTGCAGTCTCTAATCAGAGTGGAACAACGACTTTCCAAGTTTCTCCTGATCTTTATGGCAGTTCTTTACTTAATCCTGCTGACTATCGAACCTATGATACAGTTACAGTTGAGGTTTTAACCCTTGATCAAATCGCTCAGACTTATCAGTTGACAGGGCGAGGAATGTTGAAACTTGATGTCCAGTGTGCCGAACATATTGTCTTAGAGGGGGCTAAACAATTCTTAGAACAAGTAGATGCCATTGTTGTTGAATTATCCCTTGTCCGTTATGATGCTGAAGCATTGGTTCTCAGAGAAATGCTTAATCTTTTAGACGAGCTTGGTTTTCGATATTATGACGAAACAGGGGATTGGCGATCGCCTATTGATGGAACTTTACTGCAAAAAGAAATCGTCTTCTTAAGACATAATTTACTGGTTTTTCAAACTAGCGATCATTAGTGAAATAACAATTTTGGAAATTTACCAGAAAAGCTTAGCTTTTCTTTCCACTCTCTCTTCCCTAACCTCTTTTTTTCAAATCATTGCCCAACAACAAGATTATGCTGAAAATCAATCTTATGACTAATAAATCTTCTGACAATGAGAATCCCAAAGGACTGGTTAGTATAGTTGCTAGTTTTCCCCTAATTAGACGAATTAAAATAATCAAAGAATTATTTTTAGAAAAATTAGATGTTCTTAACAAAAAATTCAATAATTTTGATAACAAAGTCAATCTTCTTCTTCAAAATGATACACCCCTACTTCAGGTTTCTATTGCCATAACTAAGTCTTTACAAAGTATTCAACAAGAAATTCAGGGATTATTGGACGAGTTACGAAAAAACTTCGCCGTTTCTTCAATTAAATTGAGTGAAATGGACGATAAAATCATTCAACTTGAGAGGAAAGTTGAAAAATCTCAACAAAAGCTGAGCAGTGAATTTCAAGCTTTAGTTGACACAGTTGTTAAAAAACTAGATAGTCAAATTACTGGTATTCAACAAAATGACGGTTTATCCAATCGAGAAGTCGGGTTAATGTGCTATTTATATTCCTATCTTCCTAGTCGTCGCGTAATTGATATTGGGGCAAATGTTGGTGAAACATCTCAATCTCTTCTTAAAGTAGGGTATGAAGTTTATGCGTTTGAACCCTTTTCTTCGACATTTCAAGAATTAAATGAACGATTAGGAAGTAATCCAAATTTCCATAGTTTTCCCTTTGCTATTGGAGAGTATAACAAAGGAGACTTGTTTCACATTGCTTGTGATCAGTCAGAAAAGGGGATTCATAAATATTCTAGCTTATACAATAGCTTAGCTAAGAATTCTATGCCTGATGATTTACCGTTTGCAGAGACGATAAGTGTAAATGTCAGAAGTTTAGTTGACTTGCATGATACTCAAGAAATCCCTTCTGATATCGGATTAGTCAAAATTGACACTGAAGGCTATGATATTCAAGTTATTCGAGGAATGGGAAGTTATCGTTATCCAGTTGTGGTTGCTAAATTTGGGGATACACAATTCTCTTGCGATCGTTTTGGGGCGATGAATCAATTAGAAGAATTGGTTCAAGAAATGAAAACTAAAAACTACAATTGGTATATTGTTATTTACCAAGTTTCGGGAAATAATACACCTAGCTTTTATAGCAATTATCCCCAATCAGTTGAGAATAGTTGGGGGAATGTGTTTTTCTTCCAAGACTATAGCATTTTTTCAAAAGCACTAATGTGGTGTTCTGCTGTCATGTCTGAAACCTATATTCAGTCAGTTTCTGATTATTGAACGACTGATTGCAGTTTTTTGAACATATTCTAGTTGTATTTGATCAAACATAAAACTATCAAAACTAGCAAATTCTGGAAGTTACGGGGTAAATGGTTTAGTTTGAAACAAAAGTTAGGTTTACCCACTGATGAAATTTAGTATTTTGTAAGAAGGATGGGTTAGTTATGCTGTCTGTAGATAAAAAATTTTTATTTATTCATGTACCGAAAACTGGCGGTAATAGTATTCAGAATATTTTGAAAAATTATTCTGAAGATCAAATTGTAATTCATGGAAATCATCAAGATGGAATTGAGCGTTTTGAGGTGAGGAATAAAAAATATGAAGTCACAAAACACTCTACCTTAGCACATTATCAAAGAATTTTGGAGCCTCAACTTTATCGAAAATTATTTAAGTTTTCTACAATTAGAAATCCTTATGATCAGATGATTTCCTGGTATTTTTCTCCTCACCGAGGTATCACACAATGGGTTAGAGAAGATTTTATTCGCTTAGTAGAGGAAACCCCAAAATTAAGAGAATATATTAAACTTCCTAAAACCCCTTTTTTGAAAAACACTATTAGTAGATTAGGATTTCCTTTCAATCTTAACTATTCAAAATTAGATGGAGATATTAACTTTTTAATAAGATTTGAACACCTTGACGAAGATTTTAAAAAAAGTTTGTCAGATAGTTAATATTCCCTATCAACCTTTACCGATTCGTAATCAATCTCAAAGACAACCTTATAAAACTTATTATGATGAAGAACTTAAACAAAGAGTTTATTTGAAATTTCGAGAAGAAATAGAATTCGGAAATTATGACTTTTAGTGGGACTTTACCCCCATTTGTTGTCAATATCTTACTAAAAACAACATCAAGTTTCTAAATAATGCCCAACTAAAATGTATATGAAATATAAAAATATGATTTTTATATTATTTTTTTAAAGTAAAAGATTGTTTGACTTTAAAGAATTGGTTTCGTAATTTCCAAAACTTACTACTTTCCATTCCTTCTATGGTAGCTTGACTTTCGTTAAGTTGCTCTTGTAATTTATCAATTTTTTGCCATAGGAGCAATCGATTTTCTTCACTACGGTTCAATTGTGTTTTTATGTCTTCTATAGTTGCCTCTTTTTGTTCAATGATTTGTTGTAGTGATTCCTGTTTTGTATGACTTAGTTGAAGTTTTATTGTTAATTGTTGAACTTCCTCACGCAATTCTTCAATCAGTTTAATATGATGTTTCTGTTCTTCCCGAAGTTGATGAATATTGCCTCGGAGATGAGTGTTTTCTGTTTGAAGATGAGTGTTTTCTGTTTGAAGATGAGTGTTTTCTGTTTGAAGATGAGTGTTTTCTGTTTGAAGATGAGTGTTTTCTTTATAAAAGTGATCATACTTTTGACGAGTTTTCTTGACAACGCGCTCTCTAGATTCTAAGACTTGCCATAAGGATTTTAATGTTTCTGTATTATTCATAACCTAATAATTTATCTGCTTGTTGACAGTTTTCATCATTGTTTGCTATTTTATAGTCTTGGGACTCAAGATTACTAGATAGTAACTTAATTTCTTTGAGTTTGCCTCCCCTTGAGGATTGCTCTAGGTTGTTATCTCCAGTACATTTATCAAAGTCATAGAATTTATTGATAAAATTAGGCTCATAATTAATTTCTAAAGTTTCACAAATTAAGCTAATTTGAGTGATGGGGTCTTGACAGATTTGTTCATAATGAAAAATCGGATAATAACAAACTCTTTGAGCATATTTTAAGTAAGCTTCTCCAAAGACCTCAATGCCGCGATTTAAATGAGGAAAAGTACGGTTTATTGAGTCGTATACGTCCGCTGAACGACGGACAATGACTATGGGTAAACTAATTAGTCCGTAGTGGGCTAAATATAAGTCTTGCTCTAAGATGAAACTAGGGGTTAGAATTTGATTATTGCTAGGATCATCCATAAAGTTGACTGCTGTCCAATCTCGGATAATTAAATGATGATTAGAAGCTTTTGCTTGAGTTATTAAAAAGTATATCTGTTCTCCATAAGGTTGATCAACAAACTCTTCTAGCTGTTCATCTGATAAAAGATTAAGCCAATTGTTGGCCTGTTCTGCAATAGAAACCACTGAAGCCAAAGGGTTAACTTCGGATAAAATTAAATTACCCGAGATACTTCCTAAACAACGATTAACTAATGTTCCTCCTGAACGGGGATAAGCATATATAACAGGAATCTTCATAACTCGCATTTCATACAAATAGTGATGACCATCGATAAACCACTTAAGTTGTTATTACTGTTTAAAACAAGTTATCCAAAATTAGACGAGTTTTTTCTGATAATGTTTCAATTTCACTTTAAGACAAGAGAACAAGAATGATTCATCTAATTAGAATTAACTTTTGCTCCCTGTTTATCAATAGAAAGCGATCGCACATCTGCTACAATCTCTAACTGTGTCCAAGCATTTTTCATGGCGGTTTCTACGGCTTGAATCTGCTCTGGAGAGGTTAAGGCTAATAGAGTCGGTCCAGCACCACTAATAACCATACCGTAAGCTCCTGCTTTCAAGGCTGATGCTTGAACGAATTCATAGCCTTCGATCAATCCTTTACGATAGGGTTGATGGAGTTGATCGGCCATCGCTTTAGTTAGCCATTGTCCGTTCCCCGTTTCTAATCCTCTGATTAATAAGCCCATACGAGCTACATTAAAAATAGCATCACCATAGGGTAAGGTTTTCGGTAAGACTGCCCTAGCTTCTTCTGTGGAGAGTTCAAAGTCAGGGATAGCCACCACAGGAATAATGTCAGAATGCCAGGGAATTTGACAAATTTCCCAGTTTTCAGGTTCACCCACCGATAACTGACAATTTCCTAGTAAGGCAGGAACCACATTATCAGGATGACCTTCTAATGCAATGGCTAATTCCATGATTTCTGCTGTAGACAAAGGTTGGCCAGCCAGTTCATTCGCCCCCACTAGCCCCCCAACGATAGCGGTTGCAGAGCTTCCTAACCCCCGGGCCAGGGGAACCCCTAGTTTTATTTCAATCGCGATTTTCGGGGGTGTTTTGTTGAGATGGTGGTATAAATGAGTAAAGGCTTGATAGAGAAGATTGCTGCGATCGCGACTAACTCGATGGGCTTCTGTCCCTGTTACTGTTATGTTGAGATCAGTATCAGCGTCTGATTGTTCAGTAAACTGAAATTGATTATAAAGGGTTAATGCTGCACCAAGACAGTCAAACCCGGGTCCAATATTGGCCGTTGTTGCAGGAACGGTAACAGTAACAGTAGACATAAGAAACGATACTGGTTTAAAGTTATCGATTTATTCTAATAGAAAATATGATGAAAAAGCAAAAACCCTGTCCTTATTGTGAAGGAAAAGGATATGTTGAAATTCGAGATTGTAGTGGAGAAGTTCAGAGAGAAGAAACCTGTGTTTTTTGTGAAGGGACTGGTCATGTTATTAAACAAAAGGAGGCTAATAATTGACCCTATTAGTGATTGACGATTTATAATTTTTATCTTTGACTTTTTCTATTACTATAGCGCAATAGTGATGAGAGCCATACTTTACGGTATAAAAATAAGGTGGGCATTGCCCACCCTACAAATATCTAAACGGCGGAAATCACAGGATAAGGATGGGTTAACTTATCTAACTGTTGCACCAGTAAACTGAGGAATAAACCCACATCGGTGACAATACCCACCGACTCAACAGAACCGCGATCGCTTAATTTGGTCACTACCGCAGGGTTAATGTCCACACAGACCATTTTCACCCCTGCCGGAGTCATATTACCCACGCCGATACTATGTAACATGGTGGATAACATCAAAATCATGTCTGTACCTTGGATTAACTCAGCATAACGACTTTGCGCTTTAATTAAGTCCATTTCTGTGTCGGGTAACGGGCCATCATCTCGGATAGAACCGGCTAAAACGAAGGGAACGTTATGTTTAACGCATTCATACATGACTCCTTTGCCGATCACCCCTTGTTCTACGGCTTGGGCGATACTACCACAACCGCGCACCGTGTTAATGACTTTGAGGTGATGACGGTGGCCCCCACTAACAGGAATACCCCGTTGCATATCTACCCCTAAAGAGGTTCCCATCATCGACTGTTCAATATCATGGACAGCGATGGCATTACCCCCTAATAAGGCGTGAACATAGCCCTCACGGACTAATTTTGCCAGGTGTTGGGCCCCACCGGTATGAATGACCACCGGGCCGGCCGTAACCACGACTTTACCCCCTTGATCACGGACTTGGCGCATTTCCCAGGCGATCTGTTCCACTAATAATTCAACTCGGCGCTCACTGGAAACCCCAGATCCCATAAAGGTAAATTCTTTTTTGCCGTTGCGTTGATCGCGATCTTCGGTTTGTCTGACGGTACGAATACCATCCACTCCCACCATGACATGATCCCCTTCTTCGAGATCCCGTAATAACTTACATTCTGCGGTCATTTTTTGAGGATCAACCACAATAGCAGCATCCATGCGCTGATTTTGGACTTTTACCCATTCACAGTTAACTCTAACTTCTGTGGGATAAATGGTACTCACATAGAAGTCATCCGGGGCAACCCCTGCTTTAGTAACGGTTTCGGTGTTAATGTCACACACTTCTTGAGGAGGGGCAACGGCACCAAGATCGATCAATTGGGTCATGATTTCTTCCATGACATTATGATCCGGCGCTGAGACGCGAACTTGTGCCGCCGATGTGCTTTGTCTTTCTAACCCTAAGTCAAAATTAAGAACTTTGAAACTGCCCCCATTTTCGATAACGGTATCAAGGGCTTTATTCATGATACCCGCATCAAGGAGATGGCCTGTTAGTTGAATGGTACGGCTTTCGACGGGGGTACTGGCATGAACATCTTCTAAAACGGGTTCGTTGACACGGAGGGTTAAGCATTTAGCTGCCCCACCAGCTTTGAGAAACTCGGATAAGGGGGTTTGTACCACTTCAAAACCCACATCATTTAACCGTTGTTTTAAGCTGTCGCTGATTTGGTTCATGATGATGGTGTAGTTAATATTCACCGCATTACAGGCGAATTTAACCGCGTCGGGTTCTTCAACCACAATGCGCTTTTCTTCGGGGATACGCAGTTCAATTAAGCGGTTAGAATAGGCATCAAAGGCAGGGGGATAGTAGAGTAAGTAACCGCCAGTGAGGGGACAGAAACAGGTATCAAGATGATAGAAACGTTCATCAATGAGACGGAGGGATAAGACTTCTGTGTCTAACCATTGGGCAATATAAGGATGGGAGTCTAACTCGGATCTAAAACCGTATCCGGCCCATAACCAACGGCCTTCTCTGTCAAATAAAGCATCGCCGGCCCCTTCAAAGGGTAAATCTTTGGGGAGTTCAAAGACATTGAACCCATTGTTAGCAAACCATTCTTTAAAATAGGGTTCTTCTCCTTGTCTTTCTTTATGATAAAAACGACTGACGATCGCATTATCTCCTAAGACTAGCCCGGCGTTGGCGGTAAATACCATGTCAGGCCACCCTTTTTGGGGTTCCACTAATTCAACGATCGCCCGTTCTTTGATAGCGTGATACAGTTGGTTCCATTGTTCTACGGAGCGATCGCGGGTTGATTTATGGATATTTCCTTCCATCCAAGGATTAATCACATAATCAACATCATAGTGGTCTGGGGCGCACATTAAAATACGAATCGAATCAGTCATAATAGTGTCTTCAATTAAGCTAAATTTACATATCTGTGGTTGATGGTATCCAGGTTGTTGACTCCTCACCGATACTGAATAACCCAACTTACCATCTTACCGTGAATTTGACTTGAGAAGTGGTTGTTTAACCGTAAGACAGTGTAGGGTGGGTTCGGCGACTAGAATTGAGGCGATCGCAGGTAGATAACCATCCGTCATAACCCACCAAAACCTGATAACTGTAGTTGACAATTTGGGATCTGTGAACTATGTTTAACGTATGCTCGAAGTTCGTCAAACAGAGATATTCGCCAACTGGTTCAAGGGTTTAAAAGATCGTAGAGCTAAGGCTCGTATACAAGCGCGTATTGACCGCCTCGAAATAGGCAACTTTGGGGATGTCAGTACAGTAGGAGAAGGGATAAGGGAGCTTCGTATTCATTATGGCCCTGGCTACAGGGTGTACTGCGTACAACGGGGACTCATCGTTATTGTACTTCTGTGTGGTGGCGATAAAAGCTCCCAAAATTCTGACATAACCAAGGCCAAAGAACTCGCTAGACAATTAGAGGATTGAATTATGGCTATTAGCACAACTCGCTGGAATTCAGCAGAACACCTCAAAACTGAAGAGGACATTCAGTTATATTTAGAGGCGTGTCTTGAAGAAGCTGAGGATGATCCTGCTTTTATTATTCATGCCTTTGGTGTAATTGCTAGGGCTAGGAATATGAGTCAGTTAGCTAGAGATACAGGGTTAAGCCGAGAGGGATTATATAAGGCATTGTCTCCTGATGGCAACCCCAGTTTTGCGACGGTAGCCAAAGTAGCCAAAGCCCTCGGTTTTAAGCTTACAGTTGAACCTCTGGCTTAAGGTTTGTTCCTTTTATATAACAGGTTATCTCTTAGATTTAGTATTCCCTTTTTGAATTAGAATTTAACAATCTGTAGAAAAATAACGCTTTCTAGTATTAGTAAGATATAATGATAAATGATAATATTTAACATTAAAAAAGATGCGCTACAAAGTGAGGTTACAAGAAAGTGAAGAAGGATATGCAATCTGGTGTCCCAGTTTACCTGGATGTTGGTCCCAAGGTGAAACAAAAGAAGAGGCAATAGAAAACATTAAAGATGCAATAAAAATCTATTTGGAGACAGTTGAAGAATTAAATAGGGATACTGAATCTCTCTATGTAGAAGTGGGGTAATGATGCCTAAACTTCCAGGCATTAATCATTTAAGAGCAATTAAGGCTTTTGAGAAAGCTGGTTTTGAAATTATTAAACAAGGTAAACATATTTCTATGAGTAATGATGATCGTGTTATTGTTATTCCTAGAGCCAATCCAATTAATGCTTATACAATGGCTGGAATTATTAATGATGCTGGATTAAGTATTGAAGAATTTAAACAACTTTTATGAGTTATTATCATGATTATTATTTTCCCCAATAAACCCCCCAGAAATAGAAATTAGCGATCGCTAATCTTGTGGCGATCACTATAAAACTCAGTTAAACTAATTCAATATGAGAATCATCCCCTACCATAAATCTTAACGCTTTTGGTCGTTGAGGAGCCATTTCTAGTTTAGCCCGTTGTCCAATTAGACTATCAACAATTCTTTGATGAATTTCTAATATTTGTGCGCCTTCTAAAAGTACACTATGTTCAATATCCGCATCAATTAACGTGCAGTTATCACCAATACTGGTATAGGGGCCAATAAAACAATTTTCAATATGACAATTTTCTCCGATAATCACCGGACCACGAATGGTACTGTTAATAATTGTTGTGCCTTCTTTAATATTAACTCTGCCACTAATTTTACTTTTTTGATCAACACTTCCTGCTTTATTAATGGTTAAATTGGTATCTAAAATAATGCGGTTGGCTTCTAGTAAATCATCTTTTTTCCCTGTGTCTAACCACCAACCATTTAACTGTAATGACTCAACAATTTTCTCACTATCAATGAGTTCTTGAATAGCGTCAGTAATTTCTAATTCTCCCCTCGCTGACGGTTGAATATTGGCAATGGCCTCATGAATACCAGGAGAGAAGAAATAAACCCCAACTAATGCCAAATTTGATGGGGGATTTTTGGGTTTTTCAACTAACTTTAATACTCGACCTTGGTTATCAACTTCGGCCACACCAAATGCAGTAGGATTATGAACCGAACGTAATAAAATCAATCCATCTAAATGCTTATTTTTAAACTTATCTAAAAAGAGATGAAGATCGTCTTGAATTAAGTTATCCCCTAAATACATAATAAAAGGGTCATCTTTTAAAAAGGGTTGGGCAACTTTGACCGCATGGGCTAACCCTAAAGGTTCGTCTTGTACAATATAGGTAATGTTAGCTCCTAACTGTTCACCTAACCCAGTTTTTCTACGTATTTCTTCCCCTGTTTCGGGACTAATAATAATACCAATCTCGGTAATTCCGGCCTTGACAATTGACTCGATTCCATACCATAAAATTGGCTTATTAGCAACAGGAACTAATTGTTTTGCCCCTGTATAAGTCAGGGGTCTTAGTCTGGTTCCTTTTCCACCGGAAAGAATTAATGCTTTCATAATTTTAAGTTAATTTTTATAGAGTTTAGTTAACATTTCTTTAAGGGAATCCCGCCAATAGGGGGCATTCTTCCCTAATAGTTTAGCCGTCTTTTTTCCAGATAAAACTGAATAATGAGGTCGTTTTGCTGGGGTGGGATAGTCTTCAGTTGTAATCGGATTAACTTGCTTAATCTTCAGGGGATATCCCATGTTTTTAGCTTCTGCAAAAGTAGCCACGGCTAGATCATACCAGCTTGCTACACCACTATTTGTAAAATGATAAATTTCTCTTGTTTGTGCTAAATTAAGTTGAGTCAGCATTTGGGTTATAGTATTAGCAATATCATAGGACCAGGTAGGACTTCCAACTTGATCACTGACAATTCCCAGTTGTTCTTTTTCTTTACCTAAACGTAACATCGTCTTGACAAAATTACCTTTCCCTTCAGTGCCATAAACCCAAGCTGTTCTTAAAATAACATAGCGATCGCCGTTTTTTTCAATCCCTTGTTCTCCTGCGAGTTTGGTTTGTCCATAAACCCCAATGGGATGAGTTTTATCTGTTTCTAAATAAGGCGTATTTTTAGTTCCATCAAAGACATAATCCGTAGAAATATGGAGTAAAAATGCACCTATTTTTTTAGCTTCTTCTGCTATAATTGCTGGTGCAATGCCGTTAACTGCAAAAGCTAAGTCTGCCTCACTTTCTGCTTTGTCCACAGCAGTATAAGCGGCGGAATTAACAATAATATCGGGTTGAATTTCTTGGATAACTTGACGAATATTATTAGGAGAGGTTAAATCAAGTTGCTGACGGTTGGTAGCAACAATTTCTCCTAGGGGTATTAAGGTTTGCTGCAAGTCTTGGCCGACTTGTCCATCACTGCCAGTTAACAAGATTTTTGTCATTATTTTTCTGGGGTGAGAAGTTATTTCCGATTCTACAAGGTTGGGGTCAAAAAGTGAAGTGATTCACTTAACTTGCCAATAATGATAAGTTTGTTGATTATCTTCAACAGCTATGGCAGCTAAATAATTATCCTGGGGGGTTAAATATAATAGATTATAATTGATGTGATCACACTCAGGTAAACTCATAAATTTTCTCGGTTTTTTGGTTGATATTTCTACTTTTTCTAATCCTCCACTGATTCCTTTTCCAATCGCTTTTAAATAAGCTTCTTTTGCTGTCCAAAGTTTAAAAAATTCTCGTTCTTTTTCTTGAGATGATAAGAGGCTAATTTGTTCAAATTCTGCCTGAGAAAAAAAACGTCTAGCTAAATTTTCCGCCTCTGACATGGGACGGATATATTCTATATCAACCCCAATTAAATAATCACAAGTTATCCCGTAAATTGCTATATTTTCTGAATGAGATACATTAAATTGTAAGTTAATTGTATTGATTTTATCTAAGAGTTCAGGTTTGCCATACTCATTATATTGAAACTTGATGTCTTGAGGAGAAATGCCTAGATAAAAACTTAGAATTTTTCTTAAGCTACTTCTTGCTAAGGTATATCTTTGTTGATGTTTTTCAAAGCGAAATCTTTGGGCTTTAATTTTTTCTTCTTCATTTAAAAGGTTGAAACTATTTTGAACATGAATCGAAGATTGTTCTAAGTTTGTTTTCCAGATATGAACTGTTTGAGAGTTAATGGTTAAGTTTTTAGAGGGACTTTCCCATATTATAGTCATAATTCAGGTATCAATTATAAAGATTAAGCAATAGATAGAGAAAAGCGGAAGGTACTCCCTTTCCCTATCTCACTTTCGACTTCAATTTTACCCCCTTGTAATTCTACCAGACGACGGGTAATTGCTAGGCCGATACCGGTCCCCCCAGAATAGCGAGAACGAGATTTATCGGCGCGCCAAAACCGTTCAAAGACATAGGGTAAATCTTCGGGTTTAATGCCGATTCCTGTGTCAATAATTTCGATCCAAACTTGTTTTTTTGTTGACCAAGCTTTAATAGTAATGGTTCCTGTTTCTGTATAACGAATAGCATTACCTATTAAATTAACTAATATTTGTTCCGTGCGATCGCTATCCGCTAAAACCGGGGGTAGTTCTTGAGGACAATCTAATTCAATTATTGGCCCATCATCCATAATTTGATCGCTAAATTTTTCGACTAAAGATGTTAACAAATGAATAATTTTGATAGGATGTAAAGTAATAGAAAGATAACCCGCTTCTGCTTTAGAAAGTTCTTGCATATCATGAATTAATCTTTCTAATCTTCTGGTTTCTTTAACTAAGTTTAAATAGAGATCAGGATTTCCTTCAATAGACCCATTGGCTAATTCTTCTAAATAACCCCTCATAACCGTTAAAGGAGTCCTCAATTCATGGGTCATATCACTAATTAATTCTCGTCTTCTTTTTTCCACTCCTTCTAAACTATTCGCCATCATATTAAAACTATTTCCTAATTGATCCCATTCGGGAATATCAGTTTCTGGCATTCTTTCTTCTAAATGACCTTGGGCTAATTTTTGGGTAATTTCTTTCATTTGATTAAGGGGTTTCATGGTACGACGGGAGACCACATAACTCACCCCTCCAGCCGCACTAACCCCGAAAATAACCGACCAAAATGCACTATTATTCCAGGCGGTTTCAAAGCCTTTTACTAAATAAGTTCTCGCTGAACGAACGGTAAAAAATCCTTGTTTTTCTAACTTTTCTAACCGAAGAACAAACATTCTAGGAGAAGAGAATTTAGCGATACAAATAAAACTTCCTAATCCCACAAACATAACTAATAAATGGGATAAAAATAAACGAGTTCCTAAACTTAATTTAGACATTTTTTTATTGACTAGATAATTTATTCATCAGTATAAAGACTAACTAATTTAGCAATAACAACAGCCGGATAAATTTGTCCCACTAAAGCTTCCCCATTACTTAAAGTCATGGCAAAGGCATTATTAGGGGTAATATCCCCATAACCTAAGGTTGTTAAGGTAGTAAAACTAAAATAAAATAGAGAAGATGTATCTAAACTTTCTGGTATAGAAAAAGCATTCGGATCAAAAAAAACAGTAATTTGATAGAAGAAAAACCATAAAAGACCTAAAAGTAAATATAAACAAATCCCCCCTCTAATTACCTGTTTATTAACCTTCGGTTCTTGAGAAATTCTAAAACCAATAGCGATAATAAACATGATCATAAAAATGCCATAGCAAAAGTAAGAAACTAAAGCACTGATTTCAGTGAAACGAATGGATTTCAAAACAATAACATCAGCAATAAAGCCCAAAGCCGCAAAAACCCGTAAGCAAAAAAGAATGTTTTTCGGTAAATTAAAGGTATTTAATCCCAAGAGTAAAGTCAGTAAAAAGAAACAACTAACTAAAAAATTAATGTAACTATTAAAAGCCGCAAAAGGAGCTAAAATAAACAGTAAAATAAGGTTAATAAAAAGTTTGTTGTATCCAGTGGCTGAAGAATAAAATTTCCAGGTAGATTTCATGATTATATTGAGCTAAATATCAACCATGATAAAACAAAAATAAAACTCAACAAAGAAGATAAACAAATCTCAATGAAACAAATTATGTAATTTGCTTATCAATAAGCAATATCTTTGTTAGACTGATCGGGATTACATCTCAAATCATAACAAATTTCCTTATCTCCCCATCCTTAACTAATCCAGGATCATGTTACTGTCCTTATCCAATGCCTTTATTAAAAGACCGGTATTAAGTACGGTCTGTACTATCGTTATTATCCTTCTGGGGACTATTTCTATGGCGGTGTTGCCCTTAGATAAGTTACCTGAAATTGCACCGAAAAAAGTGGCGGTAACAGCTAACTATATCGGGGCCGATGCTAAAACCACAGAAGACAACGTAACTACCGTATTAGAAAGAGAAATTAACGGAACCGAACAAGTACGCTGGATTGACTCCTTTACCGATAATACGGGAAATGTCTCCATTAACGTCACCTTTCCCACGGAAATGGACCGTAACACCGCCCAGGTATTAGTTCAAAACCGAGTCTCTCAAGCTCAATCTACCTTACCCTCAGTAGTTAACCAAGCAGGGGTGAGAACCAACACCCAATCCCCCAGTTTAACCCTAGTGTATGGGTTTTATGCTGAAAACGGGCCTGATGGTCAACCCCTCTATGATAAAACCTTTATCTATAACTATGTGGATCGCTACATTTCCAATGAGATGAAAGGGTTGCCAGGGGTGGGATCAGTGGGTTTATTTGGAGGGGCAAACTATGCCATGAGAATCTGGCTTGATCCCGATAAATTAGCTGCCAGGGGACTCACGGCCCTAGATGTGGTAGGGGTGATCAATGAACAGAATTTTGACGTAGGGGTGGGTAGAATTGGACAACAACCCGCTCCACCAGACCAACAGTTTGAACTCCCCCTACGGATACAAGGACGATTTCAAACCGTGGCCCAAGCAGAGGATCTGGTTGTCAAAGTGGGGAACGATGGTACTTTAATCCGCATTGGAGATGTGGGTTACGCAGAATTAGGGATGGAAAACTATGACACCGTAGTGAACGTTGATGGCTTCACAGGGGTAGCATTTTTAATTTATCAGTTACCCGGCAGTAACGCCCTAGAAACCGCCGACGCAGCTAAAGCGAAAATGGCAGAATTAGAGCCAAATTTTCCCCCTGGCCTGAAAGTGGTCATCGGGTTAGATAATACCCTATTTGTTAATGCCTCTCTCAACGATTTAAGCATCACCCTACTCCAAGCGATCGCCTTAGTGGTATTAGTGATCTTTGTCTTTCTCCAAGACTGGCGTACCACTATTATTCCGGGTATTGCTATCCCTGTAGCCTTGGTGGGGGCGATGATCGGTTTAAATGCCTTTGGTTTTACCCTTAACCAGTTAAGTCTGTTTGCTTGTGTATTAGCCACCGGGTTAGTCGTCGATGATGGGATCGTTA
The DNA here is from genome assembly GCF_003013815.1 of Cyanothece sp. BG0011. Classification (GTDB taxonomy): domain Bacteria; phylum Cyanobacteriota; class Cyanobacteriia; order Cyanobacteriales; family Microcystaceae; genus Crocosphaera. The sequence goes on along the minus strand of NZ_PRLH01000186.1, from coordinate 54,631 downwards.
TTGTAGAGGCGGTTTCGAGTAAATTAGCCCAAGGAATGCGGCCCACTCAAGCAGCCATGGATGCTATGGACGAACTATTTGGGGCCACGATTTCCACTTCTGTGGTATTAATGGCCGTATTTATCCCCGTTTGTTTCTTCCCAGGGACCACCGGCATCGTTTATCGACAGTTTGCCTTAACGATCATCTTTGCGGTTTTATTTTCCACCTTCAACGCCTTAACCTTCTCCCCTACCATGTCGGCCATTTTACTGGGGCCACCGGAAGAAAAACACGGACCCCTAGCCCTCTTGTTTCGCTGGTTTAACCAAGGGTTTGAGATGATTCGGCAAGCCTATCAAGGTTTTATTACCTTCCTCACCCACATTAGAGTTGTCATTATGGCTTTATTTATTGCCGGGTTAGTGGCCACTGGTTGGATCTATACCACCATGCCCTCCGGCTTTATTCCCGCCGAAGATCAAGGCTACTTCTTTGCTTTAGTGGACGCACCACCGGGAGTATCTCTCAATTATACCCAGGCCATCGATCGCCAAGTCACTGACATTATTCAAAATATGGAGAATGCGGAGCAAACCCTAGACCATGTGATTAATTTAACAGGATTTTCCTTTGAAGGGAGAAACGCCAATAAGTCTCTGACCTTTATTAAATTAAGGCCTTGGGAAGAACGGCCTGGCCCGAAAAAATCAGCCTTTGGTATCATTCAAACTCTCAATCGACAGTTTGCTCAAAACATAACTGGGGCCAGAGTGTTTGCCAGCAATGCCCCTCCTGTGGACGGTTTAAGTAACTTTGATGGGTCAGAAATCTTTATTCAAGACCGTCAGTTAAAGGGAATGGATGCGTTAATTGATAATGTGCAACGGGTGATGACGGCCGCTAACCAACGGCCAGAAATTGGGCAAACCTTTACCACGTTTACCTTTAATAGTCCCTTGATGAGTTTATCCATTGACAGAGAAAAGGCCAAAGCGCAAAACGTTGATATTGATAGTATTTTAAGAACGTTACAAACTTATATTGGCTCTAATTTTGTCAATCAATTCGTTTTTGAAGGTCGTCTCTATCGGGTTTATGCCCAAGCAACGGCACAAGATCGCTCTAACCCCCAAGATATCGGTCGTTTATATGTGCGATCGCGAGAAGGGGCGATGGTTCAACTGAGTAACTTAGTCAGTACCGAAACTACCACTTATCCTCCCATTCTCACCCGTTACAAAACCTTTCCGGCCATTAAACTCATTGCTTCTCCGGCCCAGGGTTATAGTTCCGGTCAGGTGATTAAAGCCATGGAACAAGTGGCCCAGGAGACGCTGCAGCCTGGGTTTGGCTATTCTTGGACCAATACGGCGGCGGAGGAACAAAGTTCGGCCGGGGCTGCCCCCATTGTCTTTGGGTTAGCCTTTGTCATGGTATTCCTGGTGTTAGCCGCCCAATACGAAAGCTATATTGACCCTACCATCATCCTCTTGACGGTTCCGTTGGCTATTTTAGGGGCGCTGGGGATGATTTGGTTACGAGTTACCTTTGTACAAACTGCACCGTTTAACCCGGGTAATGGCATCTGGCCAGTGTTAAATAATAATATGTATGCTCAGGTCGCGTTAGTCATGTTAATTGGGTTAGCTGCTAAAAATGCGATTCTTATTGTAGAATTTGCTAACCAGTCCCGTGATCTTGGCATGAGTATTACTCAAGCGGCCATTAGTGCATCGGAACAACGGTTACGACCTATTTTAATGACGGCCGTGTCTTCCTTGGTGGGGTTTGCTCCTTTGTTAGCTGCTTCGAGTGTGGGGGCGGTGAGTCGTTGGTCTTTAGGGACGGCTATTTTTGGCGGTTTGGCCTTGGCGACGGTGTTAAGTTTGGTGTTGGTTCCTATCCTCTATATTGTCATCAAAAACTTTGAAAAATATGTTCTCGGTGGGGATGACGGCAACCCTCCTGGGAATGGAGGAAATGATCACGGAAACGGCAATCAACCTTCTCCTACAGCACCCGAAGAGGAAAAAACCCCAGTCTATCGTATTTCTCCTCAAAACGAATAATGAACGTAGGGTGGGTTAGACGGCTATCATTTAGATTGCCAAAAGAATATAATAATCCGTCGTAACCCACCATCTTAGTTAAAACAAGGAGTAATTAAAATGTTTAAAAATTGGACATTTAACGATTGGATGAATCACATTCTTTTTGTGGGGACAGTTATTTTATTAATCATTTCGTTTACTTAACTAGGAAGATAACCATTATGAACATTAGAAAAGTTATTTTTGCTGGTATTATAACCGCTTTAATTGGTGCTATGTTCGGCTTAGCTGTCACCACCATATCAGGGCGAGAAGAACGTAAAAAAATTCTCCTTTTCGGGGGGGCAGCCGTTGGCTTTGCGATAGGGGCCTTTCAAGAATCGATACAACAACAAAAGAAACTCAGAGATGAAGAGTACGGTGATGTTGATTCTTGGAAATGATCCCGAAAAATAGGGATTGATAAAAGGAGTTAAAAAGGATAATCTCAACTTTTTAAGACTTCTTGAATCATATAATTAGCCTGAGAACCATAACCCCCCCCAAATAAATTATAATGATTTAAAATATGATAAAGGTTATACAACGTTTTGCGTTTTTTATACCCTTCATCTAACGGAAATACTTCATTATATCCTCGATAAAAAGCAGCCGGAAACCCCCCAAATAGTTCCGTCATGGCGATATCAACCTCGCGATCGCCGTAATAAGTGGCAGGATCTAATATAACCGGTTCTCCTGCTTCTGTCACTGCTGCATTTCCTGACCATAAATCACCGTGAACTAAAGAAGGTTGAGGAGCAATAGTTGATAAAATATCCCTTACTTTTTCGACAATTTGACTATAATTACCAAAATTTCCTCCCTTTCTTGATGCCAATTTTAATTGAAATCCAATGCGATGATTGGCAAAAAAATCAGACCATTTTTCTGTCCAATTATTAACTTGTGGGGTTGAACCAATGGTATTATTTTGACTCCAGCCAAATCTAGTTTCTCCTTGATATTGGTGCATTTTAGCTAAATTTCTTCCCATTGCTTCCCAAGAAGCATTAGAGGATCTTCCGAATTCTAACCATTCTAAGACAATATAACTTGAACGTTCGGTCATGCCCCAGCAAATGGGTTTAGGCACTCGAATAGTTTGGGTTTTTGTCATTTCTTTGAGTCCCAATGCTTCGGCCGTAAACATTTCTACTTGAGACGCATGGTTAATTTTGACGAAGTATTTAATATCTTCTCCAATCAAACAATAACCTTGATTAATACAGCCTCCACTCACTGATTTTTGACTTTCAATTGTAAAAGATTTCCCTGTTGTTTGACTAATATGTTCAGCAATTTGTGTCCACATTATTTTTACCCTTAATTATCAATAAATTTTTTGGCAATAATGCCTTTTAATTTTTTACCACTGTTACCCCATACGCCTTTAGATTAAGATATTTTTGGGCTGCTTTTTGAATATCATCTAAGGTTAAAGATTGAATAATCTGGGCATAGGATAAAGCCGGGTTTAAATCGTGCATTTGAGAATAATAATACCCATAAAGATTTGTGCGATCGCTGGGTCGTTCATTACTGAAAATAAAACGATTAATTGCTTGTCTTTTAATGCGATTTAACTCTTCTTCTTTGATAGAATTGTGTTGAATTTCCTGTAAATGTTGAATAATTATTTTTTCAACCTCTATCATCTTATCCGTTGACAATTTAGCTGCAATATAAAACATTCCTTGAACTTTTTGAGTCATATTACTTACACTAATTTGAGATACTAACCCTTTATCTTCTCGCAAATCTTGAAATAAGCGAGAGGTTTTACCTTTCCCTAAAATAGAGGCTAAAACATCTAACGCATAAGTCTCATTCAACTCCAGAAAACCCGGTACTTTCCACATCATAATTAACCGCCCTTGCTGCAGTTTATCATCTTCATATTCTTGGCGTACAATAGTTTGAAAAGGTAACTCAGGTGCATCAGGAAACTTTAAAGACTTAAAACTATCAGAAACAGTCTGCTTAGTATAATAAGTCTGCTCAAAACTATCAGCAACAATATCAACTAATTCCTCAACAGGAAGATTTCCCACCGCGACGGCTGTGACTGATGTGGGATGATAACAACTACCATGAAACTCACGCATTTGTTGAGAGGTTAACCCTTCAATGACTGAGGCCGGACCTAAGACGGGACGACGATAAGGTAAATGTTCAAAACAAGTCTCCATTGCTCGATAAAAGGTGCGACGGTTAGGATTATCATGGGAGCGTCTGATTTCTTCTAAAACCACTAATCTTTCTCGTTCAAATGCTTCATTTTCAATCATTGGATTGAAGACCACATCTAACTGTAATGGCACTAACTCCGCAAAATCTGAAGGCGCACTGGTAATATAAAAATGAGTGTATTCTTGGGATGTGGCCGCATTGGTCACCGCACCTCTTTGTTCAATGCGTTGCTCAAACTCGCCACTTTTCAACTGAGGTGTGCCTTTAAAAACCATATGTTCAAGAAAATGAGCCATTCCGTTGATCTCATTTGATTCCAAGGCCGACCCCACCCTAAGCCATACATTAAGGTTAACTGCTTCGACAGGCATTTGCTCAGCAATAATGGTTAACCCATTGTCCAGGTTAACGATAGTGGGTGTATGGGTAGCTGATGAGTCAAGGACGGAACAGGGCATAAAATCCTCTTGCTTAAGTCTGCTTATTCTATCTTAATTGTATGGCAAGCCATCACTGGTTAAAAACCAGGAAAAAGGAAGTTTTCGATGGCCTGAAATAACTTCGGTTGCTATACTATATTAGCAATAGGGTGAATTTAGCCCTATTTCTTGCCCACATTAGTTAAAGAAAGGGGGCGAACATGGCTAATAGTCGTCGAGTTTCTCGCGTTTCCTCGTTAATTAAACGAGAAGTTTCTCAAATGCTTTTATTTGATATAAAAGATGACCGTGTCGGTGCCGGAATGGTGAGTGTTACCGATGTAGACCTCTCTGGAGACCTACAACACGCTAAAATTTTTGTTAGCATCTACGGCACAGAAGAAGCTAAACTCGAAACCATGCAGGGGTTAAAATCATCGGAAGGATATGTCAGAAAAGAGTTAGCACAACGTATCCGTTTAAGACGCGCCCCAGAAGTTAGATTTTTTGAGGATCATGGTATCGAAAGAGGGGATAAAATGCTACATCTTCTCAATCAAATTAGAGAAACTATCCCCCCAGAAGATGAGTCTTATAATGCAGAAGATGAATAAAATTATGAATCTCTGTGACTAATTTATTACCCCATTGGACTCAATTTACCTTAAAAGAAAAGATCGGACAAATGCTCGTGGTTCGTGCTTCTGGTTATTTGTTTGATCACCAAATTCGTTACCCCGTCTGGGAAGCTTCTAACCCTCAATTATCCCATTGGTTAGAAACTTTGAATCTAGGTGGGGTCATTTTATTGGGGGGAAGTGCAGCAGAATTATTATTAAGAACCCAACAGTTACAAAAATGTTCAAAAATCCCTTTATTCATTGCAGCCGATATAGAAGAAGGGGTGGGACAACGGTTTAGTGGGGCGACTTGGTTTCCTCCTCCGATGGCCTTAGGTGAAATCGCTAAATATGATTTACCATTAGCCAGAAAATATGCTGAGAAAATGGGAGAAGTGACTGCAAAAGAAGCGTTAGCTATGGGTATTAATTGGATATTAAGCCCTATTGTTGATGTTAATAATAACCCTGATAATCCTGTTATTAATATTCGCTCTTTTGGGGATAATGTTAATGTCGTCAGTGAGTTAGCAAAAGCTTTTATTAAAGGGGCAAAAAATTATCCTGCATTAACCACAGCCAAACATTTTCCCGGTCATGGAGATACTATTAGTGATTCTCATTTAGATTTACCAGTAATTAATCATAATAATGAAAGATTAGAACAATTAGAATTAGTGCCATTTCAAGCAGCAATTGACGCAAATGTTGATACTGTCATGACTGCACATTTATTGATTAATGCTTGGGATAAAGATAATCCTGCTACTCTATCTAAGACTATTTTAACAAATAAATTAAGACAAAAATTAGGGTTTAATGGTTTAATTGTTACCGATGCTTTAATTATGGGAGGTGTGGCAAACTATGCCAACTCTGATGAAATTGCCGTCAAAGCAGTAGAAGCAGGGGCCGATATTTTATTGATGCCAGATGATCCAGAAATCGCTATTAATGCTATTTATAAAGCTGTAGAAACAGGAAGATTAACCACTGAAAGAATAGACCAATCCCTTCAAAGAATTTGGCAAGCAAAACAAAAACTATTTAATCATCAAAACTATAATTTATCCATTTATCAATTATCTAAAACAACAGATAGAGAAACAGTCAAAAATATTATTAAAAATTCCCTTAAATCTAGCAAAAACTTACCCTTAAAAGTTAAAATAGAAACCTCGAAACGAAATTTAATTGTAGTAGATGATATTTTAAATGCTGATTTTTTAGACCGACAAATGCCAGCCTTTACCATTCCTAATTTATTGGGTTATCAATTGCAATTAGTTGATCAAAATACCCTTGGCAATGTCTTAGAAGATGACCAAGAAACCTTATTACAAATCTTCCTAAGAGGTAATCCTTTTCGGGGTAGTGCAGGATTAAATGAAACCTCTAAAAATTATTACCATAAATTGTTTAAAAAGTCAACCATAAAAGGCTTAATTATTTATGGAAGTCCTTATATTTTGGATTGGTTTATAACGGAAATGAGTTTAAACATACCTTGGGTCTTTTCCTATGGACAAATGGCAGAAAGTCAAGGAATCGCCTGTCAAAAATTGTTTAATTTATCCGCAGCACAATTAAGGGAAATGTCTCGTAATTTAGGAGATGTGTTTATTTAATTACGGTTAATTACGAAAAAATAAAGAAAATCGAAAGAAGTAACAAAATTCCTAAAAATCCGTATATTTTGGTTAAAATAGAGATATTGAATATGACGGTATAATACCAAATTTGGTCAAAATATGCCTCGAATCTCACAAATATTAAAACAGTAAGAACGACCAGAGGCGTGGGGAAAAACAGTACAAAGCGGTAAAGCGGTTGTAAAAATCCGATTTGGTATCAGTGACTGTGAACCTCTTAATTAACGGTTGATATTTAATAAACCGCTATTTTCTTAACTCTAAAGGAAACAATATTGATGAAAATTAAACTCACTTTAGCCCTATTAAGTTGTCTGGTTATGTTTGCCTATGTTTCTCATGGGAAACAAAAACAAGGTCAACCCATCGAAGCTGCAGAACTTGACAACATGGTTCTAAGCCAACAAAATTCTTTTTCCCAGGAACCATCAAGAGAGTTACCCCCTACCGTTAACGCCCCAGATAGTTTACAACCCCCTGCACCTTTCCATTCTTCCCCTTATCCCACTCCACAACAAACCTATTCTCAAACGAAACCAACCTGGGAAAGAGAACCCTATATGCAACCCCCCAGAATAGTGCTTATTCTACCCCGGATAAGCAGACTCGGATGTCTCAGGGGAACTATATGACCTTAACCCCTACCCAGACTAAAAACGCCCTGGGAAACCCTATTTATGAACTGAGACTCTATGCTAATGGCCAATTAATGGCCACGTATCAAACCGTCACAGGAAGAGCCGACAGTCAAAACAGAAATCGCCACCAATCTGGAACAGAAGCACCCTTACCGGATGGCCAATATCAAGTGGCCAGTGCTGAGGTGGCAGGAACTCATCCGGAAGTTGGGGGGAGATTTCTCCCCATTGAACCCCTCTTTCCCACCCAAAGGTATGCCCTGGGAATTCATTATGACCCCTCTTACCAAAAAAATAACGGGGAAGACGGAACGGAAGGATGTATCGCCCTAACCAATAAACCTGACCTTGACCAAGTATTACAGTATGTTTACACCTATCAACCGCAATACTTAGAAGTCAAGTTACAAGGTTAACTCTTACTCTATTTATTTTATGTACTAACACTCACACACAAAATGAGGTGATAATCATGTTAAAAACCTTCATGACTGGCCTGCTTCTCGTCGGTGCCACTGCTTTACCCATGAATGCTCAACAAGGGCCTGGCTGTAATTCCTATGATAATTGTCCACGGGGAGGACAAGGCTACTATGCACGGATTTGCACCAATAGTCGAAGTGGTCGTCTTAATGTCAGAACCGGCCCTGGAACTAACTACCGTAGCTTAACCCAGGTTCCCAATGGAACCACTGTGCCTGTTTTTGACAGAGCCAGTGGTCAAGATGGTCAAACTTACACATGGCAACGTATTGATTATAACGGTGTACAAGGGTGGGTTCGTTCTGACTATATTTGCGATTAGTTCAAGGCAAAAGGCACTCATGCAACAGGCAAGAGTCTTTTTGTTGGGTACAACTGCTTTAAAAAGAGTTGGCCGTTGATAGCTTCATCGGCCACTTTATTGACTGTGTACATAGTTGTGATAACTGTTCACTGTTTACTGTCAAATATCTAACCAACGATAGATGAATAATTTCTAACTAATGATGGATGAAGACTTTGTTAACTTTTGTTAACGTAGAAATGAGATATATAAATTCTAAAGAACTCAAAGGAGTTATTAATGCCTATTAAAATAAGAGAAGATGTTGCTTATATTTTGTTAAACAAAATTAATCAAGCCAATCAACAAGGAAGCGAAAGGGTAGATTTTAACAAGACAGACTTTACAGGAAGAAACTTAACCGTTTCTGACTTCCTAGGACAATTAGATTATTTTAACCAGAAAGGTTACATTGACGCAGAATTTACAGGGAATGCTTACGCAAAACAAGAAGATGTTCCCTCATTAGTTGAAGCAGAGGACAAGGGTGTTGATTTTCGTATTGCTAATACATTAGGCGCACCTGATGGTCCTTTACCCCATTTAATCCGCTTTAAAAAGGCTTCTTTAACCGAAAAAGGTCATAAAGCCCTGCAACGGTTACAAGAAAACTATCCTCAAGCCTTAGAAAAAGGGCCTAAAGTTCCTATCGCAACCAAAGACTTACCCTTTCTTGAGAAAGTGCAACTCAAAGCCGAACTCCCTGACATTTTCGATGCAAGAGATTTAACCATTATTGTGTATCGAACCTTACGAGATTTGATGACCACAGAATCATCCGAGAAAGTTAAATCAGAATTCAAAGAAGATAATAAAGAAGAACTTCATGAACTCTGGAAAGATAATAATCCTTTGGTGTCTTGGTTAAGTAAGATTCGTCCTCCCCTTAAGTTTGATGGTCAAACCTTCTTAAGACGTATTGAACAAGAGGGGGGTGTACCCCGTGGAACTGACGGTGTCAAAGTCATTAAAGCGGTTTTCTCTGCCACCAAAGAAGAGTTATCCGACGGGATGAAACAAGAAATCGAAGCAGTCTTACCTGATAATATTAAAAATATTTGGCAAGCTGCTTAATAGTTGGCACAAACATAGGATGTTTGAGGCTCTTTCCCTTTCTAAACGGGAGAGCCTCAATTATTTTCATACTTTCGATAGTGTTTTGATAATTGGGTGTGTACTAAGATAAATTATGAGCTATTGATAAGATTAGATACTCTGGTTAGGGAACTCTTTATAATAAAGTGGGTTCAGAGTAACTTGAAGTGGTACAGACTGAACAAATGAGTCTCCATGACCAACGAGTCAGTTTTTGATATCATAACCCGTACAATCATAATTTCTTGATTTAACCTTATTGTTGTGTGGCGTGTGTGAGGAGAGGTAATGGTGAAAACCGTAGATTTTAGTGGACGGCCCTTTCATTTTATTGGCATTGGCGGCATTGGAATGTCTGCCTTAGCTTACGTATTAGCAAAACGGCAACTCCCCGTATCGGGGTCTGATTTGCGCTCAACCCATATTACTGAGCGATTACAAGGGGTGGGAGCGCATATTTTTAGCCGTCAAGAAGCAACCAATTTAGACTTATTTAGTTCTGGTCAAAAACGAGTGTTAGAAACGGTATCGGTGGCAGTGAATGGGAGTCAGCCATCGAACCCCAATCATAATGGTAAAAGTTTATCTGACCCCAATGGCTTATTGCTTCACGAAACCTTACCTCAAGTCATCTGTTCTACCGCCATCGCCCATAGTAACTCCGAATATGCGGCCGCTAAAGAAAAAGGATGTCCGATTTTTCATCGTTCCGATGTCTTAGCTGCCTTAATTCGGGACTATCAAAGTATTGCCGTCGCTGGAACCCACGGGAAAACCACCACCAGTAGTTTAATTGGCTATATGCTCCTTAAAGCTAACCTCGATCCCACTATCATTGTGGGGGGAGAAGTGGATGCTTGGGAAGGAAATGCCCGCATTGGAGCTACAGGGGGTTATCTCGTCGCAGAAGCAGACGAGTCCGATGGCTCTCTCACAAAACATTATCCTAACATTGGTATCGTTACCAATATTGAACTCGATCACCCTGACCATTATCAAACCCTTGATGATGTGGTCAAAACCTTTCAAATTTTTGAAACCCAGTGTGATATCTTAATCGGGTGCTTAGACTGTGAAACAGTGGCCAATCGGTTAACTCCGACGATTACCTATAGTTTAGACCCCAGTAAAGGGGCAGATTACACCGTCAAAAATGTTACTAGCAACCCCGAAGGAACCTGTGCTGAGGTTTGGGAAAGAGGAAGCTATTTAGGACAAATCCGCCTCACCATCCCAGGCTGCCATAATGTGAGTAATGCCTTAGGGGCGATCGCCGTGGGACGAAAACTAGGGTTAGACTTTGCTGTCATTGCCGATGCCCTTTTCACCTTCACAGGAGCAAAACGACGGTTTGAACACCGTGGCCATTGTAACGGTATTACCTTTATTGATGATTATGCCCATCATCCCAGTGAAATTGAAGCCACCCTATCGGCGGCTCGCTCTAAAGTCGATGGTCAACAGATTTCCCGTGTTGTGGCTATTTTTCAACCCCACCGCTACAGTCGAACCGTCACCTTTTTAAAGGAATTTGCTACTTGTTTTAAGGATGCAGACTTAGTGATGTTGACTGACATCTACAGTGCCGGAGAAGTTAATCTGCACAATATCAGTGGCCAAGATTTAGCCGAAGCCGTCAAAAATAACCATTCTCAGGTCATTTACGAACCTTCTTTGAACCGTTTACCTCAAGTGATCTCTGATGGATTGCACCCCGGCGATTTAGTGCTGTTTTTGGGGGCAGGCAATCTCAATCAAATTATTCCTCAAGTGATTGCTCAATATTAGACCTGCTTAATTTAGTCAACTGTTAAACAGGAAAAATGGCAGAAGCAATTGACTTAAGACCTGATGAATAATCACTGTCAACAGTATCATAATTGACAAAATCCTTAGTTATCCTGAATTTTTGACAAAGTTTAGGAACAATTGATTTAACCTATAGTCGTCTTTCTCGGATTACCCTCATTGAATACAAATAGCCATGACCACCGCTTTTTACCCTTCCTCTAAACCCATCGAACTATCGGGAACCACCGCCAAAATTTATCCTAACGTTTCCCTTGCCTCCCATACCTCCTATCGAGTGGGGGGACAAGCGCGATGGTATGCTGCCCCTCGTAACTGGGATGAGTTACAAGGAATCTTTGAATGGTTTCAAAAACAAGATATTCCTTTGATGTTGTTAGGGGCCGGCTCGAATCTGTTAATTAGCGATCGCGGGATTGACGGGTTAGTTCTCAGTACCCGTTATCTCCGTCATCGTCAGTTTGATGAACAAAGCGGGCGCATTACTGTAGCAGCAGGACAACCCATTGTCAGTGTGGCCTGGCAAGCTGCCAAACGGGGTTGGCGTGGCTTAGAATGGGCGGTGGGTATTCCTGGAACCGTTGGCGGGGCAGTGGTGATGAATGCCGGCGCCCATAATCAATGTGCGGCTGAGTGTTTAGTTAGTGCTGTGGTGGTGTCTCCAGAGGGTAAGGTAGAAATATTAACACCAGAAGACTTAAACTACAGCTATCGCACCTCCGCTTTACAGGGGGGACAACGGTTAGTCATAGAGGCAACGTTTCAACTACAACCTGGATTTAGCCGTGAAGTGGTTACCGCTACCACACAAGAGAATCTTTGGAAGCGTAAAAGCTCTCAACCTTATGATAAACCCAGTTGTGGGAGTGTATTCCGTAACCCTAGCCCTTATGCTGCTGGTTGGTTAATCGAACAGTTAGGGTTAAAAGGCTATCGCGTGGGAGATGCGGAGGTATCCCACCGTCATGCTAATTTCATCTTAAATTGCGGTCAGGCTAAAGCACAAGATATTTTTCGACTCATTCATCATGTTCAAGAAAAAGTCCAGGCTCATTGGTCTTTACTGCTCGAACCCGAAGTTAAAATCTTAGGGGAGTTTTCTTAATTGGTTGTTGCACCACTGGGACACTGGAGGAGTGGGAGATTCGGAAAAACAATTGATTTATTTCTCCTCGTCACCCTTCTACTCCGTCACTTAGTTTCGGGTCAACCATTTTTGCCCATTCAGGCGTTGTAGCGTATATAGCACCATCAAATCTAAGCTAATCTTACGTTCATCAATCATAAAAGATTCAATGGTACTTGGAGGCTTACCATTAACCCCATAGGAAAAAGCTTTTTGACCTTTGATATCTTCTTCGAGAAAATAGAGTTTAAACTGGCGTTTTCCTTGCTGCCAAGTCCCTATTACCTGCCAACAGGGTTGCTCAGAAGTCGCTCCAGAGATAGAAATATCCGCTTTAGTAAAGGATAATTCAATATCGTCGAGTCCTTGTTTGATGAGACTTTCTTTGAGCGTCGGGGTAAAATGCTCCTCCATAAATTCGGTGAAGGGTTTATCTTCAATAGCGGGGGGCTTTTCTTTTTTTGCCTTGGGTTTTGTCTCTTCTGCCATAATTGTACCTTAATGATGCGATCGCATTTCACAACACAATTTTACTATCTTCACCATAACCCTTTCTCCCTTATTTTCCCACTCAAAAATTCCTTAAAGTCACAAATAAACACTACCCCCCTGCCCCTTACCCCCCTGCCCCTTACCCCCCCTGCCCCCCTTATAAAGGGGGGTGTGGGGGGTGTGGGGGGTGTGGGGGGTGTGGGGGGTGTGGGGGATGGAAGGAGAGGTGCAAGATATGAGTAAAAGCCGAATTTGGGAATATTTAGGGTGGGTTAGGAAAGAGGTTGACTCCTTGATTCTAATTAATAGAAACACTCTCTAACCCACCGGATAAGTTATAAAAGTTATAAAGTTTCTCGTTTTAAATAAGGTTGCAAAACATCAGGAATTTTTATCGTTCCGTCTGCTTGTTGATAGTTCTCTAAAATAGCAGCCATTGTTCTACCGATGGCTAACCCGGAACCATTCAAAGTATGCACATATTGAGTGCCTTTTTTACCCTTTTCTTTAAAGCGAATATTCGCCCGTCTTGCTTGAAAATCCCAACAATTAGAACAACTAGAAATCTCTCGATAACTGTTAGAAGAAGGCAACCAAACCTCTAAATCATAACATTTTACTGCCCCAAACCCTAAGTCTCCTGTACATAATTCTAAGACTCGGTAAGGCAATTTTAAAGCCTGTAAAATAGCTTCTGCATCCTTGACTAATTGTTGATGGGCTACTTCTGAAGTTTCAGGATGAACTAACTTAACTAATTCTACTTTATTAAATTGATGCAGTCGAATCAGTCCCCTGGTATCCTTGCCATAACTGCCAGCTTCTCGCCGAAAACAAGGAGTAAATGCACAATGTTTAATGGGTAAGGTTTCTGCTTCTAAAATTTCACCACTGTATAAATTGGTAACCGGAACTTCTGCCGTGGGAGCTAACCATAAATCGTCTTCAGGAACCTTAAAACTTTCCTCAGCAAATTTTGGTAATTGTCCCGTTCCTTGCAAGGCACTACTATTAATTAAGACGGGGGGCATCACTTCTAAATACCCGGCTGCAATTTGTTGATCTAACATAAAATTAATCAACGCTCTTTCTAAGGCGGCACCGGCTCCCACTAAAGCAATGAAGCGACTTTGAGCAATTTTTACGGCTCTTTCTACTTCTAAAATTCCTAATCTTTCGGCAATTTCCCAATGGGGTAATACTTCAATTTTGGGTAAAAATTCAGCCCCCCATTTCCGAATTTCTACATTTTCTGTTTCATCTTTTCCTAGAGGAGTAGACTCACTGGGAAGGTTCGGTAATTGTAATAATAAGGCTTCGATTTCGGCTTTTAATTGTTTTTCTTGGGGTTCAAGTTCACTGAGTTTCGTTTTAACCTTATTTCCTTCTTCTTTTAAGGCTTTAATTTCCTCTCCTTTGGGATCAACTCCGCTTTTAATTTTTTGTCCAATTAACTTACCAATTTCATTACTTCGAGCCTGTAATTCAGTGCGAACCGATTCTAATTCCCTAGTGGTGCGATCGCGTTCTAAAATAGGCGTCAAATCATATTCATCTGAAGCACTCCGACGGTTTAGTAATGCTTGTATGGTGTCTGGATTTTCTCGGATCTGTTTAAGGTCTAGCACGGACAATATTACCCTGTTCTATAGATTCCCTTTGTTAGAATAGCTGATTATGTCTGCATTAACCTACAATCGAGTGCTAGGATTTTAAATATTGTTTAAGAGCTTCTTGAACTAAGTAATCAAGATTGATGGGTTGAACTATTCCCACAAAATCAGGAATAATGTTAGGTCACGGGGAAACAGAAACAGAAATTATAATCACTTTAAAGGATTTTAAACGGGTGCAATGCGATCGCCTGACGTTAGGGCAGTCTATGGGTCTTTCTTTAGCTCTAATTAACATTGTCAACCGTTGCTAGGACGACATTATCTTGAAGGTCAAAAGCTGAAGATCCTTTATCCCGTGATCCTAATTCAAATAGATAAATCACTTGATTATCAGCAATGTTAATTTTTCCATCCTTAATATACTCTTGTAAAAAGAATTCAATGGTATTTTGATTAGCAAAAGGAGTAACATCAGGAACCGGATCTCCATTAACCAAAACTTCAAGTTGTGGACTATTGGGATTAGCACTAGAAGCACTTAGATCGTGTCCACTACAAGTTGAGCCATCCCCTGCAATGGATTCTACATCAAAAGTCGTTCCTGCTGGTTGATTGGGTAAGGTTAAAGAAGAATTCGTATCCCAGGTGTGTTGAGTTTCATCAATGTAAAGATTGGTTTCCACAGGAATATCTACCCCTCCAGCACCACAAGTAATTTCACCCCCCAACACTTCAAACTTGATGTTAGCCGGTTTTTCAAGAATTAATTTTTTATCTATAACAGTAAAGGAAGACTCATCTTCCGTAAAACCTTGAGTAATTCTACTTCTAGCAAAGGCTGTTATCTTAACTTCATAATTAATCGCTTCGTGCCAAGTGGGATTATCGACGGTAGTTGCTAAATTAAAGCTGACCAGTTTTTCTTGGGAATCAACACAAGCATTAA
The DNA here is from genome assembly GCF_003013815.1 of Cyanothece sp. BG0011. Classification (GTDB taxonomy): domain Bacteria; phylum Cyanobacteriota; class Cyanobacteriia; order Cyanobacteriales; family Microcystaceae; genus Crocosphaera. Next base: position 39,127 of record NZ_PRLH01000186.1, on the reverse strand, counting down.
ACCCTTTTGTCCCATCAGCATGACTAGCTTGCCAATCGGGAGGGCAATTGGAGGTAATGGGTTCGTCATCGACGCTATCAATTAAAACATTAGACTCCCAAGTATCAGGTTGACTGATGTCGTCTTCGTTATATTGCCCTTCTATATTCAAAGGAGGGCCCCACCGCTCAATCACATTCGGCCCTTGCCAAATATCCCCCTCTTCCACTGGTCTGATATAGTAAATTATGCGTTGAGGTACATCAGGAACTTGAAAAACGATAATAGGTTTGGCGCCTGCTGGAAGGGTAAAATCAGGAGCCTCAGCTAAGGATGCAACCGCATCAGACTCGATTTTTCTGGCTAATCTGATTTCATCTGAGAGAAATTCTAAAGCTCGATTGGAATTATATTGAATCGTTTCTTTGGCTGATGCTTTTTGATCCGTTGCCATGATGTGTACTAATCCCCATCCTGCGACGCTAACCACTAAAGACATTAAAGCACTTCCTAATAAGAGTTCTAGCAAACTCAAGCCAGTATTAGAGTGATTTCTTTTTATAAGAGGTAAAAATCCAGTGAACTTCATGATGCTAATCACCACAATTATGTGTGTATAATCATTTACAACTAATAAAATAACATCAATTTTTTTATTTGCAAATATTGACAAATTTTATATTTAAGGTAAGCAACTTTTAAGGCTTTTTGTAAATCACTTAATTAACGTACAGATATTTACTTAAATATTACAAAATAAAGAGAATACTCAAATATTTTAAGAGTATTTTTTGGGTTGAAATTTATTAGTGTACTTTTAAAAAAATAAAAGATTATGTATTTCTACTGAGATAACTTAGATTAACAAACCAACTCAGTTCAGCATCAATACTGAAAAAAATTGAGACCATTAACTAGAGCTAATTAATTAATTCTCCCAAAGATATCGTTGAGCAATTTTATCCGATTTTTCAGTTAATCGGGTTTTTATCTTGTCTCACAATAGAGGAAAACCCATCAAAAAGTATTTTAATCGGGTATAGTCGATAAAATTAATTGACAAGGAAGGGTGGAAGTCGAGTTGTAGAGGGTGTCGACCTCCGGTTTATATGATAAATAATCTCTTAACTAATTTTGACTAAAATTGCGTCTCCTTCTGATTTGGCCTCATAACTAGCTAATGGTTCGGTTGCTGGACCTTCTATAACTTTACCATCACTACTAAATTGAGAGTCATGACAAGGACAAATAAACACTTGTTTCTCTGATTCCCAAGTTACTGTACAACCAGCATGAGTACAAGTAGGATTAACAGCAATCAGTTGATTATTATCAGTGGGATTAGGAATTATCAGAGCTTTTTGCTGACTATTTCCTAAATTTTCTCGAAGAATTTGTTGATTTTTCCCTAATTCTGTCAAGGTACCCACTTCTTGAAACCCATCCGAACGAACAGCATTACTAACGGGTTGTGAAGCTTTTGGGGTACAAGCAGAAATAATCAAAGGGGTGGCAGTTCCTACCCCAACCAAAGTTATAAATTCACGGCGTTTCATAGGCTGTTAATCATTAATTTACTGAATTGAACCCGAAAAATTTAGGGAGTGTCATTAGTGTATGGCCACTCCCAGAAACCACTAATTAATCTCAATATAGGATTCTCCAGTCTCTACAGGGGGACAGTTAGTCATAGCAGTTTTATCCATTGCCGTTTCTCCAGAGACTTTACATACATAAAAAGGATGGGTTTTGTCGCGCCAAGATTCAAGATTCTGATTAGCTTCGTTATAGAGTTGGGCGTGTTGAGTTTCTGCGGCTAAAGCATAATCAAATGTTTGAACGGCTGCTTGATTACCTTCTGTTTCAGCTTGTTTAATAAATTTGGGGTACATAGTATCCCGTTCATAGGATTCCCCTTTGATAGCGGCACTAAGATTACCCCCTAGAGATTTTTCTAAATTATCGGCTGTGGATTTAACTTCAGGGTTGGTGATATTATTTTTAGGGACTGCACCCATAGCTTCAATCACTTTTGCATGATTGTCTCGATGAATTTCTTCAGCTTTGGCCGCAGCACGGAACAGAGTCCCCACTTGTTTATAACCTTCTTCGTCAGCTTTTTTAGCAAATGCAACATACATGACATGGGCGTTAGATTCTCCATTATAAGCTTTTTGAAGATTTTCTAAGGTAGGGGAGTTGGTTTGAGTTGAAACTTGTGTTTGGGAGGTTGAAGGTTCCACTTGTGCTTCTGGTGTTTTAGGGGAAGTACAACCCACAAGGGATAATGTTGCTAAAATGCTTAGGACTGAAAAGGTTGTGGTTTTTTGAAGAGGTGAGGAAAGATTGAAAGAACGGAACATCTTAGTATTCTCCTGGATAGGATCAAAAAGGGGCAAAAAATAATGAATAAGAAATAGGATCGTCTACTTAGCTTTGCGAGAAGAGAGTGGTTTTCTAAATAAACTGGTCATACTCAAACCGGTGATTAATAAACCAATCAGTCCTAACCCATTTAAGACTGGGTAAATAGTCTCTAAGTGCAGAATCTTCATGGTATGAATTTGTAGCATAAATCGAGCCATTTTTTCTAGTTCAAACCATTCATCAAAAATGGTATAACCGATTCCAGTGATAATAGTTAAAAGTATGGGTAAGCTAAGAATAATCGCAAGGGTGCGATGATATTTGCGAAAAAGACGATTCATCAGATTAATTATTCAACTCATGACAGCATGGAAGAGAGGCTTTTCAGGAACTGATCTTGCCCTCTAGGTGTTATATGTCATAGCTTACAATTAGATCGGGGTAGAAATGGGGGTAGGTCAAGCAATTATTTTTCATCAAGTGGCAAGCGAACCCGAAAACAAGTCCCCACCGATAATTGACTGCTGACTGAGATTTCCCCCTGATAAAGTTGAACCAAACCTTGAGCAATGGCCAGTCCCATTCCCATCCCTCCGTCCCGTCGCACCCTTGCTGTGTCTGCTCTCCAGAGACGATCAAAAATCAAGGGAAGATGGTCTGGAGCGATGCCGATGCCGGTATCTTCTATGATAATCATGGCACTGTCGCGATCGCTTTTAAGCGTCAGGGTCACTTTACCCCCTTCAGGAGTATATTGCAGAGCATTGTCTAGTAAATTTCTCAACAGACGACTGATTTGCGCCCCATCTCCTTTGATGTTCACCTCACCTTTTAAGTTACCCAGGAGCGTAATGCCTTTTTCTTGCGCTTGAGATTGAAAAAGCTCCAGCAAATCCTCTAAAATTTCCGTTAATGAAAGCGGTATCCATTGTTGTCTAGCGGTGAGATCGATGGTATCCATTCGGGCTAAAAACAGTAAATCTTCTACTAATCGAATCATCTGGTCAGTAGTTGTGGCGATCGCCCCGATTTTTTTGAGATCCTGGGGATGAATTCTTTCGGGATAATACTGCATAACCTGAACCGATGTTTTCATGGCTGCTAAGGGACTACGTAGCTCATGGGCTGCATCGGCGGTAAACTGTTTAAGTTGCTGAAAACTTTGCTCAATGGGTCGTAGAGATTGCTTGGTTAACCACATTCCCCCTAAACCGGTTAATCCTAACACACCAATACTACCGATGCCCAACCCCCAACGCAAACGATTGAGAATAGCGTCTACTTCTTGAGTTGCTTGACTGGCGCGAATATAACCTTCTAAGTGTTTTTTTCCGGTACTATGACTATAAGCCGGTAAGGTAACCGCTCTCACTCGTCCTTGTTGCCAAGACTGCCATCCTGGTTGTGGGGGTAAGTTTGGTAATAGTGTCCCAGAATTACCCACTAATTGTTTTTGGGCATCAAACCATTCGACCCCTTGATCCGGTTGACGTAATTGTTGCCAGGGAATATCTAAGTCCCCGTCATCGTCTAGATAACACCTAGTTTGAGAAAGGGGTGAGGTTCCCATTAATCCCTTTTCTTGACGTTTGACATAATGGGCTTTTATGGCTAAAAGATTATGAGAAGCCGCTTGGGCTAACACTTCTAAGCGTTGATCCAGTTGCTGGTAAAGGCTGTGACGAGTATATTTATAAACAGCGAGGGCTGAAACCCCCAAAATAGCCATCATGACTGTTAAATAGGATAAAAACAGTCGCCATTGTAGGTTTTTTGACCGTGGATGATTAAATTGCTTTGAGTCGATACCCCATACCATAAACTGTCTCCACTAAATCGGCTGGCGCACCAACCGCTTTTAACTTTCTTCGTAAGGCTTTGAGATGAACTTTCACCGTTTCCTCTGAAGGGGTGTCCTCCAGGGACCACAGACGATCAATCATTGTGCCACGACTAATTAATTGTCCTTGTTGTCGTAATAATAATTCTAATAAACCATATTCTTTGGGAGTTAAATGTAATAATTGTCCTTGATAAGTGACTTGGCAATGACTAGGATCGAGGGCTAACTCTCCCCAAGTTAAGACAGGAAGTAAGCTAGTAGTTCCCCGTCTCAATAAAGCGCGAATTCTTGCTAATAACTCTGGTAAATCAAAGGGTTTGACCACATAATCATCGGCTCCTACATCTAAACCCATAACGCGATCGCTACTGAGATCCCTCGCTGTTAACATTAAAACTGGGGTCTTATTCCCTGTTTGTCGCAATCGTTGGCATAAACTTATCCCATCTAATCGAGGGAGCATAATATCAAGAATAATTAAATCATAGCCATTGGCTTCGATAAAATCCCAACCGGTTTCTCCATCTTGGACAGCATCGACAGTATAGTATTGTTTATCGGTCAAAATTTCTACCAGTGCTTCTGTTAGTTGCTCATCATCTTCAACCAGTAAAATTTTCATAAGACCTCTTGCCATATTTATTCAAAGAAGTTAAGGTTTCGCTCATAGTTTTCTTGATTTTTGCTGGCCATCAGTCAATACTACGCAGGTTTTGCTCAAAACCCTGGTTGAAACTGCAAGGGAGACGAGCGACCCCGGTCGGGTTCCCCGACAAGCGTGAACGCGCGAGGAGAAGGGAGCTTTCTTGCGGGGGAGAAAACCGAAAATCCATCTCCGAAGCTCCTTACTCCCTGCTCCTCTGCTTACTTTAAAGAAAAGTCAAAATCCAAAACCTACGCAGTATTGGGCCATCAGTAACAAGGCGATCAAACTCAGAGCAAAAAGACTTCCGCTCTCGATGCGATCGCTTGATAAGTTTTCTTATATAGGTACAAGATGTGAATAGTGCTATGGTATCGTTTTTTTGTCACTTCAGTGACACAACTCTGACACTTAGATTGTTTAGGTTGATCATAGAAAAAGTTTTAGGGAAGAAAAAATATGAAATGGATTATTTGGATCATTGAAACCTACACAATCGACATTGCAATTTTATCATTTGCCCTAATTTTAATGGAGGAGTTGATTCGTCTATCAAATAGCTAAAACTCTGGAGCATTGATATTTATAGTGGCTTAGAATAATCAATATTTTTGTAAAGATGTAAATGTTAAAATATAACCAGCGATAAGAGTTAATTTTAAAACTTTACTCCAATTGCTAATGTCTTTATCAAAAATTATTTTAAATTGTTCTTTAATCCCATCTATTATCATAGTTTTCTTGTAAGTTTTTATTTCATTATACCCATAATACTCGAATCATCAATAATAAAGGATAGTATATTAACTATACTATCCATACATAATTTCTATTTTAAACTAATACTTATTCCACTGTAACACTCTTGGCTAAATTTCGAGGTTGATCCACATCTAACCCCCGTCTGGCTGCAATATGATACGCTAATAATTGTAAGGGAATGACTGCAATTATTGGAGATAAAATTTCATCCACATGGGGAACAAATAATAAGTCATCGAAGGTTGATCTCGCTTCATTATCATCAACAGAAGTTACCCCTATTAACCGTGCATCTCTTGCTTTTGCTTCTTGAGCATTGGATAATACTTTATCATGAACTTCCCCCGGCATTGCAATAGCAACCACAGGAACTTTAGCATCTAATAAAGCAATGGGTCCGTGTTTCATTTCCCCTGCAGGATAACCTTCAGCATGAATATAACTGATTTCTTTTAATTTTAAAGCCCCTTCTAAAGCAATGGGAAAATTAACCCCTCTTCCTAAGAAAATAAAGTCTTGCGTATCGATAAATTCATGGGCTAATTCTTCAATTTGTTTTTCTTGTTGACTTAAAATGAGTTCGATTTGATTGGGTAATTCTCTTAACCCTTTAATCAAACTTTCAAACTTCTCTAAACTTAACCGTTTACGACGATAAGCTAACTCTAACGCCAAGAAATAAAAGCCCATTAATTGTGCCGTAAAACTCTTAGTCGCCGCCACACCAATTTCTATCCCTGCTTGAGTATTAATGATACGATCTACCATGTGAGCAAGGGTACTTTCGGGACGGTTAGTAATCCCTAAAATTCGCGCATCATAAGGAAATTCTAAGCCCATTCTGCGTTGTTTTTCCATCTCTAATGCTGCCAAAGTATCGGCGGTTTCCCCTGACTGTGTGACTCCAACGGTTAAGGTATTAGCTAACATCGGCGCAGGAGAATAACGAAACTCTGAGGCGTATTGCACCATGGTGGGAATACCGGTTAATTGTTCGAGTAAATATTTACCCACCACACTAGCATTCCAACTGGTCCCACAAGCGACAATTTGAATATAATCGACATTGTCACATAATTCTGAGGCTAACCCTAAAGCAATGGGGCTTTTTTCCTCCCCATTTTCAACATTCCAGCTAGGCTCTAAATAGGTTTCTAAACAACTTCTTACCACTGAAGGTTGCTCATAAATTTCTTTGAGCATGAAGTGACGAAACCCTTGTTTTTCAACGGTGGCAATATTCCAGTCAAGGGTTCTCGGAAGCTTTCTGAGGCGTTTTAGGTCAAAATCGTAAACTTCTACACCGAGGGCGGTTAAACGGGCAATTTCGCCGTTTTCCAGGGATAAAACGGCATGGGTATGAGGCACAACTGCCGTGACATCGGAAGCACAGAAAAATTCCCCTTGTCCAAAACCGATAATTAAAGGGGCCTGATGCCGTGCGACAATGATTTCATCCGGGTAGTCTGCACAAATAACTGCGATCGCAAAAGACCCATTGAGACGATGAACGGCTTTTTGTATTGCTTGTAATAACCCATCATAATCAACGGTTTCGGGGAGATATTGAGCAATTAAATGGGGAATGACTTCCGTGTCGGTTTCTGAGAGAAATTCACACCCTTTTTCAATTAATTCTTCTCTTAATTCTTGATAATTTTCAATAATACCATTTTGCACCACTGCCACCCGTTGACGACTATCTCTGTGAGGGTGGGCGTTATGTTCTTCTGGTTTGCCGTGGGTGGCCCAGCGAGTGTGGCCGATACCCATCTGTGAAGGGTTAACCTCCCGTTCTAGTTTTTCTCGGAGGTTATAAAGTTTGCCTTTTGCCCTTGTACAGTGTATGTTACCTTCTAAAACTGTAGCAATACCGGCTGAATCATAGCCTCTGTATTCTAATCGTTCTAAACCGTCGATTAAGACTTCGGTTGCTGTTTTTGTGCCAATATAGCCTACAATTCCACACATAAGTTTATATATAGTTAAATGATTAATTGATTAATTGTCGATGATCCTGTCCAAAATGACCAGGGGTTTTGGACGCTTACTATAAGGTCATAGGCTTTACAGACGTTTTTGATGTCTTTTCTGTTTCAATTGATTCACAAATTAATGTAACAATTGCTTGCTTTTGCTTGACTTGACATGATATTTTATCCACAATGGAAAAGGTGTGCGCTTGTAACCTCTATTTTTGTCCAAGGCAAGAAAAGAAAGAAAACAGTCCCCAAAACCGAAAAATTCTCAACTGTAATCTTTTTTTAATGACTGAGAAGGTTGGTCTTTGTGTGGCGATCTCGAATAGATCCGCGAAGCGGTGCGCTAATTTAATTTTCCAATACATATATTAACTATTTTTTGTCAAGAGCAGATTTACATTGCTTTACTTATTATTAGTACAAATGTTCAAAATATTTAGGGTGAAGGGAAGAATTAAGGTATTTTTGAGTGGCTTATTTAATTTTACCAACGAGAAATAGGGAAAAATTACAGCTATTAGAAATATTCCAGAGAGTAGAGAGTCGGGTGGGCAAAACAAAGAATCATATTATCTAACGATAGTATTGAAAACATTTGCCCACCGAATAATCATTATCAAGTATGGGCTACAATTTAGATAAATAGAGTAACCCATTTTATACAAAAATTACATGACTTCTTGCTCAGAAATCAACACCGGTGAATAAGAATAATTTCCTTCCCAGTCTTCGCAAGAAATGGCTTCTTCTGTGAACGCTTTATAAGGATGTATTGTACACTTTAAACAAGTTTCACCCGTATAAAAAGAACAGCGATGACAACGAATTTGATGAAGTTTTTTTAAGTACAAAAAACCATCTTGAATAGCAAAGAAAATTGCACAAAAAAAACACAGTAATACTAACCAAATAACGAAAGGACAAAACCAACCGAGTTGGGACATAATAACTTGTTGCAAAACCATAAACAATCTCTAAACCTTACCTATTGCCTGTTCCCTGTTCCCTGTTCCCTGTTTTAAACTTTGCCAAAAATCAGTAATTTTCTCACCAACTAATTCAGAATTAAGACAATGGAAAAAATACCTTCCTTCGGAACATTGCCATAAAATATCCCCTGATTTTAACCAAGGTTTCCAAGCATTGAGTTGATAATCTGAAATTACTAAATCATCTCGACTACCGGCAACAAATAAGGGAACTGATATCAACTGTGGTGTCACACTTACTTGTTTAACTAAACTATTCGGAGAAGGAGACGTTAATAAATCTTGCTCTAAAATATAGGTTAATAACTGACTCTTAAATGGACATTGACGACCAAATAAACTGTTAACCATTTGAGTTAAAATAGTCTGGCGGTCGCAAGGTAATGTCTTGAACATGGCATAATAGTGACTTTGCCAATTTACAGATAAATTAGCCCCCACTGATAACAATGTCAAGGACTTCACTCGTTCCGGATAATGTTGTGCATACATCATCCCTAACCACCCACTGGTACCATGACCAATAAGATGCACCGGTTGCTCTAATTGTTTAAGATAGTCGTGTAATAAGATAAACGGGACATCCAGGCCAATAGGTTCGTCAGGGGTTTGCTGATATTCCCATAAAGCAACCTTATGATGTTGAGACAGTTGACTAATTAAAGGACGGTTAAACCGTTGCAAGGCAGGACTAACACTTAACCATAAAGCGGTGGGAAGAGAAGACATAAGAAACTCCAATTTTCAAAGATTTGAGGCACAATTAAGATAGAGTGGAAATAGGAAAGTTAAGCGGATGTCCATTAGTGCCTCTCACAACGCCAAAGACACCCCTTAACTCCTTTTTTATTGCGTGTATTTACACTTGTTCAAAGTTATTCAGCGTCGTTTCAACTCGTTTAAAGTCAAACCCTAAAGCGCGTATTGCGTGCCAAAGATGACCTTGTAAGAAGAAAAAGGCTAAGAAAAAGTGAGCATTGGCCAACCAACAACGAGAGGTGTGCTTACCCAAGTCTAAAATGGCTGTATCAGCAAAATAAGGGGTAATGCCTAACTTTACTTCTAAAGGAGGACCGTAAAATTCGGGGGGATAGGCTAAAGTATTTACAGCACAGAAATAAGCAGCCACAAACCCGGCTAAGGCAATACCTCCTAAAGAATAAGATAAGATGGCTTCTCCTGAGAAAATAAGACGTTTTTTTGCCCATTCCATCGGTGGGACAATAATGTGCCAAATACCACCGGCAAGAAGAAGAAAACCCACGTAAATATGACCACCCACTAAGTCTTCTAGGTTATTGACACTGGCAAAATGGGTCTGATAACCATAGATAACTAAAGGGTCTAAGGTGGGTTGAGTCACTAAACGAACTGTCTCGGTGGTGGAGTCGTATAACCCACCCCAATACATGGCTTTTCCCACTAAGAGTAAGGCACCGATACCCAAAAACAAGAGGTGATGGCCTAAGATAATACCCAATTTTTTCGGGTCGTCCCACTCAAAATGAAAGCGACGCGCACCTCCTTCTGCGTTGTTTAGGTCATTGGGGGCCTGTAAAAGATGAAACAAGGCACCAGCACCTAATACGGCTGATGAGATCAAGTGTAGCACTCCAATGACAAAAAAGGAATAAGTGTCAATAACTTCTCCCCCTTGTCCGACTCCAAAGCCTAACGTTGCTAAGTGAGGTAACAAAATTAATCCCTGTTCTCCCATGGGTAAATCAGGGGAATAGGTAGAAAGTTCAAACAAAGTGAATGCACCTGCCCAAAACATAATTAAAGCAGCTTGTGCAACGTGAGCAACGATAAATAAGCCTGATTTATCCGCAAATCGGGCGTTTCCTGCCCACCAGTTATAGTTCACTGTTGTCTTGTCGTAAGTTTGCATGATGGTTTTCATTGAAATAACACAATTCAAGCTTATTGCTAACTTATATCAATAAGCTTAATCCTAATGTAGAAACTTTTGCAATAGGAAACCATTAAGACTTGCTTAACTGTGGCGATCGCTGATTTTATCTGAAACTTTCCTGAATTCAAATGAACTGCTTTTTGTCAACAGCAGGTTTACATTCGTTTACTTGTGCTTGATTTAGAAATTGTGTTAAAAGAGACTTATCTTATTTCCTGATCATGCAGACAAGTTTGCCCACCCTACAAAACGACAAAACTCAATCTTAAATTCATTACATTTTGTTATTATAAAGTGATTAAATATTTCATGTAATCCTATGATTGCCTTACCTGAATCATCTTTTGTCACTCCTGAAGATTATCTCAAATGGGAAGAAAAACAGGAAATTAAACATGAATATAGAGACGGAGAAATTTATGCAATGGCCGGTGCATCGGATGCTCATGTTACTATTTCTCTTAATATAGCTTCTTTATTACGAAATCATGTAAGAGGATCAAACTGTCGGGTTTATATGAGTGATATGAAAGTAAGACTCGAAACCGCTAACCGTTTTTATTATCCTGATGTTTTAGTCACTTGTGATGCAAAAGATCAAGAAAATAATAATTATAAATGTTATCCTAAAGTCATTATAGAAGTATTATCCGACTCAACAGAAGCATTTGATAGAGGAGATAAATTTATTGATTATCAAAGCTTAAATAGTTTAGAAGAATATGTTTTAATTAACACTAAACATCAAAGAATAGAATCTTTTAGAAAAAATGCACAGGGTTTATGGGTGTTAGAAGTGTATCATGCTGACTGTGATGGATTTAGCATAAAAAGCATTAATTTTCAAGGTTTTTTAACAGAAATTTATGAAGATGTTAGTTTCAATCAATAGGTTATGATTAATGCGATCGCTGTTCTCCTGAGGTACGTTTAAATGCGATCGCACTTATGTTGTTGAGAAAAGCATTACCAGAAAATCACTGCACCTTTACCAGAAGCAGAAGCATAGTAGAGACGAATTCGTAAATAATAGGTTTTATCTTTGATTAACCTAACCGTCATTCTGGCATTTCGATCAAAACCGCTATCATCATCCCCATTGACATAAGTTGAGGTCCCATTAACATCTTCAAACAACACGATAACGCTATCTAAATGACCAATGGTTTCAATGGTATAGTCTCGGGTTTGTTGAGGTTTAATGGTGAAATCTAATTGTTCGCCTGGATCAACATCAACGATCGCTGAAAGATAGGGTTTAAGTTCAATCGGCCTAGGAGTGTCATCGGGATAAAAGCGTTTAGCTTCTTGTCTATCCGTTGGGGATAAACCCGGTTCAGGAATGAGGGGTTGAGTTTGATATTGAGAGGGGGAGATAATTAACCCGGCTGGGAAGTTATAGTGCATAATCGAATCTTTGTCCCACGTGGAACCTTCGACCAAACTGGGTGAAATTTTGCGAATAATATTATGGTAAGTGGTATCTCTGTCCCAACGGTTAGGGGGTTCAGCAAAGGTACGATAAACCGTTTCTTCATCCCAAACGATACCGGCTAAGGGGTTTTGGTGTTCATGGGGAAAACCCAAAGCGTGGCCTATTTCGTGTAACGCCGTATCTCGTCCGTAAGGAGTGGTTAAGTCCCAACCAAAATTCATGGTCCGTTCTTGAGGGTTAGGAGCATAATCAATGGCATCTCGTCCCACATAAGACCAGGACCCCCCATTTTCAAAACCAATACGAATTTCAGCGTCACTCGGATCATTAACTTCTTGAAATTCTAGACCAATGGGGAGACCTTTCCATTGAGCAAACGCATCTCTCACTGCTTGTTTTTGGGTTGCGTCTCCTCGCCAACCTAGAGGCGTATCGAGGAAATGATAATGTAAGACCGTATGATTCACCCATTTTTTCTCACTGTAACGCACCAAGAAGGCACGATTGGGATCAATATTTTCTTGCAAAGGACGTTCAGGGACAGGGGGTAAATGACAGAATGCAGGTTGTTCGAGACGTTCATCTGCTTTACCATGGCCCGCCAACCAGTCTCCTAATGCTTCGGATGAAAACAAAGTAGCGATCGCTTCTCGACGGGGTTCAATCCTGTTATAAATGGCTTGTACCTGTTGTTTAAAGCTGTCCCACTCTCCTAAAAGTCGTCTCGGACAATTTTTTCCGGTCCAATGTTGATGGGTAACCAGATGATCAATGGAGATATTCAGGTCATACATTAAAATTGCGGTTAAGGTAGCCGCCCGTTCATTGGCCTTGTTTTGATCAATGCCTTGGTGCATACAAATTTCAATGCCAATACTTTGATTATTCCCGTCTCGACTGCCTGCGTGCCAGCCTTTTTCGTTGACTGGAAGATGTTTGATACAGCGTTGATCATCCACGGTATAATGCCAGGAAACTTGACGGTTTTGGGCATCAGTTCCTTTAATATAGGTAGCGTGGGCCCTAGCGTCAGCCCCTGGATTTTCATTATCGGTGTTATGAATGGTGATGAAACGAGGGGTAATGATTGTCCCAGGACGGTTAGAGTTGGATTCAGGTATCCAATCAATTTCTAAGTTTAATCGTTCTCCGAGGTCTTGTCTGCTAGTCATGAGGATTAACTCCTAGTGTTGCGATGATACGGAACAAGCAGTTTAGGGAACCAACAAAGAAAGCATCTAACAACCAATACGAAAATGAACTTTTTGAGCTTTCTCTTCACATTATCTCGTTACGCTTTAATGGACTGTGAAGAAATTGATTTGATTTTAATTAAAATTAATTAAAATTTACGATTGTATAAAAACTGAGCCATGATAATTCTCATGTAAAATAGACAAGGAATTCTATCTTGTCTCTTCTAAAGACTAACCCTTACATTTATGCCTAATTCTATTATTAATCTCCACAAGACAAATCATCAACAAATTTTAAACATAACCCCCCCAACACAGGATTATCCCTACAAGGAACCCTACAAATACCTGGAGATAAATCAATATCCCATCGTGCTTTGATGTTAGGGGCGATCGCAGAAGGAGAAACCATTATTGAAGGCTTATTATTAGGAGAAGACCCCCGGAGTACCGCCGAGTGTTTTCGGGCCATGGGGGCGCAAATATCCCCCTTAAACAGCGAAAAAGTAACCGTACAAGGAATTGGATTAGGCAAGTTAGAAGAACCCCTAGACGTGCTAAATGCAGGGAACTCAGGCACCACCATGCGCTTGATGTTAGGGTTATTAGCGTCTCACCCCGATCGCTTATTTTGTGTCACCGGAGATGCTTCTTTGCGATCGCGTCCTATGTCCCGTGTCATCAAACCTTTACAAGAAATGTCAGCGCAAATATGGGGACGCAAAGATAACACTTTAGCCCCTTAGCCATTCACGGAAAAAGCCTCAAACCCATCCATTACCATTCCCCCATTGCCTCAGCGCAAGTCAAATCTTGTATTCTCTTAGCCGGGTTGATGACAGACGGGAAAACCACCGTTACCGAACCTGCTTTATCCCGTGATCACAGCGAACGGATGTTACAAGCGTTCGGCGCAACTTTAGACATTGATTCGACAACCCATAGTGTTACCATAAACGGTCATCCTAAACTAACCGGTCAAAGGGTTATTGTTCCAGGGGATATTAGTTCGGCAGCCTTTTGGTTAGTGGCAGCCTCTATTGTTCCGGGGTCAGAATTATTAATTGAAAATGTCGGCATTAATCCCACGCGAACCGGTATTTTAGAAGCCTTAGAAATGATGGATGCAAACATAACCCTAGAAAATGAACGTACTGTTACCGGGGAACCCGTGGCTGATTTACGGGTTAAAGCTTGTCAATTAAAAGGCTGTACCATTGCAGGGGATATTCTTCCCAGACTCATCGATGAAGTGCCTATCTTAGCGGTTGCTGCCATTTTTGCCACAGGGAAAACCATTATTAAAGATGCAGCGGAATTAAGAGTAAAAGAAAGCGATCGCTTGGCGGTTATGGCCTCAGAATTAACTAAAATGGGGGCTAATATTACTGAGTTACCGGATGGCTTAGAAATCACAGGAGGCACTCCTTTAAAGGCTGCTGAAGTGGATAGTTACACTGATCATCGTATTGCCATGAGTTTAGCGATCGCCGCTTTAAATGCTAAAGGAAAAACGATGATTAATCGTGCTGAAGCGGCCGCTATTTCTTATCCTGAATTTGTGGGAACGTTACAACAAGTTTGTGGAGATAATTAAATTCAGTTACCAGTTACCAGTGATCAGTTAATAGTTAAATTGATAGGTCACTATTCACTATTAACTGAAACTTATTAATTTTTATGTTAGGTCAATCATCTTCAGCTAAATTAAGAAGACTGATAGAACAGTATGAGAACAAATTGCAAGCATTAGAAAATAGAATTTCTTTCAGTTCAGATACTATACTCAGTCTTCTACTATTACGAGATGAAATTCAGAAAACCGTACAAAACACAGAGGTTTTATCCTCGGTAATTGTACAAAAAATTAGCAATTGTGATCAAAAATTACAGCAATATCAAGATTATATTGTTACTCTCGATGACTATCATCAATGGATTCGAGCAATACAACCTCAAAATGATGCTTGGTGGTGGCAATGGCAAGTACCCAACAAGACAACTAGATGGCAAACATTCATAGATTGGTCAATCAATATCTTAATTGTAGTTTTTTCTGGATTTTCTATTAGTTTAATCATTGATATTGTTCCCCGTATTTTAAGCGGTGGGATTGATCAATTTAGTGCTTTAACTATACTTATTCCTAGTTTTGTTGCTTTATTAACAACAGGAAAATTAACTCCTGTCGGAGAAAATCTACTTAATTCTTTTTTTAGTAATTCTCAACGTAAAAAAATCTTTATTTTTATCTTATCCTTATTCTTAGTAATTAGTTTAATTATCATCCATGAAAATTATCATCAACTTTCTAGTTATTTTAATGAACAAGGAAAAAACTATTATCAGAAAAATCAACTAGCTCAAGCATTATCTAATTATAATCGTGCGATCGCTTTTAATCCTGATAATGGTGAAGCACATTATCATTTAGGTATATTATATGAAGATTTACAAGAATTCGATCAAGCAAAAACAGAATATAAAATTGCTGGTAAACAAGGTAATCTCCTAATTCGTTTACAAGCTTATAATAATTTAGGTCGTCTTTATTTGCTCAACAAGAAATATCAAGATTCTATTTTTCCTTTATTAGAAGCTTATAATGAATTTGATGAAAATAAGATTAATAATAATATAGATTTTCCGAAAGTCTATTACATGACTCATACTAATCTCGGTTGGACAAACTTAGGATTAAACAATTATAGTCAAGCAAAAGTATTATTAACTGAAGCAATTAGGATATATCAAAAACATTTAGATAACTTGGATCAATACAAACGAAAAGGTAAAGCATATTGTCTATTAGCACAAGTGTCTGAAGCACAAAATAAAAAGACAGAAGCTTTACAATATTGGACTAATTGTATTACTTATGGAAATCGTCGTTATCCAGAAGAATATATCTGGGTTAATATGGCTAAAGAAAAAATACAATAATCGTAGGATGGGTTAGGTGGCAATAACTTAAAGGATTAACACTTAATTTAATATCCACCGTAACCCATCAATCTTAATATATCTGTGGTAAGCTAAAGGATTAAAAGTTTTAGAGTTAATTATGATGAAAATCTATCAAATACTTATTAATTTATTGATAATTTCTAGTATTATTAGTATCTCAAATGTTGCTCAAGCTGCACGTATTTTAGAATTGACAGGAGAAGTCACTATTAAACGTAAAAATACTCAAAACTTTCTCCCTGCTGATAAAGGAATGATTATCAAATATGGTGATCTAATTAAGCTATCTGAAACAGCAGAAGTAAAAGTTATATGTGCGGATGCGGATAAAACAATAAAATCTCTCTCACCTGGAGATATTGCCGGACTAGCGAACTTTTGTCCAGGAAATCGTAATACTAATCCGAGAATTGGCAGTATTTTTCCAGAATTATTAGATGGGAGTTATCAATATCAAACCGAAATAATAAGTGATAAACCTATATTAATCTGGCCATCAATCAAAGATGCTGATTCTTATCAAGTTAAAATTACAGTAGGAGAAGAAGTTATCTGGGAAAAATTAGTTAATGATACTAACATTATTTATGATGGTTCGGCTTTTCTTCCTAAAGTTCCTTATGTTTTATCTGTGACAGCAGGTAATGATAATTCTCCTTTCTATCAACTTCGATTAAATAGGGTGCTTTCTGTTATTCAAGACACCATACAAAAAGAAATTGATGAAATTAAACAAGAAGATGTTAACGAAGAAGCCAAAGCATTGATGTTAGTTGATGTTTATGTTAATCAAAATCGAAAGTTATTTTTAGACGCAGCTGATACCTTAGAAACTATTGTCAAAACTGAATCTAAAACCCCCATTATTCATAGACTTCTGGGTGATATGTATCTTTATTTAGGGAAAACAGAAGCAGCTAAAACACAATACTTACAATCCTTAGAGTTAGCCAAATTCGGGAAAAACATAGAAGAAATGGCAGCCTCACAAACAGGTTTAGCTTCTGTTGCGGTTATTAATCAACAGTTGGAAACAGCAAAAAACCTATTATCACAAGCACAAGAAAATTATAAACAATCAGGTCGAGTATCGGACGCAGAATTAGTACAAGGATATTTATCTCTCATGGATAATTAATAATTTATAGTTATTTTATTTTGCTTTCCCGTTAAATATTTCAATCAATTGAGGTTAGTTACATTTCGTAATGTGTGAGAATTTTTCTCAACTATTAACGAGTTTATGCGCTTTTATGGTATTATGTCAGAGATAAAAATCTGTAGCCAGTGTGTGCAAAATTGAAATAAGGGTTTGTAAGGCTTATTTTGCGTAACAAAGAGTGAGCGATCGCTGCTTATTTTCCCTAAAAATCCCTTTCAGGTTAACTTTTTTGAGCAACTGTACTAAGTCAAAAATAAAGTTTCGTAAAGTGGTATTGACAAAAATAAGAATATTTGCATTGGTTGCCTGTAGGGGGTTAACAGTGTTAAACTCAGCACCACGCTAAAATTTCTTGGATGGGGGAAATTTAGCGTTTAGAAAATAATAACAAAGCTTTGATTAAACTATATTAGGAGTTGATAGAGTTACTTTTCTTTTAAAACTGAGTGATTATAATATTCCTCTGATTGATTTAACAGAAGAAGAGTTATTATCTGATTTAGAAAATGCCTAAAGAATAGAGGAAGAAAACATTGCCAAAGAAAATTAGGGAGTTAAAGCAAATACTCAGAAAAGCAGGGTTTACTGAAAAACCGGCTAAGGGAAGTCATACAAAATGGTCACACCCTTTATTATCTGGTAAACTAACTTTATCAGGTAAAGATGGGGATGATGCAAAATCTTACCAAGAAAAAGATGTGGATAATGCTTTGAAACAAGTAGCTAAAAATCAGGAGGATTAACACTCATGAAAATTAATTATACAATTATTATTCAATGGTCAGAAGAAGATAATTGTTATGTGGTAAGTTTACCCGAATGGGGAGAATTTTGTCACACTCATGGAGAGACTTATGAGGAAGCATTAAAAAATGCACAAGAAGTTTTAGAATTATTAATTGATTCAGCGTTAGAAGATAATGAACCTTTACCAAAACCCAACTTTTTTGATCAATCAATTCAACTCGTATAACTAACATTACAAGAACTGGAGAAACAGCTATGCAAATTAAAGATATGACTGATCAGCAATTACAAGCGTTAATTCGAGATACGGTAAATGAAACATTAGATAACTATTTTGGTGATCCAGATGAGGGAAAGGAAGTTAAACAAGCTTTCATGGAAACTTTATTAGAAATACAAGGAAAACGTAAGCAAGGAAGACAGACAATTTCAGCAGAAGAAGTTTATAGAAAATATGAAATAGGGAATAATGGGTTATTGTGTTAATTTTGTCATCGATTCTTAGTTAAAGGTTAATCAAAATGGTAGAAGTTACATTTAATTTATCAGAAGAAGTTTTATCTGCACGTCGTAAGTCACCAGAGGAATTTTGTGCAGAAATGCGTTTAGCTGCTGCAATTTTTTGGTATCAACGAGGAGAACTTTCTCAAGAAAAAGCAGCACAAGTCGCAGGGTTAAATCGTCGAGATTTTTTAGAAGTATTAGCACAGCACAAAATAGATGTTTTTCAGGTTGACTTTAATGATTTAGAACAGGAATTAGAACTTCCTTGATTTATATATTATTAATGCTTTTAATCTTATTTTTGTTATCATGTAAGTATTGCTTTGACTGGAGAAATA
The DNA here is from genome assembly GCF_003013815.1 of Cyanothece sp. BG0011. Classification (GTDB taxonomy): domain Bacteria; phylum Cyanobacteriota; class Cyanobacteriia; order Cyanobacteriales; family Microcystaceae; genus Crocosphaera. Next base: position 20,298 of record NZ_PRLH01000186.1, on the reverse strand, counting down.
GCCATGCAAATTAAAAATATGACTAAGGAAGAGTTACAAGAATTAATTCGAGATACAGTAAATGAAACCTTAGATAACTATTTTGGTGATCCAGATGAGGGAAAAGAAGTTAAACAAGCTTTCATGGAAACTTTACTAGAAATACAAGGAAAACGTAAGCAAGGAAGACAGACAATTTCAGCAGAAGAAGTATATAAAAAATATGGAATAGGAAATGATGAGTTATCATCTTAGTTTTGAACCAGAGTCTATTAATGATTTAGATAATTTAACTCAGACGGTACGAGTAAGAATTCTAAAAAAAATAAATTGGTTAAAGACTAATTTTGAGCAAGTTTCCCATATTCCCTTAACAGCTAACTGGTCAGGATTTTATAAACTGCGAGTAGGAGACTATCGAGTGATCTATGAATTTGACCTAGAATTAAAAGAGATTATTATCGTTAGGATAGGTCATCGTCGTGAAATTTATTAACTATTTTCTCTAACGTGCATTATTTAAACATTATTATTGCTTTTTACCTGAATACTTAGCTATCATTAACCTAATTATCGAAAAAACGCTGCTGTTGTTCTCTACATAACTTAATACTTCGACCTAGCTCAGTACAAGTAACTGGTCACTGAAAGCGTACTAACTCCGAACTCTGAACTCCGAACTCCGAACTCCCAATGACCCCCAAACCCCTGATCTCCCTCACGGTGATGCTATTAGCAGCAACATCACCCCTAACCTCCCTAGAATGGCAAAACTCCTGGGGAAATTTACCCTTATTAGCACAGACAACAGAAGATAAAAAAGCAGAAGCAGATAGATTATTTAATCAAGGAATGCAACAATATGACCGTGGTCAATATCGGGAAGCATTACAGTTTTATGAACAAGCATTAAAGATTTATCAGGAGATCGATGACAAACAAGGAGAGGCTGGTTCTTATGGCAATTTAGGTCTTGTTTACAGGAGACTAGGAAAGTATGAAATAGCTATCTCCTTTCATAAGCAGTCCTTAGCTATTTATACAGAAATAGCTGATCTTGCTGAGGGGGACATTCGCAGAGCAGTGCGTAACGAGCAAGCTAAATGTTATAACAATTTGGGTCTTGTTTACAGAAGACTAGGAGAGTATGAAACAGCTATTTTGTACTATGAGAAATCCTTAGCTATTGAGAAAGAAATCGGTGATAGACAAGGGGAAGCTAACTCTTATCGTAATTTGGGGATTTTATATTCTTCTTTGGGAAACTATGAAACAGCTATCTCATTTCATCAAAAGTCCTTAACAATCATCAGTCAAATCAGTATTACTGATAACACTCAGGATATACGTCAAAGTGAAGCTAACTCTTATATGGATTTGGGTATTGAACACAAAAACCTAGGAGATTATCTAAAAGCTATCTCTTACTATCAACAGTCCTTGGCTATTCAAACAGAAATCGGTGATCACTATGGCCAGGCTGCTTCTTATGGCAATTTGGGCAATGTTTATGACTTTCTAGGAAACTATACAAAAGCTCTTTTTTATCATAATCAATCTTTGACTATCTTTTCTAGAATTGATGCTTACGAAGGTATTGCCAATTCCTCTGGTAATTTGGGAAATACGTACTACCACCTTGGAGACTATAAAACAGCTATCTCTTTTTACGAAAAACAATTAACTACTTTGACTAAAATTAAAAATCGACGCAGTAAAGCTAATTCTTATGGAAGTTTGGGAAATGCTTACTACCGTTTAGGAGAGTACAGACCAGCCATCGACTACTATGAACGGTCTTTAGCTATTCAAACGCAGTTCAATGATAGTCATGGTAAAGGTCGTTCCTACGCTAATTTAGGTAATGTTTATATGTCCTTAAAAAAATATAAAGAATCAAGATTTTTTTATAACCTATCGTTAGTTACTTTTATAAAAGTAAAGGAAGAACTTTAAGTAACATGGGTTTTTTACTGGAAAAACAAAACCAACCCGAAACAGCGATTATCTTCTTTAAACAATCCGTTAATATTCGAGAAGGAATTAGAAGAGATATTCAGGGACTTTCTACCGAATTACAACAATCCTATACTGAAACTATTGCTAATACTTATCGTCGTCTTGCTGACTTATTATTGTCCCAAGATCGCATTTTAGAAGCGCAACAAGTCTTAGAATTATTGAAAATACAAGAGGTTCAAGAATTTACTCGTAACCGTAGTATTCGGGGAGAGATAAAAGACGTTACTTTTTTACCCCAAGAACAAAAAATCATTGAACAATACGGTAATTTAATCGCTTTCGCTAACGAAATTAAAGACTGTGAAGATAATCAATGTCCCCAACTCAAACAATTAAGAGATCAACGCAATCAACTCAAACGAGAATATAATCAATCAGTCAGAGAACTTGCGACATTAATTCGCACTCGTCGCGGTGATGATGACGCTTTCTTTGAACCCACAGAATTAAGTCAAACCTCAGAAAAAATTATTAGCGCAAGTGATCAACATAACACCCAACCAGGAACAATGGTTATTTATCCTTTAGTATTAGATGATAAATTAAGATTACTGTTTGCAACTAAAGGAAAAGTTGTGGGTTCGAGGGAAATTAAACAAGTGAGTCGTCAACAGTTAAATGACACCGTTGTTAAACTCCGTTTAGCATTAGAAAACCCCAACTCTGATCTTACAGAATTACAAAATACCTCTAAACAATTATATGATTGGTTAATTAAACCCATCGAAAAAGAATTAACCGAAGGGAAAATTAATCATTTAGTCTTTTCACTGGATCGTGCAACCCGATATATTCCCATGCAAGTATTATATGATGGAGAAAATTATCTCATTGAAAACTATACCGTTACCAACGTTATTAATACCCAATTAACCGACACACAAGATCGTCTTCCTGATACTATTGAAGGAAATAGAATCTTAGCAGTGGGAGGATCAAATATTCCTGGACAAACAAAACTTGATCATGTAGAAACCGAAATAGACTTTATTGTTCAAGAAGAAAACAACCCCAACGATACACAAGGAATTTACCCAGGAATTTCTTTTTTAAATGAAGACTTTCACTTTAATAATTTACAAAATAATTTAGAAGAACGAAAACTATTACATATTGCCACCCACGGGAAATTTACCACAGGAAATCAATATGATTCTTATTTAGTATTAGGAAATGGAGAAAAATTAACCATTCCTGATATTGAAATATTAGGGGACTATTTAGATGACGTTCATTTAGTGGTTTTATCCGCTTGCGAAACCGCTTTAGGAGATAGTTTAATTGTTGATCCTAACCGAGAGGAAGGGATAGAAATTAACGCCATTAGCTACTATTTTTTAACTGGTGGTGCTAAAACGATTATGGCATCTTTATGGCAAGTTGATGATAACGGAACTAGCGAATTAATGCAGCAATTTTATGCTAAATTATCCCAATCAAATCAAAGTTTAACCAAAGCAGAAGCGTTACAAAAAGTACAATTAATTTTTATCAATAAAACCTTGACAAAAAAAGAAAACTATGATCATTCTCATCCTCATTATTGGTCGCCATTTATATTAATGGGAAACGGAATTTAATCTAATTAATAATTAATAATTGATAATTAATAATTGAAAATATGAAACCTAAAACAGTTATCTTTCTCACCGTAGCAGTATTAGCAGCAACGTCACCAATACTATTCCTAGAATTACCAATTTTTAGGAATAAAATACAAGTATTAGCACAAACTATAGAAGATAGAAAAGCAGAAGCAGATCGTTTACGTAACCGAGGAATTGAACAATTTAATAACAGTGAATATAGAGAAGCATTACAGTCTTGGGAAGAAGCATCAAAGATTTATCAAGAAATCGAAGATAAAGAAAGAGAAGCGAATTGTTATATATTGTCAGGTGCAACTTTTTATTTTTTAAACAACCATAAACAATCTATTTTCTACTATGAAAAATCTTTAGCTATTCAAATAGAAGTAAGAGAAAATAATGAGGAAGAAAACCTAATACAAACCCGCAAAGGTGAAAGTTTATCTTTGACGGGTTTATCCCTTGCTTATAATGCTTTGGGAGATTACGAAACAGCTATTTCTTATCAAGAAAAGTCCTTAACGATTGAAAGAGAAATCGGTAATCTTCAAGGGGAAGCTGACGCATTAAATAACTTAGCACTTAATTACTTTAGCCTTCGAGATTTTGAAAAAGCGATCGCCTACTATGAAGAAGCTTTAAAGATTGCAATAGAGATAAAAGATAGACAAGGGGAAGCAGACTCTTATGATAATTTGGGGAACACTTACTATCATTGGGGAAAGTCTGAAAAAGCAGTTTCTTACTATGAAACATCCTTAAAAATTGCCACAGAAATTGAAGACAAAGAAAGTCAAGTGGATGCTTATAAAGGTTTAGGAAATGCTTATAATGTTCTGGGAGACTATAAAACAGCGATTGCTTATTTTCAACAAGCTTTAAAAATTATCACTAATATTAGAGATAAAAACGATCAATCTGATATCTATAATGGTTTAGGAAATGCTTATTTTTCTCTAGGAGACTATCAAACAGCTATCTTCTACCATGAGAAGTCATTAGCTATTAGGAAAGAAGAAGGTAATTATAGTAATGAAGCAGAAACCTATAAAAATTTAGGAAATGTTTACTATACTTTAGGAGAGTATCAAACAGCAATCTCCTATTATGAGCAATCCTTGTCGATAGAAATAGCCATTAAAAATAGAGAAGGAGAAGCAAATGCTTATAATGGTTTAGGGAATGTTTATAAGGTTTTAGGGGACTACAAAAAAGCTATTTCTTATCAAGAGAAAGCCTTAGCGATCGCCACAGAGATCAAAGATAAACAAGTTGAAGCTGCTGCTTATAATAATTTAGGGAATATTTATAATTCTTTGGGAAACTATGAAACAGCGATTTCTTATCATGAGAAGTCTTTGACTATCTCAACTCAACTTGGAAATAGAAAAGGGGAAGCATCTTCTTATGGTAATTTAGGCAACGTATATGAAAATCTGGCCAACTATGAAACAGCAATTTCTTATCATGAGAAGTCTTTAGCTATCTCAACTCAAATTGGAGATAAACAAGTTGAAACTGCTTCTTATAATAATTTAGGGAATATTTATAATTCTTTAGGAGAATATGAAAAAGCGATTTCTTATTACCAGAAATCTTTAACTATCTCAAGTCAAATTGGAAATAGAGAAGGTGAAGCATCTTCTTATACTAATTTAGGTAACGTTTATGAGTTTCTAGCAGAATATAAAACAGCTATTTCTTATCATGAGAAATCTTTAGCAATCGCCACTCAAATCGGATATAAACAAGCAGAAGCATTTTCCTATAACAACTTAGGGAATATTTATCAGTCTCTAGGAAAATACGACAAAGCGATCGCCTGTTATCAGCAATCTTTAACTATCTCAACTGAAATTGGAGATAGAAAAAGTGAAGCATCTTCCTATAACAATTTAGGGAATATTTATCAGTCTCTAGGAGAATATAACAAAGCGATCGCCTATTTTCAACAATCTTTAGCCATTGAAAGAGAAATCAGTGATCCTCAAGGGGAAGCAGCCTCATTAAACAATTTAGGGACTGTTTATGAGAATTTAGCTAACTATGAAAAAGCGATCGCCTATCATCAACAATCTTTAACCATCAAACGGGAAATCGGAGATATCAAAGGGGAAGCAGCATCATTAAACAATTTAGGAACTGTTTATGAGAGTCTAGCTAACTATGAAACAGCTATTTCTTATCATCAGAAATCTTTACAAATTGCCAGAGAAATCGGAGATCCTAAAAGTAAAGCAGGATCATTAGGCAATTTAGGCAATGTTTACCACCATCTAGGAGACTACAAAAAAGCCATCTCCTACTACGAAAAACAATTAAGCATTGTCACTGCAATCGGTGATCGTCAAGGAGAAGTAGCATCCTTAAACAATTTAGGCAATGTTTATGAGAGTCTAGCTAACTATGAAACAGCCATTTCTTATCATGAGAAATCTTTACAGATCGCCACAGAAATCAGTGATCCCAAAAGTGAAGCTAATTCTTATAATAATTTAGGCAATGTTTACTATTATTTAGGAGATTATGAACAAGCGATCGCTTACCACGAAAAACCATTAAGCATTGCTAGAGAAATCGGCGATCGTCAAGGGGAAGCCCTCTCATTAGGCAATTTAGGCAATGATTATCATGCTTTTAAAGATCATGAAAAAGCAATTTCTTATCATCAGAAATCTTTAACCATTGCCACAGACATCGGCGATCGCAAAGGTGAAGCAGATTTATATAACAACTTGGGGAATCTTTATCTAACGGTTAAAAATTACGAAAAAGCTTTATCCTATTATAATCAATCTTTAGTGATCGCCAGAGAAATTGGTAATCCTGAAAGTGAAGCTAATTCTTATCATAATTTAGGTCTTTTTTATCAAACACTAGGAGAGTATAAAACAGCGATCTCCTACTATGAAAAATCCTTAGCTATGTTTGCAGAAATCGGCGATCGCGAAAATCAAGGAATCAGTTTAAGTAACATGGGTTTCTTACTAGAAAAACAAAACCAACCCGAAGCAGCGATTATCTTTTTTAAACAATCGGTTAATATTCGAGAAGGAATTAGAAAAGATATTCAAGGACTTTCCACCGAGTTACAACAATCTTATACTAATACAATTGCTAATACTTATCGTCGTTTAGCTGACTTATTATTATCTCAAGATCGCATTTTAGAAGCACAACAAGTCTTAGAATTATTGAAAATACAAGAGGTTCAAGAATTTACCCGAAATTCTAATCTTCGCAGTCATATGAGTGATGTTATTCTCTTACCCCAAGAAAAAATTATTATTGAGAAATACAATAGTTTAGTCGCTTTTTCTCAAAAGATTGAACAATGTGAAGAATCTGAATGTACCATTTTAGAAGACGAATTATATCAACTAACGGATGAATATAACCAAGCATTAGATCAATTAATCACAGCAATACGTCAAAGAAAATATTTAGATGATGGTGCTTTTGATCCCAGGAATTTTTATGATGAAGCAACTGAAGACATTATTAAAGCAAGCGATAACTATAATCAAAAACCAGGAACTATGGTTATTTATCCTCTAGTATTAGACGATAAACTTCGCTTATTAATCGCAGTTAAAGGACAAATTGTCAGTCATAAAGAAATTGCTAATGTAACCCGAACTGAATTAAATAATACAGTTTTAAAATTAAGAAACTTGTTAGATAATCCTAATTCAGATATTACACAATTACAAACAAAATCGAAACAATTATATAACTGGTTAATTAAACCACTCGAAACAGACTTAAACGCAGGAAATATTCAGCATTTAGTTTTCGCTTTGGATCGAGCAACTCGTTATATTCCCATGCAAGTATTATATGATGGAGATAACTATTTAATTGAAAAATATACCGTCACCAATATTATTAATGCAGAATCAACTGATACCCGCGATCGCTTACCCAATAACTCAGACGATATTAAAATATTAGCAGGAGGAGGCTCAAAATTACCTGGACATCATCCGTTACCTTATGTTGAACAAGAAATTGATCTGATTGTGAAAGAAGAAAACAACCCCAATGATCAAAAAGGAATTTATAACGGGATTTCTTTAATTAACGAAAACTTTTATTTTCAGAATCTAAAAGATAACTTAACACAAAAAAATATCTTACATATTGCTACTCATGGTATTTTTAAACCAGGATTTTTTAAGAAATCTTATTTAGTTTTACATCAAGATAGGTTAGATATTGATAAATTAATTAATTTAAAACGAAATTTAAAAGATATTCATTTAGCGGTTTTATCAGCTTGCGAAACTGCTTTAGGGGATCAATTAATTAATGATCCCAACCAAGAAGAAGGGATAGAAATTAACTCTTTAAGCTACTATTTTCTAAACGGAGGAGTTGAGTCAGTTATCGCTTCTTTATGGAAAGTTGATGATAAGAGTACCAGTCAATTAATGCAGCAATTTTATGCTAAATTATCCCAATCAAATCAAAGTTTAACAAAAGCAGAAGCGTTACAAACAGTACAGTTAGACTTTATCAATAGTTCAGAGTTAAAACATCCTCATTATTGGTCGCCATTTATCTTAATGGGAAACGGAATTTAATCTAATAATTTTATTTAGCTATTTTTCTGCTCCTGTTCCCATCTTAGCTAATCTGACTAAACAGTTTTTCCCAATTGATAACTGCTGGTCTATCTCCTGAATTAATGAGATCAATTGCTTTATTAATTGTGACATCATAATTTAAACATTCAACACAAACATTAGCGACATCAATTCGGCTCGTTTCCCCATTTAAAGTATCCCCAGTTCCTAAAATAACTGCTTTACTTCCATCAGTTTTTGCTCTCAATAAAGTATTAAGATCATAAGAAGTGTAAGGACCATCAATTAATCGTCCTGGTCGAATAATTGTATAAGGTAATCCCGAACTTTTAAGGGTATTTTCTGCATAAAGTTTGGCATCAAGGACACCAAAAGCATTAAGAATATTAAACGGTAATTTATCTTTTCTTAACACACCACAAGAAGAGACAAAAACAAATCGTTTGAGACTAGATGGAGCCGCTAAAATTAAGTTTTTTACGCCTTCCCCATCCACTGCTTGAGGGGTATTTTGAGGGTCAAATAAGTTGACAAAATCCCATCGTTGAGACGGAAAAGCGGTGGTTCCTGTACAACAGATAATATGAGTGACATCTTTTGTAGCTGTTGTCAGAGTATCAGGATAACGAATATCTCCGACCACAATATCAACTTGCTCATTAAACATCTGTTTAGCTTTGCTTTGATTTCTCGTCAAAACACGCACCGAAATATTTTTTTCTAATAATTTAGCCACCACTAATTGACCCACACCACCAGTAGCACCTGCCACTAAAATTAAATCTGAATTATTTAGCATTTATTTTTAATCCCTCTTTTTACTAATAATTTCAAGTTTGATATTTAATCTGAGTAATCTAGCAAATTAAGGGTATTCAAAATTTCAATTACCCCTCGCGCATCCTCCCTAGCATTTGAATTAACGGGTTGGTAAAGGTCTTTGAATAAACAGTTTTCAGCCATACCAAATACTGGTCGCATTTCATGATCAACAATCTGAAAGTTTTCATAAGTCAAATAGCGGGCCGAAAGAATCATTCCCTCAGCCGGTCCTCCCAAATTACAACTAACCATGCGCTGGGGGGGATCTTGAATGCCGCCTGAAAGACTGTCGTAACTAAAATTACGCCTTAATCTATCAAGTCGTCTATAAAGTTCATCAGGTGCGTCAACGGATTTTCCGTCTATTTTTAGGGAAAATTTATCATCAATAGAGGTGGAATTTGGATCAAGATCATTACCATAAAATTGAATTTCTCTGGTTGTGGTTGTATCAGATTTGTATTGGAGATTCAATAATAATATTTGTTCGGCCTTGACCACATTGGGAAACATGGCCAAACAAGAAACCAAGATCATGTTAATTAACGGTAAGTAGTTGAAATTTATCATCAGTCGTCCTATAATTATTATTTCACTTAAGATACTAATAGTTTATCATCTCTATATTCTTAGTCGTCACTTTTTTACAGGAAACTAATAATTTTAAACAAGTTTGTCCCATAAAAATAGGTTGATTTAGCTTTTTACTTAGTTCTTTAACCGTTATTGCTTGGGGATAGTCTTTCAGAATATTAAGTATTATTTCTTTAGTCATCAGTCCAGGTTGTGCTGTAATGATAACAAATGACAAGATCATCGATTAAGTTCTGTATTTTTAGTATTCTCAAATTCAAATATTATCATTTAATGTCTCCAATAATTTGAGAAAATTGGAGTCTATAACTGTAGAATAAGAAAAGAAGAATTTTTAAAGGAACATGAGTCAATCAAAGTCAACGAATAGGCTTGAAAATGTGGTTAATTCTGTCATGGGAGTTAAAACCCCATCACCCTCAAATGATTCAAATATCAATACTCAAGCATTTGATGGGAAAGCTTTCTTCATTTATTTAGGTGGGACTGTCTTACAAATTAGCTTAATGGTATTGGCTTTGTCTGGAATGGAATGGGTGGTTAGCCAACTGCTAGTAGAGAATAGTTTGAGTTGGTTGCCAACGGCGGTCGCTAGTGTATTTTTCGCCGTGCTAACCCTTCGTTCCCGGCTGTTTTCGCCTTTAGATAATACTCGTAGTAGTGGAAGATACCAGCAAGTCATTCGACCCAACTGGGCCCCTCCTCCACTAGCATTTCCGATTATTTGGATGACCATTGGAGTATTAAGAATAATCTCTTCTGTATTAGTGTGGCAAGCTGTTGGACAAAATTTTTTAGCCTTGCCATTAATTGCCTTTGTCATTCACTTAGCATTAGGAGACACTTGGAATACTATTTTCACAGTGGAAGGAAGATTAGGCGCAGCGGTTCCAGTGGTGATTATTGGCCCTTGGTTATCAGCCATTGTTGTCACCTTTATTTATTGGAAAATGACTATATTAGCTGGTTTATTACTTGCCCCTTCAGTTATTTGGATTACGGTTGCTTGCGCCCTCGTTTATAGTATTTGGCAGTTGAATGGTTGTGAGCCTTTATATCCGATGAAACAGGAAAGCAGAGGAGAACGTTAATCTTAATTAAAATTCTTAATCGTAATAATTAGAGTAGATATTATGTGTTTTTCTGCTACTGTTAGTTTCAGTGTGGCTGGGAGTTTATTAATATTAGGAATTGGTACTTTAAAACAAACCTCATCCAAAAGAGAAGTCTTATTAAGTTCATTTCCTTGTTTATTTGCTTTACAACAAAGTTTAGAAGGATTAGTATGGATTGGGATTAATAATAATTCATTAAACCAAGTAACTATGATAGGAACTTATGGATTTTTATTATTTGCTACGTTTTTGTGGTTAATATTAAGTCCTGTTTCTATTTATTTTCTTGAGAAAGATAATCATAAAAAACAAAAATTATTAATTTTAACCCTATTAGGATTATTATTAGGTAGTTATTTATTTACTTGGATAATGTATTATGGAATCCAACCTCAAATCTTTTCAGGTAATATTTTCTATGATTTAAGATTTATTCCTTTATTTGCAGTTTGTAAATATTTATATCTATCGATCATTACTCTTCCATTTTTGATAATAGAATTTACTCCCTTAAAATTATTTGGAAGTTTAATAATTATATCGTTTATTATGAGTCAACTCTTTTTTCAAGTCACTTTAGTATCAGTTTGGTGCTTTTTTGCCGCTTTGCTTAGTGGTTTTCTTTATTTAATCATGAATCAGTTATCCTTTGATGTAAAAGCCCAAAAAATAAGTTAATAGTCAACAATAAATCTAAAATTTAAGGTAAAATCAATAAGCCATGGTCAAATTAACTAATTTAGACTGCAAAAATGAGATAATTTCTTGCATTGCGTGATCAGTGGCGACGGGATCGAATCGATAGCCATCATCCCTCATAAAAGTATGATTAGCTTTATATTCTCTTATTTTATGTCTAATTTTAGCTTTTTCTAAAGCTTGCTTGATGATGACTCTTCCTTCTTCTGGAACATGAGGATCTAATGTGCCAAAAATTAAGAAGAGTTCCCCTTGAATTTCAGAAAGTCTTGTTAAAGTATCGGCTTTTTCTTTTCCTAATTTACCACTATGAATTCCTGTCGGATAGACACACACGGAGGCTTTAACCAGGGGATTTAAGGCTGCTCGACAGGCCAAATGTCCTCCAATACAAAATCCCATGACACCTATTGGTTGAGAAGCGACTCCCTCATGTTTACTTAAAAAGTCAATCACAGCATTAGCATCGGTATCAAACTCTGATGTGGCGGTTTTTCTGGCTGCTTCGTTCCCTTGTATCTTTCCGAGATCAGTTGGTTCAATCACTGTGCCGATAGGTAACTGACGATGATAGATTTCTGGAGCCGCCACCACAAAACCGTATCCTGCTAAATGATCAGCCAAACGAGTTATGGGAGAACCCAGTTGATAAATATCACTGTAAAATAAAATGCCTGGATATTTTCCAACTTTGTCTGGACTAACGAGGTAGATTCTCATAGCATTATCATCTACCAGGATACTCATATTTTGTCGTTTGACTTGCATATTGAAAGAGAGTGTTAATGATTACAAAGGTTTTCCGTGTATGTCTCCATGATAAATACTATTCAGCAGAAAGAGAGGCCAACATTTGATTTCCTCTTAATGAATGGTAGTATCGTCGGCACTGAGTAAGACAATATGTGGGTTGGTTAAACTCGTCTTGAGTGTAATGGTCTTGCCCTCAACTTCGTCGTCTTCGGTATTGTGCTATGATTTGTTTCTCCAAAGAGGGTCACTGACCGATTATATTCATCTGAAAACCGATAATTCAAGTTAAAATAGAAATAAAGAAGCCAGGATATAACTATCAATCATAAAAATCATTTTTTATAGAGGTTTCAGAGAAGAAATAACTTAATAATACTTCAAACATTTGTTTTAAATTTAAGGCACAAAAAAATGGAAAATAATAAATCTATCGGCAACTATTTAATTGAACGACTATTACAATTAGGCGTTAATCATGTCTTTGGAGTCCCAGGAGATTTTGTTTTAGGATTTAATAAACTCTTAGAAAAGAGTGAACTGGAATTTATTAATACTTGTGATGAACAAGGGGCAGGATTTGCAGCGGATGCTTATGCTCGTTTGAGGGGATTGGGCGTTGTCTGTGTTACCTATTGTGTGGGGGGGTTAAAAATTGCTAATACTACAGCCCAATGCTTTGCTGAAAAGTCCCCTGTGGTGGTTATTAGTGGTTCTCCTGGCGTTAATGAACGAACTAAAAATCCTTTACTACACCATAAAGTCAAAGAATTTGATACTCAATATAAAGTCTTTCAAGAAATAACTGTAGCCTCTACGGTTTTGGATAATCCTGATACAGCTTACTCTGAAATTGAACGGGTTTTAACCGCCGCCTTACGCTACAAAAGACCGGTTTACATTGAAATTCCTAGAGATATGGTTAATGTTACTCTGGGTACTGATAATCGACCTTCTACAAACAACGCTTCATCTAATCCTGATGCACTACAAGAAGCGTTAGAAGAAGCCGTTAACCTGATTAATCAAGCTCATCATCCTGTCATTTTAGCTGGGGTAGAAATTCATCGTTTTAAGTTACAAGAGTCCCTAGTTAAATTAGTTGAAAAGACGAATCTTCCTGTAGCCGAAACTTTACTAGGAAAATCAGTCATCAACGAAATGCACCCTAACAATTTAGGAATTTATGAAGGGGCAATGGGAAAAGAATTTACCCGAAAATATGTAGAAGAAAGTGATTGTGTTATTGCCTTGGGAACTTTTCTGTCTGATGTCAACTTAGGAATATTTACAGCTAAATTGAATCCTCAATCATTCATTGATGTTAACAGTGAAAAAACCTCAATCCATTTTCATAATTATGAAGATATCTCTTTAGTTGATTTCCTCAATGGGTTATTAAACGCTGACCTCAAGCATCGCCAAGTTGACTTACCTTCTCGTTTGCCACTTTCCACAGACTTCTCAGTTAAACCTGGAGAAAAAATAACGGTTCAAAGATTATTTGAACAACTCAATCTTTTTATCAGTAATGATATGATTGTCATTGCCGATGTGGGTGATGCCTTATTTGCTGGAGCCGATTTAGTTGTCCATCAAAAAAGTCGTTTTCTTTCTCCTGCTTATTATGCCTCTTTAGGATTTGCTGTTCCTGCTAGTATTGGCGCGCAAATGGCTAACCCCAATATTCGTCCTTTAGTTCTCGTGGGGGATGGGGCTTTTCAAATGACTGGGATGGAATTATCCACCATTGTTCGTTATGGTTTAAATCCGATTATTATTGTTCTCAATAATTTAGGCTATGGAACTGAAAGACCGATGCAAGACGGAAAATTTAATGACATATTATTGTGGAATTATAGTCAGCTTCCTACTATTTTCAATAAGGGGAAAGGCTTTGATATTAGAACCGAAGATGAGTTAGAATTGGCGTTAGAAAAAAGTCAAACCTATACAGAGGGCTTTTGCCTATTAGATGTTCATTTAGACCCATCAGATACTTCTTTAGCTTTAAAACGATTAACTAAAGCTTTAAGAGAAAAAGTTTAAGTCACCACCTAAACCTTTGAGCTAAAATATCAGAAAAAGTAGGGAATAATTAAATTAACCCCACAAATTACCCGCAGCAGCATCTCTCATACAACATTCTTTATCTCACTGGGGTATCCCAATGAACCGAAAAAAATCCCCTTTATCCCCTCATCTGGTTAGTTTTAATGACCCAGAAGGAACTCTAAAAGTAGTGAAACAAGCGGTTTTAGAGTTGTGGGAGGTCATTAATGCTTTAACCAGTTTACGCCCTCCTAAACGAGAGCGGTTCCGTGTTACTATTTTTGGCAGTGCGAGAATTCAGTCAGATTCTGCCATTTATCAAGATGTGAAATGGTTAGCCACTCAACTAACCCAAATGCAATGTGATATTGTCACAGGAGGCGGACCTGGCTTAATGACAGCAGCGAATGAGGGTAGTGTGGCCGCCGATCCCCAAGATATAACTCGTTCTATTGGCATCCGTATTGACCTCGAAGCGGAACAAGAAACCAACCCTTTTGTCGAAGAAGTATTTCGTCATCGCACCTTCTTTTCTCGACTGCATCAATTTGTCTTAATTTCTAATGCTTTTATTATTATGCCAGGGGGCATTGGGACAACCTTAGAAGCTTTGATGGTCTGGCAATTATTACAAGTGCGTCATCTCGATCCCATCCCTTTGATTATGGTTGGCCCTATGTGGCGAGACTTAGTTAACTGGGCCAATCAATATATGATTCAAGGGAAAACACCACTGGCTGACCCTAGTGATCTCAATATTCCCCACTGTGTTGATACAGTCATTGAAGCCATAGAAATTATTGAAAAAACAAAACAACAATGGTTAACTCAATGAAATTAACACAATTGTCAGAAACCACCCTTTCTAACATTAAAACCGTCCGTTGGGATCGGATCATTGAAAAGCATGAAGGCCCCGAAGATTGGGAATGGACATTGAGGGGCGTTGGGTATTACTCCCAATAGAAAATTTAAGCCATGCTAATATCACCATTCTACGGACGATTTGGAGCGAAAATGGTAATTCAGTAACGCTCTTTCTCAAAGATACCACTTACGACGATGATCCTTTCTTCTCTGGTTTTTTGGCTGTCTGTGATCGCTTGGTTGGAGAAGACTTTTATCTGGCGGTTGTTTACCATGAATGGTTCATTATTGATAACAGATTAACAACACATTGAAATGACTAACCCAAAGGAACATCAGTAATAGGAATGTCCAAGAACGTTCCCTCTCCTGTGGGGGGATAAATGCGAATGTGAGCCGTCTTAAGCCATTTGTATAATACCGTAGCTAAGGGCATTAATTGTTTTAAAATCAACCAATTTGTAACTTGATCGTTACAAGTGATAACTAAAGTCGGCTCTTCAAAAAAGCTGGATAAATACCACCCACAACGAGAAAGAATTTTTTGCGTTGACGGTTCACAGTCTTGATAAAAATATTGACTGGCTACATCATCAAGTTCTCGTCCCAAGTCCCAATCTAGAGAGACAGGAGGACGAGAGTCATTTAAAGGAAAAGATTGATTTTTACTCATGTTTTTATCCTTCTTTCTTATCACCCTACTTCTTATTTTATCTAATTTAAAAAGAAGAGAAACTAAAGTTAACCATACTTCACCAGAAGAAATAGCTCTCTTCTAGGAAAAGAGTCATAATAAAAGTAGGGATGTGAGTAGGGGGAAAATAGCTATGAATACCCTATTAACCAATAAAACCTCTCCTCTCGATTTAGATTTTCTAAAACAAGCAAAAGTCATTATTCGTAAAGCAACCCTTGATGATCTTCAACCAATTTATCAACTTTATTTAAGTAGTCGGACATAAATATAATCAACTGTAGAGAAGAAATATAAACAAGCTGTCACCCCTTCTCCCTGCTCCTTTTGCTCCCTGCTCCCCTGCTCACTTGACAGTCACGTTTATTTTTGTCCAGGTACTTATTACCTCATCAAAGTAATACTAAAGCCATTCGCTTCTATAAAAGACACGGATTTGTCATTGAAAGTTTAGCGCACCAAAAAATTAGAAATCGAAGAAGCAATTTTGAAGATGAAGTAACAATGGTTTGGTTTAATCCTAATTTTATTGAATTCCAACACTTTCTAAAGCAAAATGAACATTTTTTCTAACCGAATCCGCAGAAATGTGTAACGCTTCTCGCTCATTGTCGCTCAATTTCACTTCTAATATTTTTTTAACGCCACGACAACCTAAAAAGGAAGGAACCCCGATATAAATATCATTTAATCCATATTCCCCTTGTAAATAAGCTGCCGTTGGCAACAAACGAGATTGATCCCGTAAAATGCTTTCAATCATAACAGAAGCAGCCGAAGCCGGGGCATAATAAGCCCCTCCTGTTTTCAATAATTTAACCACTTCGGCTCCCCCGTTACGGGTTCTTTCTATTAACCTATTAATGGTAGGAGAATCTAATAACTGAGTAAGAGGAATGCCGTTAACTGTACAATAATTGGGTAAAGGCACCATTAAATCCCCATGTCCCCCTAATACCATGGCCGTCACATTGGCCGTAGAAATGCCCAATTCCATGGCGATAAAGGTTTGCAGACGGGAAGAGTCCAACACCCCGGCCATACCCATCACTCGCTGAGGGGGTAACCCGGTTACTTTGCGGGTTAAATAGGTCATCACATCGAGGGGGTTGGTAATGACCATGAAAATGGCGTTAGGAGAGTATTTATAGGCTTTTTCAGCCACGTCAGCCACAATTTTAGCATTAATTGCCAAAAGGTCATCTCGGCTGATACCAGGGGTTCTGGCGCGGCCTGCGGTGATGACCACTAAATCGGCTCCGGCTGTCTCTTCGTAGTTATTCGTCCCCACCACCTCACAGTTATGGTATTCCAATCCTTGAGCTTCCATTAAATCCAGGGCGATGCCTTGGGGAAGTCCTTCCACCACATCTAAGAGGACCACATCGGCTAAGTCTTTTTCAACAATGCGCTGGGCCAGGGTTCGTCCCACATTCCCTGCGCCTATAATGGCCACAGTTTGAGATTGACAGGGGAGAAGGGAGTCGTAAGAGACAGTCATAATCTTTAAACTTTATTAAACGGCTTCTAGTTGGTCGAGGCGTAACCAAACACTGGGAGTGGGAACATAAAATCGAATGAGAGCATATTCGTCGTTCATCTCCAGGATTTCCCCTTTGCTTTCAAACAAATAGGCGGGAAAACGGGTATCGCTGGCTTTAGCTTCTAAACTGTTTTCGAGCTTTTCTTTAACGACCCGCACTAATGCACCTTTTTTAATTTTACCTGCCATAATGGTTCCTTTTTTTAGAGTTTCCTTCTCATCGTAGCAAAGCACAATCAATCAGTAACCAATAACGGTTCAATCGGAGGATTCTTGAAAGAGTACCTTAACAATAGTCCCTTTCCCCACTTGAGAGACAATATCGATTTTTCCCCCACATTGTTCGATTAAGTGATGGGCGATGGTTAATCCCAGTCCCACGCCTTCAAGATCACGATTGAGGGTATTTCGTCCTCGATAAAAACTATCGAATAGTTTGGGTAAATCGTTGTTTTCGATACCCATTCCTGTATCAGCGACGGATATCTCTACCCCTTCGGACTTTAAGGCTGCTTGTACCGTAATGCGTCCTCCTGATGGGGTAAATTTGAGGCTATTGTGAATAATGTTTTGTAGAATGCGTCGTAACCACACATTGGGACAGGCCACCGGGGGAAACCCAGGGGGAATGGTATAACCCAAGATGATTCCTTTTTCTTCGGCGATCGCTTGATAGGTACTGACGATTCCTGGAACCACTTCTTCGAGGTGAACCGTGGGTTGTGCGTCTTCTAAACTTTGATTGAGTTGAAGTAATTCTTGTAATCCTAGCAATAGGTTATTTTGGCGATCGCATTCTTTTTTCAATAGGTCGATATACCGTTGTCGAATATCCCGTTTATGTTGTTTGGATTCTAGCAACCGTAAGGCGGTTTTCATGTTGGTTAACGGGGTACTCAGTTCGGTGGTGAGGGGTTTGAGAAACTCCTCTCCTAAGCTCAAATTCTTTTGGGCAAGGGTGTGACTGGTTTCGGGTAACATTTGCGCTCCCACACCTGCACTGGGACGCAACACTTGGAACCATAATTTGGTTAACAGGGTAGCATCGACGGTGGTGGGTAAGGGAAAGGCTAAAACGGAGTCTCCTAACACTTCCACTGGGGTGGTGTCGGTAATGGTAATCAGATGTTTAATCCCTGATAAGACCTTTTGGATAGTGGTCGGGTTAAAACTATAAACCACTTTGAGGACCGTGGGTTCTAGAAGTCCTGACGGGGGGTCTTCTTCGGCTGGAATTTGTTCTTGTGCCAAAATGAGAGTACACAGTTGAGGGGACAAGATGACACAAAAATGCTCCCGTTTTAGCTGAGTGTTCGTTTCTAGTACGATAGGGGTGAAGTTATCCTGGGAACCATAAGCGGGATGGAAACCCTGACGAGAGGGTGCAGTCCCACTACTGCGACTAATGGTACAACGATAGATTTGTTGAGAAAGTCCTTCTTGATAATATTGGTCTAGGTTTGTCCACCAACGGGAATTAGGGGGTAATTTTGCCCACACTGTGGCCTGTATTTCTTCGTCAATTAAAAATTGGATCGCATTATCAACCCATTCCCGAAAGGTACTAGCCGGCACAATTAAGGGTGATAAATGAGGGTCAGTGCTTTGGGTTAGTTGATATAGCGATAGTTCTGATGTGGTGCTAGTAGGATTCATCCTTTTATAATCGCTCTTTTCTTATGTTTTAATATTCTCTCACCATTCTGGATCTCTTGAGTTATTTCCCTGAGTTTTGTTAACAATTTTTATAATTTCTCCTTTTTGACCCCTTTGATCTTTTAAATTTGATTAGTGATTGCTTTATTCTCCATCATTCTTACTGATTTCCTTGGAAAATTTTAATGAATTCTTTTCATTATCTCATTCTTATTTTTGCTTATTTGGGAGGCTTATTATTAACCGGAATCTGGGGGTTTCCGAATCCTCATCCTTCTTGGCAACAATGGTCTATGGTCATTTTATTAATTACCATTATTCCTATTGGTCTCTTTATTCTATTAAATCGTCGTTGGCGACGCTGTCCCCCTTTAAAATTTTGGGGGGTTGTTTCTTTGGTTGCCTTATTAGGGGTTATTTATTTTCAATGGCGTATTCCTTCTCCTGCTGCAACGGATATCAGTTACTTGATTCAAGATAATTTTAAACCTCAAAAAGTCCAATTGCTCGGAACGCTTTTATCGGAACCGAGATTAACAAACAATGACCGTAAAAAGTTTTGGTTGCAAGCACAAAAGGTTAATGTTAATCTCCGTGATGATCAATTTCAAACGGTAACAGGTAAGGTGTATATTACCCCTACCTATCCAAGAGCTTAACCTTATTTATCCTGGTCAAATTTTGATTATAGAAGGGAATCTCTATCAACCGCGATCGCCGAAAAATCCTGGAGCGTTTGACTTTAAAAAATACTTGGCTAAACAAGGGGCATTCTCTGGATTAAAAGGAGACAAAATTATCTTTAGAGATCATAAAAAACCTTGGGGATGGACTCACTTACGAACTCGTATTATTAACGGCTTTACTGATGCTTTAGGAGAGCAAAATGGGTTAGTCATTAGTTCGATGATTCTCGGAAGAAGGGCGGTTGATTTACCCTCCAGACATTCGGGATTTATTTGTTAATATGGGACTGTCCCATGTCTTGGCTGCATCGGGGTTTCATGTGGCTTTATTATTGGGAATTATTTTTTGGATAACTCGCTCTCTTTCTCCTAAGAAAAAGTTGATAATTGGTATTATTATTTTAATTTTGTATGTTGGTTTAACGGGAATTCAACCATCAATTTTGAGAGCCAGCTTAATGGGAACTGCTATTTTAATTAGTCAAGTCCTAGAGAGAAAAACGAATGCCCTAGGCACTCTATTATTATCGGCATTTTTATTATTACTATTTAATCCTTTATGGATTTGGGACTTAGGATTTCAGTTAAGTTTTTTGGCAACCTTGCGTTATTAGTTACCAGTCCTTACATTGAAAATAAGT
>NZ_PRLH01000056.1 GCF_003013815.1 Cyanothece sp. BG0011 | reverse complement strand
TGTCATCACCAGAAATAGATGGCGAAATTACTCGTGAAAGAGTAAGGGAACATTTAGAGATTCTTGATAAACTATATAATTAACTTTCATACTATTGGTTAAAAATTTTTGGTTAGTAAATTCCTTGTCGTATTATAGAATAGCGTAATAACCTAATCTTACAATGTAATCCATGAGTATTAATATTAGAATCGAGCAACTAGAATCTATTTTTAAACTTTTAATTGAAAAAAGCAAAAAATGACCAAATAGAAACTTTATCCATTGATACAGATTATTATTGGATAATAATGAGTGATGAATGGGACAATTTTAATTCTGATTCTCCCCCAGACGCAGCCGTAGGTTCTTTAGTTGATGACTGGGAATCTTTACAAAAGATTTTGACTCAAGAACATATAGTAACTTATGTAGATTATGACCGTTTTGCTAGTATTCTTAGAGCCATATCGGAAACTATTATGCCATCAAAAGATATATCTTCTGAACAGAATTATAATGATTAAAATGTAGTTTATATTTGATATAAATAACGATATTTTATATAAGATATTTTAGAATAGATAACAAAAATAAACATTTATACTTATTTCTCAAAATTAACAAAATCTTGTAAATATTCGTAGGGTTTATTTAATTGTCCATTGATAGCAATAGTCGCCTCCTTAATCATTTGACTATCAGTTTTTTTCAACTCATCCCAAACTCTTTCAATTAATTGATTTCCGAAGTCTTCTGAAGCATCACGGGGTAATTCATTGGGTAAATTATCAACAGCCATAATATCAATACTATGAGGTTCAAATGGATTTATTTCTGTTTCTAAATTGGGATCATAACCATAAATAGGATTTTCGATAGTAGATGGCCTTATGGTACAAGGAATAGAAGCATTTGGGGCAATATCACAAGTTACGTCTGCAATAACTTTTATTTTAAAATCATCTTTTTTCATATCTTCTTTTGTAAAGAAAATCGGGACTTTTTTCTCCCAGTAAATACCATTGATCATAATATCACTGACTTTCGTATAAGGTTCAAAGATAGAATAATATTGTTCTGGGTGTTCATAATAATTTGATTCGTCAAATATATTTTCTTCTTTTTTAGCATACATATCTTTAACTGATAATTGTGTATAAACAGGATCAGAAAATTCTTGATTTAAAAAGTCTTGCGGTGAAACTTTTTGTATATTCATTAAATTTAAAACCGTTGCTGCACCATTACTAACTCTTCCATCTCCAGTAATCACAATTTTAAAGTTAGGAAGGGATAAATTTTTATAATAAGTCTTCGCCTCAGCAAAATCATAACATTGGTGCATCGGTTTTAAATCAAAAGTTTGCTGACGTTTTCCCCAAGCTAATATAGCATTATGCGCCCCAACAACACCAGCCCAATGACCAAACGCAATCACTCTTTTTCCTTGTGCATCACAGAGACATTCATAGTCAATTAAACGAATATTTTTTTTGTAAAATTGTTTGTAATAGTTTACGATTATAAGGTTGTTTTTTATGAGTATGAGAGAAAAATAAATAGGTTTTATTAGCAATCAAAGAATTAACAGGAACTTCTTTTACTCCTAGCAAAATGTCAAAGTTGCTAACATCTTCAACCACAGAAATATTTTTTTCTTGATATTCCAAATCAGAAAAACATCGCTTTTTACTTGATTGAATAAATATGTCTAAATCTTGGTTATTTTCGATTAAATATTGACATTGTTCTGGAGTTAAAGGAACCCTAGAATCTGGAGGATTTTTTTCTTCTCGAATAATACCAACTTTCATCAATTAAGTCCTTAGATAAACATTAATGCTACTGGTTAAGTTAGCAGGGGAGCAGGGAGTAAGGAGCAGGGAGAAAACTTTTAACTTATCTTGTATTTCCTTAGCTCAGTTAATTATATTTATGTCTGATTATTAATCTAAAAAGTAAGTTTTAGAATCTTTCTTCATGAATTTAGTTATTTTAAATATAACTTTAAAATAACAAATTTTCTGATGTAATTTATACTATTTTCCATAAATCCAATCTTGCTCCCAAGGAGATCCCCCAATTTCTAAACCCCCTAAAGAACTGGTGGCTTTTAAGATTAGTTTTCCTTCATTATCATATAATTCTAGGCTTAAATTTCCTTGAGTGGTATCACGACAAAGAAACTGTAAACCTTCAGCAGTTGGAACCCTAACATAATTCCCAATGTCTTCTGTTTTTCCTTCAATTTTTATTAAAAAGTCTGTATTTCTTCCTTCCATCATCCAACTTCCCCACGGTTTAATCTGCCAAGACAACTGACTATTTTCTCTAGTAAATTCATAAAATTTTCCTTGATAATGTAATCCAATAATACCTACTGATTCTTGCCAGTTGAAAACTTGTCGAATTCCACCAGCAACCGTTAAAGATAACTCTAATTCTTCTTTAAAACTATTACAATTAATCCAAAACCATTTACTCGGAAAAGAATGTCCCCAATTTTTTTCACTATAAGCAGGAACGTCCTTAAATTCATACTTATTCCCATTCCAATCAATATAACCGGTTGCCCATCCCTGTGCCATTAAAACTTGCCATCCTGGGTCAAAAATTGGTAAAAACGATAACCATCCTGCTGTTGCTTGTTGAGGAAAAAAACGGTTCCCCCAACCATCTATAGGGTTGATATCATAACACCAACGACAATAATTGTTAGTAGTAGGATCTTTAATATATCCCTGATTTAAAGTAGGGGTTGCTTGATATCCTTCTGTTACTATTTCTGGAAAAATACTCGGCTCAAGAATTTGAGGTTTTCGGTTAAAATTATTTTGTTTCCAATGACATAAAGCTAATTCTTTTTGACTCGCCCAAAATTTTTTAACATCGGGAAAAAGTCGGTATAAATATTGATTATTTTCTCCTAAAACCTGGGCTGCACCACCACTATAATATTTTTCTCCTATTGGATCATCAATAGAATACATAAAGGCAAAACTTTGACCCTGTTTAGGTAAAGTAACCCGATAATACCAACCTTCAAAAAAACGTCGCGAAGTCCCATCCCAATGGTAGCTAGAATGGGGTGTTTTCCATAATTTATCTTTAACAAACAATTTTTCTAAAAAAAGATAATTCTCGCTTTTCACTGCTTAATGATGAATTGAATAAGCTTTCAATACTAATTCCAAGTTAGCAAAAGGAATGACTACCACCCAGAAACTAGCACCAATAACGAGCACCATCCAAGAGTAGATATCGTTTTTAGCTGTTGTTTGATCCGTCCAAAATGTCTTAAACCATACACAGAAGACAATTAAAGCTATAACCCAATAATAACTGATGGCGATGGCTAACATAATACAAATCCAAAGGGGGGTTGCTTCGTCTAGTTTAATCTATCTTAAGGAAGATGGATAGTCTGAGGAGTCTACATTAATGTTTCGATGCTTCATGCTCTTTATTGTTATTTGTCAAGAGATGATTTGAAAATCTGATAGAAACACTGACTAACGATCAAGATTTTTAGACTTTTCAGGGTGACAATGTTTAAAATGTCACAGTTATTTTTCCGTATAAATACTGAATTTTTTTTCCCATGTCATCTGAGATGTTACAGGGTTGAGTCTCCTACAGAGTCGAAGGTTTCACCATTAACCCTTTCTTAAGGGTCAACTAGATCACATCAGTTTCACGGATCGTTTATGGGGCGATTTCAGTAAACTCACTATCGTAATGGATCTGCGTTTTCGTGTAAACCTTTATTTAAAGATTCAATGAAAACCATTCCGAATGATTATTAGGAATAGGACACCCCCCGAAAAATTCATGCTACTGTGTAAAGGTTTAAGAAATGTAAAACGCAGTTCTGTGAGGAGTCAAAGTTGGAAAATCCATTGAATCAAAAGAATTTCCAGGGGTTGAACAACTCACTTAACAAAGGATCTATGAATAAGAAATTTTGGACCGGACTAACAACTGCCTTATTGACCACTGTAGGAACAACTGCCGTCATTGGCATTTCCCTACAAAATTCAGAAGCATCTGACACCAGTGGAAAGGTGGAGCAAATAGGAGAAATCTTAGGAATAGGGACGCTACTCCCCCAGGAAAGTTCCGATTTCGAGACCAAGAATGTTGTCAGTTTAGGGCCCATTAAAACCAATGCCAATGGTCAAACTTCTTCACAGGAGATAGCTAAACTTCATCTTCATCAATGGCAATATCAACTGGCAGTGACGTTAAGAATTCGTCAGATTCCTGTGTTAACCTTCTTAGGGTCAAAAGCCGACTTAGCAGCCCTTAAAGAACAGGGAGATGACATCGATCCCAGTCAAATCGAAAGCGAAGCCCTCAAGCGCGCTAAAGCCTTCGCTAAACGTCTAAATCAACTCAGCCAAGATAATAATTTTAAAGCAGAAAACTTAACTGTCAGCTTAAATTCTGACCAAACTCATAGTATTAAATTAGATTCTGAAGAACTTATCAAACTCGATAAAGGAGTTATTTTACCTGATACCACCCGAAATGAAGCGGTAGACGCGCTACAAGCCACGAACCGGCTACGAAGATTAATGGGAGATGCTCCTCCTTTAACTGCCATAGTCAAGCCCGAGCAAGACGCTAACCAAGAATCCGGCTTAGCCAGTGTTCGCCCTGTCACCAGTCGTCGTAAAGGAATGGCTTCTTGGTATGGACCAGGGTTTCATGGCCGTTTAACCGCTAACGGAGAACGGTATAATCAAAACGGCTTGACTGCAGCCCACAAAAGCCTACCCTTTGGGACTCAAGTAAGGGTGACGAATCTCCATAATGGTCGTTCTGTTATCGTCCGTATCAACGATCGCGGTCCCTATATCCACGGCCGAGTGATAGACTTATCAAGAGGGGCGGCCAGTGTTATCGGTTTACTCAACAGTGGCGTGGCTCCGGTACAATTGGAAATTTTGGGACGTTAATAAGAAGCAAAACAATGCGTCTGTTGAAAACTGTGGCCGGGTTACGTACCTATTTAGCTTCTAGGGGGGACAAGCAAACCATTGGCTTAGTCCCTACCATGGGAGCCTTACATCAAGGTCATCTGAGTCTCATTCGTCGTGCTATGGCTGAGGTAGATGTGGTGGTGGTGAGCATTTTTGTTAACCCCCTACAATTTGCCCCTCACGAAGATTTAGACCAATACCCCCGCCAACTCGAAACAGACGCTCAACGGTGTCAGGAATTAGGGGTGACGGCAATTTTTGCCCCAACCCCCGAAGAAATGGGGGTTAATAGTCCCTTTGACCAACCCACTCAAGTCATTCCTCCTAAGAGCATGATCTCGTCTTTGTGCGGGCCGTTTCGTCCGGGCCATTTTCAAGGGGTGGCCACCATCGTCACGAAACTGCTTAATATTGTTAGCCCCGATGTGGCTTACTTTGGGGAAAAAGACGCGCAGCAGTTGGCGATTATTCGTCAGTTGGTTCAGGATTTAAACTTACCCGTTAGGATTAAAGGGTGTCCCATTGTTCGAGAGCCTTCGGGACTGGCTTATAGTTCTCGCAATCAATATCTTTCAGAAGCCCAAAAAGAAGAAGCGATCGCCCTATATCAAGGGTTACAAGCGGCGAAACAAGCTTTTCTGGCTGGAGAAAGACAAACTAATGTCTTAGTAGGTTGCGTCAAAGATACCATCAGCGCTTATTCTGGTATCACCATTCAATATGTTGAATGTGTCCATCCTCAAACCCTACAACCTCTAGAAACGATTGAAGAAGCCGGGTTATTGGCGATCGCCGCTTATGTCGGTTCCACTCGACTCATTGATAACATGATTTTACGAGTCCGAAAACCCATTATTGCTATTGATGGCCCAGCCGGTGCCGGAAAATCCACTGTTACCCGTCGAGTGGCTAAAGCTTTAAATTTTACCTATTTAGACACCGGGGCCATGTACCGAGGGATGGCCTGGTTAGTGTTACACTCAGGGATCTCCGTGGAGGATGAAAGTGCGATCGCAGAATTAGTCTCCCAAGCGGATTTAAAATTTATCCCCTCCTCCGATGAGCAACCGCCACAAGTGATCATTAATGGAGAAAATGTGACGAATGCCATTCGCACCCCTCAAGTTACTGCCTTGGTCTCCCCCATTTCTGCTTATCCTGCGGTTCGTCAAAAATTGGTCAACTATCAACAGGAATTAGGGAAATTGGGTGGTGTTGTGGCCGAAGGGCGAGACATTGGTACTAATGTGTTCCCGGATGCCGAGGTTAAAATTTTCTTAACCGCCTCAGTCCAAGAACGAGCAAGACGACGGTTACTGGATTTTCAAGCTCAAGGACAAGATAATCTTGATCTTCAACAACTAGAACGGGAGATTGAACAAAGAGATTATCGAGATAGTCATCGTACTTTAGCCCCTCTTCGTAAGGCTAATGATGCGATGGAATTAAACACCGATGACTTAACTATTGAAGAGGTGGTCAACAAAATTGTTCATTTTTGTCAAATCAATGAATAGTTCATTATCAATGTTTAATTCAACTTTCTGGCAATATAGACACCATAACTGTAGTAACTTTTATACTTCTCATACAGTTCAATTTCTCGATTTTCCGCTTCCACGATTGCCTGTGCTTCTTCGCTGTTGCCGTTTCGATCTAGAAAATCCTTAAAGCTATTTTGCATCGGCCGATAATAATTAGCCAGCCAACAATGCTCTGGTAGAATAAAGTAGCCAATGGGAGAATAGCCATTTTTCTCCAGTATGCCGATCTTTGAGGATGCCACATCTATTTCGGGGTATTCCTCGTCCCAATATTTTTGAATTTCCGACGGACGGGAGCCTGTAATCCAGGTAATCTCCGAAACAACCAGGAGGCCGCCCCTTTTCAGATAAGGTTTCCAGTCTTTTACCCCTCTTTCAAAGCCCATATTATAGATCGCTCCCTCGGACCAGATAAGATCAAATTCCTCATTTTCAAAGGGCAGGTTCTCCATTGAACAGCAAAGGGTGGTTATTGTTTCAGAAAGCCCCATATTTTCCGCTTTACCTTCAAGCACGTCAAGAAACGCCTGAAGGAAATCCACTGCCGTAATCTGAGCTTCCAATCGTTGAGCAAGTAGCAGTGTAGAGGCTCCGGTACCGCAACCGATATCAGCAATCTTTAATGGGGCAGACTGATCTATCATAGACAGGTCGAGAGCCATTTTCGTCTCAGCATCACCCCCTGGCCCCTGCCGATTGGCACTGTTATGAAGGTCTATCAACAGTTGATAATCTTCCACCCATTTCTCCTTATCTATATCATTAAAATAATTTTATTCCTTGACCTTCTAAATAAAGTTCTTGCCAAGACGGTTGACGATAATCGGGGTTTTGACTTTGATCGACGTATCCCACTAAATTGGGCAGTTGTTTAAAGTGAATTTCTTTATTGAGATATTGACTAATTTGTTGTACAAAATCTTGGGGATAATCTCGAATAATGGGATGTTTAATCACCATTGATTCATATTTACCTTCATCGGGGTCCGTGACAATATCTAAACTTAAAGCAGCTAATGGCTGAATAAACATTCCGGTGGCTGCAATCTTAAATTCTCCGTTGATCTTCTTTTGTTTCAAAACAGCAACGAAGTGACCTCCCTCGGGAATATTGTAGGGAATGCTGTCATGATCCACAATGGGTTCAACCTCAACGTTATAGCCTAGGGTTAGTCCTTCTTCTAGGGTAATTTCTTCGTAGGTTTGCTCAGGATGAGGGACATAAATGGTAAATTGATGCAAATCTAACCAAGGATTATTAATCGGGTCATCTGTCTCAGATTTCCAAGCGTTGTAACGTTCTTTCATGGCTTGACCTACAGGACTATCTTGATTACAGATATTGATGAGGGCAAGACTAAGCACACATTGATCAAATTTATTGGTTGCTAGAATTTCTGAGGGTAGGAGTTCCATGAAAATCAATCCTTATGTTGACCTAACCCTATGATAAGAGGGAATTTAGCAAAGAAATCTTAATTTTCTTTGAAAAGTTATTGGGACAATAATTCGCTTTGGGTGCGGACTTTTTTCATAGTTTGAGGCAGTACCCCGACTAATAAAGCAAAGGTTTCATCCGGTAACAAACTGGCGGTTTCGAGATCAAACCAATGTTCAAATTGATTTAAAATCACCTGGGCCCTTTGTTGAGACACGGTATTATCGCTAATTTGTTTAGCGAGTTTCACCCATTGTCGCCGAATTAAATAACTATTGATTCGTTCTTTAGAGGTTCTCGGGGTACTCAGGGATAATTTACCCACAGGAAGAACATCGAGGACATCGTGATCAAAATCAGCCCCAATGGCTGCCCCGGGGCCAGCAAATTCAGCGTGATAGGGTTTATAGAGAATTAAACCATTTTTACGACGAGGATTAATGACTAGCAGTTCTTTATTGTGCAAATGCTGTAGAATTTCATCAATTTGTTGTCGTTTTTTGGGGTTTATTTCTCGGTTTAAAACATCATTAGACATGGGGGTTTAGGTGTTTTTTTAAGAGCAATCTTTGAGAACGAAATAGGGGCAAACTTGGCCAGGTTAGTTCGGTTTCAGATACTTGATAACCGTTACTTAAATATAGTTTTTTGGCGACGTAATTTTCATCTAAAACATGAAGGTTTAGGGTATTATGTCCCCATTTTGAAGCAATTTCTTCACATTGTTGTAGTAGCTGTTTGGCAATTCCTTGCCGTCGATGACTTTGGATAACAGCCAAGTTACTAATATAGAGATAATGAGAATTAAATCCACTTTTAAGACTTAATTCAATGGTTCCAATTATTTTTTCTGTGGTGTTGGTCAGGGTTGAGGTGGTTTCCACTGCCACTAAACAGCAATAGTAGGGAACGGTTCCCCGAAGACGCGATCGCAAATCTTCATAAACCCCTAATTTCAAGATAGGTTGTAAAAAAGATAGCCACCCTTTAGCCGGATGAAAACTCAGGGTAAGAACCTCGCTTAAGGCTTTAATATCCTGTAATTGCGCTTCTCTAATGGTAACAGAAACGGTACAGGGCGGATTTTTCTCCAACTCTGAACCGTCCCCCATTAATGACGATAACCCACAACAGTCCACAACTTTTTCCCAGTTAATTTTCAAACGATGTGAATTTCTTTGTATCATCTATTATGACCTTTATATCATTTCTTTTGTCGATCAGCTAAACATTTTCTAGAATTAGGTAAGTCGGCCACAGACAAGGGATAAGGATCGATAACCTCCCCATTCTCGGTTCACCTCAGACCTCTCTAATCTTTATATAATAATAAACGTAAAAACATCACAGCTTACTATGTTTAATATTTTTAATTCTTTATTGGGTCGTCATCCTGAAAAAATGAAAGCGGATGTGGAAATCTATACGTGGCAAACTTGTCCATTTTGTATCCGTGCTAAATTACTTTTATGGTGGAAAGGGGTTAATTTTACTGAGTATAAAATCGATGGGGATGAAACCGCTAGGGAGAAAATGGCCCAACGTTCTAACGGAAGACGAACGGTTCCCCAAATTTTCATCAATCATCAACATATTGGAGGATGTGACGACCTCTATTCTCTCGATCAACAAAATAAGTTAGATCCCCTTTTAACCCAAGAAAACTAACTATTTAAACAGTATAATCTCCTGATTTGCCTCCTGTTTTACTCATTAAACGTATATTGTCAATTTTCATTGATTTTTCTAAGGCTTTGGCCATATCATAAAGGGTTAAAGCCGCCACAGAAACGGCGGTTAAAGCTTCCATTTCTACTCCTGTTTCTGCTTTGGTAATTACGGTTGCTTCGATGTGATAACCGGGTAAGGTTTCGTCTGGGATTAAGTTTACGTCTATTTTATGTAAGGGTAAGGAATGACATAATGGAATCAAGTTGGCTGTTTGTTTGGCTGCCATAATACCGGCTATTTTAGCGGTTCCTAAAACATCACCTTTTGGGGTGTTTCCTGTTTTGATGGCTTCAAAGGTTTCTAATTTCATTTTTATTTCTCCTTTGGCAACAGCTTGGCGACGGGTTACCTTCTTAGAAGAAACGTCCACCATTTGCGCTTCCCCTTTTTCATTCAGATGAGATAATTTAGATTTAGGTTGATTAGACATTAATTTTTAACCCTCAAAATTTCTTGCCATTCTTTTTCTAATAAAGGTTGTGTTATTAATTCTATGTCAAAATGTTTCTTTGCTGCCTGGGTTAAAACCTCAATAATATGGTCTATAGAATAATCTTGAAATAATTGTTCGGTTAAGGTTAAATGCCAAGGGGCAACTTGATTAAAAATCATTTCAAATAAAGCTTTATCCGTTGACAAAACCATAGAACCATGTTGCAAAATTGACTTTTTTCCCCGTTTTTGCGCGCTACCAATTAATTTACTCCCATCTGCTGTTATTAAATCAGCTATGGTTGCTGTATTAAAACAACTCGAATTATGAATATATCCCCGTTTTGCTGTGCCATAATTTAAAGTAATCCCCAAAGTTTCCCAACCTTGAATTAAAAAGTTACAAATATGTTGATAAATATCCAATGTTTTACGATGATCTAAGGACATAATCACCATATAAGTTAAATCTCCTTGGTGTAAAACTGCCCTGCCTCCGGTGGGACGAATAACTAAATCGAATGGGGCATTTTTCCAAGTTAAATGGTTCCAAGATTTAGGATATTTTTTTTGTAAATAGCCTAAAGAAATAGTCGGTTTTGACCAAGTATAAAAGCGTAAAATGGGAAGACTTAACCCCTTTTCATATTGTTGAAAAAACCAAGAATCAATGGCCATTTGTATGGTTCCTGACGCTTCCATTGGGGGAATGAAACGCCATTGTTTTTTATCCATAAAATTTTAAAGATAAATGACTTGACCCCACAAAACGATTATGACAGTAACAATTAAAACTATAATATCTTGTTTTTTATAAGACATCTTTTCAGGAATAACAGGAATCCCCTTATACCCTCTTGATAACATCGCCTGATAAATCAATTCTCCCCGTTCATAACTACGAATAAATAAAGCACCGATCGCATTACCCATCACATAACGAATCATTTTACCATTACTCATTAAATTGCGAGAAATAGCTGCCCGTTTCATTGCGGTAAATTCTCGATTTAACACATCTATATAGCGATACATAGAAGCCATAATCGCGACTAATAAAGGAGGCATTTTTAAGGCTAATAATGCTTTAAATAAATCAGGAATCTCTGTGGTAAGAATTAATGTATTTAACATCAATAAAGATAATATTACTTTAGTTGTGACACTGCCTAAGACCATGACCCCAGTGGTGGTAACTTGTAGTATCCACCAAGACCAAATCACATCTCCTTCCGGACGAAATAACGTCCCTAATAACACCACTCCCACAAAGGAAAATTCAATGATAACTCTGGATAATAAAGTAAGCCAAGAAACTCGACTCATTAAAATCACAACTAATACGCCAACCCCATAAACTCCCCAAGTTTTCCATTGTCCATTGGGAGTTAGGGCAATGGCAAAAACACTTATAAAGGCACATAAAAGCCTTGCTTGAACATTCAAAGAATGCCAAAAAGTATCGGGTTGTTGTTCTTGATTATTGATGAAAGAATGAATATGTAACAACATCTTAAATTAAGAATTTAGAATTAAGAATTTAGAATAAAAATACTGTTACCCTTCCAAATTCTTAATTCTACATTTCCCCTATCACTCTTCCCCTTGTTCAATATTAGTTTGTGCAGAGGGACGAATAAATAATTTACCGGCGCCCCAGGCCACCCCAAAGGTGACCACAGTTCCGACTAAACCAGCGAGAGGGGTGGCTACCCCTTCAGGAACCCCCCGTAA
Source organism: Cyanothece sp. BG0011 (assembly GCF_003013815.1). Classification (GTDB taxonomy): domain Bacteria; phylum Cyanobacteriota; class Cyanobacteriia; order Cyanobacteriales; family Microcystaceae; genus Crocosphaera. The sequence continues at coordinate 29,050 of NZ_PRLH01000056.1, read as the reverse complement.
AGCGTATTCTTCAAAAACGGTGTAGAAGGGCAATTTATTGGCCGGCGCATCTTCTATGGCTCTATCCTCAAATTCCAAGTCTTGGGCGACTCTTTCTAAACCATCGGGATCAGAACTGGCAAAGGGAGAAACAAATACAGCGACAATGAGAGCAATACCTATTCCAGCTAGGATAAAAGAACGATTACCCTTTGTATTAGAATGTTGATTTGTCATTTTCAGAATTATTCTTTGGTTACGGGTTAATATTTTTATGAACTATGAACATTTTCTCTAGCATCTACCTTCAGAGAGAGAGGACTGTCGTAAATGAGATCCGGACGCGATCGCCAAACGAATCCTATGGCAATCACAGTGATGATAGCTTCTCCAACTCCAATGAAAATGTGCCAGGATACCATGGCAATCATTGATACCATTAAGGGAACGGTTCCTGATAAGGCCAGTTGTAAGGCAGTTGCGATCGCAGCGATCATAACACTCAACCACGAAGCTACCGCGGTTGCAATGGTCATGCTTTTCCAAGAATTTCGACCTAGAGCGAAACGAATGGCTTTATAGAGATAATATCCGCCAAACGTTCCAATTAAGCCCATATTTAAGATATTTGCCCCTAAAACTGTTAAACCACCATCCTGAAATAAAACAGCTTGAACGATATACACCACCGTAACGACTAAGGTTCCGGCCCACGGTCCGAGGATAATAGCCGCGAGGACTCCTCCCACTAAATGGCCTGAGGTTCCCCCAGGAATGGGAAAGTTAATCATTTGTGCTGCAAAAATAAAAGCTGCACAAACCCCCATCAAAGGAACGGCTTTTTCTTGATAGTCTTTTTGTACTTTGTTCAAAGAAACAGCGATTAAAACAAGGGTAATCACCCAACAAAATACGCTGACACCAGGACTTAAAAAGCCGTCAGGAATATGTAAGGCCAAATAGGGAGTAAACAGTGAATTTTGTATGATTGGTTCCATAAAAAGTAAGTAAAAGCTTGTTTGTGTTAATTTAGCTTCGTTTTCCTTTGTAAACGTTTTTTCTTGGTTTAACAATTATTTTTACAACATCTTTAGATTTAGGGGGATCAAATTAACTGGAAAAAGTGATGATGAACTGTTAAGAACTTCTGAAATTAATCTAAAATAATGGGTCTTCTTCCTTAAAGATTAGGCACAATTACTTTATGGGCTGATTCAATGCGACCCAGGGAATAAAACTAAGATGAAATGTTATTTTTTCAATTTCCAACTAAACAAGACTTATCAAAGGGTAATTTTAGCTATTGTTACCTTATTATTGGTGCTATTTCAAAGTAGTTTCTTTCCTAGTTATAGCTTAACAGATACGTCTAGTGATCAGAGTTTTCCTGTTGTTTTGGATCATAGCACGCTTTTTTCTATTTATAAGGGTAATGGTTCTTTATCAGCAGAAGAAAGAGCCGATATTGTAACTCGTCGATTAAACCGTATTGCTAATGATAATAATATTGACATCGCTGATGATAAGTTTGATCTAGATGATCGAGGCAATGTTATTGTTATTTTATTTAATAATAAGACCTTAATGACGGTCACAGGAGATGATGCAGTAGCAGCAGAAACATCTCGGGAAAATTTAGCAGAAGAATATTTAAAGGTTATGACAAAAGCCTTAAAAACTTATCGACTTGAACGCCGTCCTTTTTATTGGGTTATCGGTGCTGTTTCTACGGTAATTAGTTTATTGATTTTATGGTTAATATTCAAAATATTTAGTTTTACTTTTCCTTATCTTTATTCTCGTTTAGATAGTTGGCAAGGAACTATTATTCCATCAATCAGAATTAAAAATTTAGAACTTTTATCAGCCGCGCAATTAACCAAGATATTTAAAACAATTGTTAAAGTTATTCGCATTATTTTAACTTGTTTTATCCTTTATATTTTTGTTCCCATTGTTTTAGGGTTTTTTCCACAAACAAGACAAATCGGTAACATCTTATTTGATTATTTGATTAAAGCAGTTAATACGGTATTCAGTGGACTAATAGGCTATTTACCTAATATTTTTGTGGTGGGGGTAATTGTTTATTTAACTTATTATATTTTACGATTTTTGAAATTTATTTTTGATGCAATCGAAACAGGAAATCTACAGTTTTCTGGCTTTTATCCTGAATGGGCGCAACCGACTTATCGACTGTTAACTTGGTTAACTATTATGTTAGCTGCGGTGTTTGCATTCCCTTATTTACCCGGTTTTAATTCTCCTGCATTTAAAGGGGTTTCTGCTTTTGCAGCCCTATTATTTACGTTAGGTTCAACGGGAGTTATTTCTAATACAGTATCAGGTTTAGTCTTGATTTATACTCGTGCTTTTCAACTTTCTGATCGGGTAAAAATTGGGGATGCTGTCGGGGATGTTTTAGAAAAAAACCTCTTAGTAACTCGAATTAGAACAATTAAAAATGTTGTCATTACCATCCCTAATTCTGTTATAATTAATAGTAATGTTATCAATTATAGTGCTTTAAAAAGAGACTTACAACGGCCTTTAATTTTACATACTACCATTACCCTCGGTTATGATGTTCCTTGGCGAAAAGTTCACGAGGTGTTAATTGTTGCTGCCCAATCGACTAAATATATCTTAAAAACACCGTTACCCTTTGTTTTACAAACAGGGTTAAGTGATTTTTATGTTAGCTACGAAATTAATGCTTATACGAATGAATCAACAAAAATGGCAGAAATTTATTCTGAGTTACATCAAAATATTCAAGACAAATGTAACGAGGCTGATATCGAAATTTTATCCCCTCATTATAGTGCTATTCGTGACGGCAATCATAACACAATTCCAGCCGATTATTTACCCGAAAATTATACAGCCCCCGGCTTTCGTGTTGATCCGATCACTAATTTATTAAACCAAAATAATAATCCAATCAATGGTTCTGTAGAAAGTCATGAAAATTAGTGAATACAAAAAAGATAAAATGTAATAATAAAACTCTATTTTACGAAATTACTTGATTGTGGACTTTGAAATTATCGGCGAGATTAGCAATATTGAAATTATTGCCACTGGTACAGGAATTCGTAATCGCTCAAACTTACAGAAAAAGTATGGTAAGGGAAAGTGGCGAAAATTAAAAGGAATTGCCCAAGTTCAATTACCTAATGGTACAATCAGATTAGCTGAAATCCATTGGTATGAAGCGCATGGTATTGGCAAAAAAGAATTTAAACTTAAATTACCCTTTTTAGATTAACCATGAAAACAGAACCCTCTCAAGTCAATTATTTTGCAGTTTGTCTCAATAATAAAGGTTACGAAGCTTCTCTAGAAATTGGTAAAATATACCGCATTATCCCCGATGAAACAGCAGAGATTAATGGATTAATTCGAGTCATTGATGAAAGTGGAGAAGATTATGCCTTTTCCAGTAATCGATTTTATCCAATGGAATTACCTAAACCAGTAGAAGAAGCATTATTATCAATTAGTTAGGGTTGGTCTGTTTATCCCAATATGAAAATTACGCTTTGATTTTATTGATATTAAATTAGACTTAATTCAATAAACATAGGATCTTTAACAACGATAAGCCAATGCAAAACGACCAATTCCTGCTAAATCGGGTAAAATACCAATGTCTTGATAGTGAGAAGATTCTTGTAATAATTTTGCTACTTTTTCCCCTTGTCCAGCCATCATTTCTACTAAAAAAATGCCCCCTGATATAAGATAATGAGGGGAAGTATTAATCAGATAATTAATTGACTCTAACCCGTCATTTCCTCCATCTAAAGCAAGTATGGGTTCATGTTCTTTCACTTCTGGTTGTAGTTGAGATAATAGGGAAGTGGGAATATAGGGAGGGTTAGAAACCATTGCACTAACTTGTCCTTTAAGATGTTCTAGAGGTGTCCACCACGATCCTTGATAGAAATTAATTTGAGAAGAAAAACCTTCTTTTATAGCATTTTCTTGGGCAATGGTTAACGCCTCCATGCTAGTATCCACAGCATGAATGGTTGCTTGGGGAAAACTATCAGCCAAACCAAGAGCGATCGCACCACTCCCAGTCCCTGAGTCCACCCAATGGCCAGAGGATAGATGAGGGTTCGGACTGTGTTGAGCCGCTTTGAGGGCAAAATCAATGATTAATTCGGTCTCAGGACGAGGGATTAAGACATCAGGGGAAACTTTTAAAGAAAAACGTCGCCAGGGGGTCACTCCGACTAAATATTGTAGGGGAACTCTTTGTTTGACCCGGCGTTGCCAGAGTTGGGTTAATTCTGATAGGGGACAGTTGATAGGAATCTGCGATCGCTCTTTAAATAACCCTAGACGCAAAGATAAACTATCTAATGGAGTCATGGCCATGATCAACCAGTCTAACTCCGAGGGCGATATCTGAGCAGACATCCCTTCTTGTTTCGCCCAATCATACCATTGTTCTAATTCTGGGCCTGATATAGTGAACCGAAAGGCCATAAGTTATTTATTGATTTTGATTCTCAGTATTAGAGCGGATAATTTTCATCATTTCCTGAGAGGGCCAAAACCGTAGACTTCTCAGTAAAGCGTTATCATTGTTTTCTAAATTGGCAATTAGACTACTCAACGAAATAACATTGATACTAACGTCTTGACCCAACTCTGGCCGCGTTTGAGTAACGGTGGCAATCCATCGATCAATGGTAGCTTTTTCAAAGAAAATGGGAACCACTTCCTCATCTTCTTGTTTAATGGTCAAATAGGATTGATCGGATTCAATTTTAGCTACATATAAAGGAACATCCCCTGGATACTTTTGACCTTTTTGTTGAACTAATTCACGAGCCCTCTGTAATTCTGTCCCACTGGGAATATAATCAAGAAAGAGACGGGTTGAAGCGGTTGAGGTTTCCCGTGCAATTTCATAAATCCGACTGAGGGGAAGAATTTGAATGCGATAAGAGTTAGCCGTCTGAGAATCGATTTCGGTTAACTCTCTCAAAAAGGCCTGGGCTTCTCTGCGACTCATGAACACAGGAGTAATGATGCTACCATCCTCTAGTTGACGACCGATGGGTAAGCCTTGCCGATCAAGTAAGCTATAAACTGGTACTCCCGACAAAAATTCTATAATTTCCCCCTGGGGTAGGGCGACCACAGGAGTAGGGTGGATTATACTGAGATGACTTAGGGGACTGATCAGGATTCCTAGGGTTAAACTCCAACGAATTAAACTGTTCATGGCGTTTTTGGTAATTAGTATAACAATTAGACAAAATCCCCAAACTGACACATCTGGGGATCTTCATTTTGGGTTAAATTACCCCGTTACTGGCCTTGATTTTGTTGAGATTTGATAGTTTCTTGAATAAATTTCATCGTTTCCTGGGAAGGAATTAATTGTATTTGCTTGAGCATCGCATCGTCTTTAGTTTGTAATAAACCGATGACATTTTCTAGGGCAATTACTTCAATTTGCATGGTTTGGGCAATATCGGGCTGATCTTTCTTCATTTGCTCAGCGATCGCCTGAATGGGGGCTTTTTCAAAGAAGAAGGGAATCACTTCTTGATCGTTTTGTTGAATAGTTAAAATACTATTATCGGGTCCTCCTCTTAAGGTAAATAGGGGAACACCCCCTTGATATTGCTGCCCGTTATCATTTAACACCTTTTTCGCCGAGTCTACCGCGCTTGCCATGGGAATATAAGCGAATTGTAACGACTCTGTTTCTGTATTGTTGGCTAGGGCAAAACGATAAACTTCTCCTAGGGAGACGGGTTGAACTTTTACTCTATTGCCGATATCGGGTTGATTTTCTTTGAGTTTAGCGAGAAACTGGTTAGCATCTTGCTGACTCATAAAAACTTGTGTTACTCTCTGATTATCTTCTAGGGTAGCGATTAAAGGCCCCCCCTGTTCTGTGGTAATGGTAAAAACTGGAACCCCCTGTAATACCTTAATGACTTCGGCTTCAGGTAGGGCTAAAGCTTTGGGAACTTGACCAAACCAAGAGGTCATTAGGGTACTACCGACTAAGCCTAGGGTGGCACTCCAACGAATTAATGATTTCATAAAAATTAACCTCGCATTTTATAACTATCTTTATATACTAGAGTCTAATTTTAGAGTTGTAGCGACTCTGTTGATCATCGGATAACTGTTTTACCTTATCAGATTTAGTTTAAGAGTGCCTTGGTTGACGATCTCAATTCATTCTTAAAGATTCTCAAACAGGGACACTCAAGGTGATTAGACTGTGTTGTTCTCCGTAAGTTCCTATCCTTACGCATCATTCCCATAACCGTCGTCTTTCACTGCCGTTTAGTCTCTGATGAGCATCTTTTAATAATTGGGGAATGTCTAAATTTTCAGGACAACGAGGTAAACAGTCACCACAGTCTGTACAACGATGTCCTTTCTTTCCAGGAAACCAATGTCCCGCATTTTCTAACATTCCATAACGATATTGTCCATAATTTTTCATCTCATAAGCAACGGCTAAATTTCTTAAGCGCAAAATCTCAGGAATATTAATGGACTCAGGACAAGGTAAACATTGATAACATTGACTACATTTATCTGTGTTTAAAACGGTGTTTAAATGCTCTTCTAATTGATTGAATTTTTGACTTTCTTCAGGGGTTAACTTGTCATTTTTCTCAAATAGGGATAGGATAGGCTCGAATTCCCTAGGATTAGCCATTCCTGTGCTTAGGGTGCTAATTCGGCCATCGCTCAGTAGAAAACGATAGGTTAATTCTAAGGGTGAAAACGGCGCACATAAGTCCTGAAGTAAAGCAGGTGGTGTGTAGAGTAAACCCCCTTTATCCCCAGGAGAAATAATAAAAATGCCCATATCCTTTTGAGCCGCTAAAGCAATGGCTGGCTCATTCCGTTGAAAGAAGTAGTAATAGTGTAGGTTAATAAACTCGAATAAATCGGTCTCTATGGCTGCTAAAATAACGTCTAAGCTACCATGAGTAGAGAAACCTAGGTGACCTATCTTACCTTCTTCTAACCCTCGTTGTAGGGGCAAAAAACAGCCATTTGCTCCGGTTATCCATTCTAGGTGTTCCCAAGTATTGATCCCATGAATGGCCACACAATCAATATAATCCAATTTTAACCGTTTTAATGATTCATCAATCCATTGAGCCATTAACTCAGCATCAGGGGTAGGATTCAACTTGGTGGTGATATACAATTCTTCTCTAGAAACTAACGTTTGTTGTTGCAAAAAGTGACCTAAAAATTCTTCACTTTTGCCATATCCTTTAGCTGTTTCTAAATGGTTGATACCGAGAGAAATTCCTGTTGTTAAAGTGTCATTAAAGAGGCTTGGAGATGCTAGACAACGCATCGTTCCCAAAGAAAATATAGACAAGTTTAGATTAGTTTTACCAAAACGCCGATATTGCATTGTAAACTAACTTTTAATGCTTATTGTTCATCATTTTTTTCTAATTTTCCCCGTTGAATTAAATCCTCAGGCCGTAACTTGTCTAAAAAATCTCGGAACGCTTGACGTTCTTCTTCATCTGCTTCTCTATCAACTGGAATTGAGGCATCGGCGATCACTTCTTCCATGACCCAAATGGGACTATTTGTTCGTAAAGCGATAGAAATGGCATCACTGGGACGACAATCAATTTTCTTTTTTGTTTTTCCTTGTTTTAGGCAAAGAAGGGCATAAAAGGTATTATCTTGAAGAGCATGAATAATAATTTTCTCCAAAGACATTCCCCAAGCATCAAATAAGTTAGCAATTAAATCATGGGTCAAAGGACGAGGAGGTTTTTGATTTTCGATCGCCCCAATAATTGACTTGGCTTGATCTTGTCCGATATAAATCGGTAAAGCACGACGTTCAGACCCATCTTTTAACAAAACAATGGGACTGCGACTAACTGCGTCTAAAGCAATGCCTGCCACTTTCATTTCAATCATTGACCTATCCTCTTTAATATCTTTAAAAAACGATTATTTTTGCTGTTTAACCTCATCATTGACCCTGTATTAATCGATTAATCAGGTCAGTTGAACAATGGGTTATACTCACAGTATGCCCCAAATGTAGATAAGATTCTTGTATAAAACATGGGGGAGATGTTATTTAGGAAAGCTGAGTTAATGTTTACTGGTTTAATTCAAGGTCTTGGCATTATTCGTCCCCTCGAATCCGATCGCTTTACCCTCTCGATTCCCGATAGCTATTCCTCCTCTATTTTATCAGATTTGGCCATTGGGGATAGTGTGGCCGTCGATGGGGTTTGTTTAACGGTAGAAGAAATTGTGACTAATGGATTTGTGGCCACCGCTTCCCCAGAAACCCTACAACGTACTACTTTAACTCAAAAAATTGATACAGCTAGTTATGTTAATGTAGAACCTTCTTTACGGGTGGGGAGTAAACTGGGAGGTCATTTTGTCACGGGCCATGTGGATGGGTTAGGATCGTTGGTTGAAGCGATCGCTACAGACAAAGCCTGGGAGATGACCTTTCAAGCCCCTTCTTCTCGTCAGGAACAATGGCACAATTATATTCAACCTTATCTGATTCCTAAAGGCAGCGTGGCGGTTAATGGCATTAGTTTGACAGTAGCTGAATGTGACTCAGCCGGAACTTGGTTTAAAGCGGCGGTTATTCCTCATACTTACAGTCAAACCAATCTGTGTTATCTAAAAACAGGAGATTGGGTCAATATTGAGGGGGATATTTTGGGGAAATATGTGGCGAAATTATTAGGAAAACAGTTCAATGGTGATCAGTCTTCGGCTGAGATTAGTTTAAGTTTTTTGACAGAACATGGTTATCTTTAACACTGAATTATGTACATTTACGGAGAAAAAGTGATCCTTCTAAATTTTTGATCAGAACTGTCTCTATATTTTCTCTAAGATCCTAAACTTCGGTTGTCTATTTGGAATTATGAGGCATACTAGATATAGTAGATAATACATCTCTTAATTAAAAAATATTACAGACATTAGAAATTATCTTGAGTGGGTGTGAGAGGTTTCAAAGAATAACTGATGTCTACTATTAGGGATAGCATAGATTCCCATCGTAAGCCGTGAACGTAGGGTTATCGCTATCTCAGCTTGCTATCGACGAGGACTATAACCGATGAATCACGGACCCATTAATTCTGATATAGAGCGATCGCCTGTTGTTAAATCTCAATCCAAAGAAACCCATTCTAAGTGTTGTAACAGTTCCCAAACAGACGAAACCACGAAAATTATTACTGTAAACAAAACTTCCCTAACCAAAGACTCCGTTTCTAGATTAACTTCTGAAAAAATGAGTCTTCAAGAAAATTCCTGGAACCGGATTAACCCATCATCGACACAAAAAGGCTCAACTTCTTCTTATCCAGTATTCTTCTGGGAAGTGTTGATGACAGTCGCTTTATTAGTTATGGCGTTGTGGATGCAAGGGTTACCCACCAGAGAAGTCCCTCAAAATACCAATCGTGATACAGTACCGTCTTTTGAAATGGATGATTCTCAATTTAGGTTCTAATCACTCTATTGCCTGTTGTCAAGGGGTTAATGACCAAAAAACCATGAAACCTTGACAACAGGTTCCTAAGGGTTGACACTGATGTTAAAAGTTATGTATTATTAAGAAATGCAAATAGCTTTGTCGTTCATCTCTACATTGTTAGGAACAAACGCAGTGAAGGGACGGAAGTAGGCTTTTATCCTTAGCCGAAGGAACGCTCAAACTGTCGAAAACATGAGGTTGTAACATAACAATGCTTATCATTTCTTTAATCACTTTAGCGATCGCTTCAGTGTCAGCTTTTTTGAGTTATAACTTAAAAGAGGATGTGGTGAAAGCTGCTATGGGATGTGTTGCTATCCTGGCATCTCTGTTAACGCTTCTGTTTGCTCCTTGGATTTTGAAGTTGAGTATTATTGCTATTCCTTTAGTGATTGATCGACTCAATCACTTAACCACTGAAGAATCTCCTAACTAGACTAACCGAATCATTCGATTCATTCTCATGTTCAGTTTCCTGGCAACTTTCCCAACGGACTTAACTTAAAAGTGATAAGCTTTGTGAGTCTTAGGGTCAAACTTAAACCGTTTCGAGGCATGAGTATCTCCATAAAGATTCAAGGTAACAGTGGGTTTATTGCCTGTCGCTTCAACACAATGGATAGCTTCTGTTGTAAAACTAATAATATCCCCTGTTTGAAACGTCTTTTCACCTACTTTTTCGATGTTTTGGGGGTATTCTTCTGTGGGGACAGGTTTCCAAAAGGTATTTTTCTGTTGTCCTTGTAAAGTAGCCACAACGCCCCAGGTTCCGTGGTTATGAATGGGGGTGCTAGTTCCTGGTAACATAATCTCCGTTTGCAAAGTTAAAGGATAACCCGGTTCATCGTAGAGTAACTTTACCTCGCTTCCAGTAGTTGTCGAAGGAGTAGGAATCTCTTGACTTATCCAATAAACATTCAACAGTAACTTCCGTACCAAACGACGCAGGGTCGGAAGATATTCTGTTTCTGGTTGTTGACTCATTTCTGCTTGGTTAACCACATCATCTAATTCTGTTAAAAAGCGATGTAGACGATAGGATGTCGTTGCGCTTAATAAGTCCCACTGTCGAGGAGATGAAAAAGACAGACATTCCCCATGATCTTGAATCAACCAATCTTGTTGTGGCATATCATCATTACTCCATAAACAGCCAAACCCTATGGTTTAAAGCTTGATTCAAGCCTACTTAACTCATCATAGGTTACAGTAACAGAGGATTTGCCCAGAGTTCAATGAAATTTAACTTTTCTTGACCATTCAGCTTAATGCAGTGTCACGGAATGAGAAGTCAGAGTTATAATATTTTTAATTTAGAGCCATTCAATACAACTGATGGAAGATAAGCAAGAACAAGCTAAAAATAAAGCCATTCAGCAAGAAATTTTAGCAGGACGTAAATTTTCTTTAGCCGAAGCCATTGGTCGAGAGGGGGGAGACTTTTTAAAAGGGGAATCTCCTGTTCCCAAATTTGTGCAAGCAACCACAGAAATTAATACATTTATTGCTCTAAATCTAGAGGATTCATCTGGGGCCTTACAAGTTATTTTACAGACGTGGGTAAAGGGAGACGAAGGACAAATCAGTCAACATTTAAACCGTCCGCTACAAGGGTTAAAACAACTGCTAGATAAGATTTTAACTAATTCTGAGTTATTTTATGAATTAGTCAGACAAGTTGACTTCAAATGGGGACAAATGTATGATGAGCGTCCTTATTTTCAATCTCCAGGACAAAAAGCCCATCCTAATGATGAATATAGCCATGAATTGGTGGAAGAAAAGTTAAAAAACCTCTTAAATAAAATAGAATAATCAAAAATTTTTTTGAAAAATAGTTTCTGGTTATGTCAGAATAATAGTAGTATTGTCATTTTTTTGAAAACAATCAATAATTAGAATTTTTATGAAACTTACCTGGCTTGATAATAACTCTTGGTTAATGGAAATTTCAGGGAAAAGAATCCTTCTTGATCCCTGGTTAGTCGGTCCGTTAGTTTTTGGTAATTTAGATTGGTTATTCAAAGGGGTTAAATCAAACAGTTATGAGCTTAATAAGCCCATTGATTTGATTCTTTTATCCCAAGGATTAGACGATCATGCTCATATTCCTAGTTTAAAAGAACTGGATCATAATATTCCAGTGGTTGCCTCTCCCAACGCTACAAAAGTGGTCAAAGAATTAGGCTACACAGACATCCGTACCCTGGATCACGGAGATAGTTACACCTTCGATGAAACCATTGAGATTAAAGCCTTCCCTGGATCGCTTGTTGGTCCGCAATTGGTAGAAAATGCTTATATTATTAGCGATTTAAAAGAAGGGCAAAAACTCTACTACGAACCCCACGGTAATCATAGCACTGAGTTACAACAAGAAGCCCCTGTCGACATTATTTTAACCCCAGTGGTAGGAATCAGTATTTTACATCTTCTTCCCGTGTTACAGGGTCAACAAACCACCCTTAAATTATGTCAAACCCTAAAACCTAAGTTTGTCTTACCCACGGCTGATGCCAAAGAAACCGAATATCAAGGACTATTAGTCTCTTTATTGCGACAAGAAGGAACCATTGAGAAGTTTCGTCAGCAGCTACAAAAGAATGACCTTGCCACTCAAGTGATGACTCCTAAACCTGGAGAAACCATTGATTTAACCCCTCAGTTGGTGAATTAATAATCCTTGTCTCTCCCCGTGACTATCCTCAGAAGGACAAAACCAGATATCCTACTAGATAGGACTGTTTATGCACAGGTTAAATGATGCAATTTTCCAAAATCCTAATTGCCAATCGCGGGGAGATCGCCTTACGAATTTTACACACTTGCGAAGAACTCGGTATTGGGACGGTTGCGGTTCACTCTACCATCGATCGCCAAGCCCTCCATGTTCAACTAGCCGATGAAAGTGTGTGTATTGGTCCGCCGGCCAGTGGTAAAAGTTATCTCAATATTCCCAATATTATCTCGGCTGCTCTAACGCGCAACGCTACGGCAATTCATCCAGGATACGGATTTTTGGCGGAAAATGCTCGTTTTGCAGAAATTTGTGCCGATCACCAACTTGTTTTTATTGGCCCGTCTCCGGAGGCCATTCGTGCCATGGGTGATAAGTCCACAGCTAAAAAAACCATGCAAAAAGCAGGGGTTCCCACGGTTCCTGGTAGTGCCGGACTCCTGGATAATGAAGAAGAAGCCTTAAAGGTCGCCCGTGACGTGGGTTATCCTGTGATGATTAAAGCAACCGCCGGAGGGGGTGGGCGAGGAATGCGCTTAGTGCGAGAAGAAAGTGAGTTTTCTCGCCTTTTTCAAGCAGCCCAGGGAGAAGCCGAAGCGGCCTTTGCCAATGCTGGCGTTTATTTAGAAAAATTTATCGAACGGCCCCGTCATATTGAATTTCAGATATTAGCGGATAGTTATGGTAATGTCATTCATTTAGGGGAAAGGGACTGTTCCATTCAACGTCGTCACCAAAAATTGTTAGAAGAAGCCCCTAGTCCTTTTTTAACCCCCCAACTCCGCAAAAAAATGGGAGAAGCCGCCGTTAAAGCGGCTAAGTCCATTAATTATGTCGGTGCCGGAACCGTAGAATTTTTAGTGGATAATCAGGGGAATTTCTATTTTATGGAAATGAATACCCGTATCCAAGTGGAACACCCGGTGACAGAAATGATCACGGGATTGGATTTAATTACCGAACAAATTCGTATCGCCCAAGGAGAAAAATTACAATTCAAACAATCAGAAATTGCCTTAAAAGGCCATGCCATTGAATGTCGCATTAATGCTGAAGATCCCGATCTCAATTTTCGACCCCATCCTGGGAAAATTAGCGGTTATCTTCCCCCCGGTGGTCCAGGAGTGAGAATGGATTCCCATGTTTACACTGATTACGAAATTCCCCCTTATTATGATTCTTTAATTGGTAAATTAATTGTCTGGGGTCCTGATAGAAATACAGCCATTAAACGCATGAAACGGGCTTTAAGAGAATGTGCCATTACAGGAGTTCCTACTACCATTGATTTTCATAAACGGGTATTAGAAACCCCCGCCTTTTTAGCAGGGGATGTGTATACTAATTTTGTGGCAGAACATTTAATGCCTCAATCTTGACCCTCCCACAGGTAGAACCGTGTGGGATTCTTCTCTTAAAGGCTCTTGTCTAGCCAATCAGTGATTGACCTCGATAGAACGCCTCCAGAAGCTTTTTGATGCAGTCGCTCATGGGGGGAACCCCCATGACTGACATCTTGCACACCTTACATAAAAACTTAAGAAGAAACTCAAGGAAATCAATTCTTAATCAGTTACAGTTAAAATAAACCCTGTTCCCCGTTGCCGGCGAAGCACTGAGCTTGTCGAAGTGTTCCCTGTTCCCTCTCTAAACTAGCTAGTTTTAGCGAAGGTGCAAGATGTGAGTAAAAACTAAACAATTTAAGCATTCAGTATTCAGCACTCAGCAGTCAATATTATCTGAAAATAGCTGATGACTTTAAAGTTGCCTGACGCAACAGATAGGGGTGTATCACCTACTGAGAAGTCTGTACGATGAAAATTTAAATTCACGTTTAGCCACTCCCACAATCAATAATGATTTGACAATTTTATTGTAGATTCTGACAGAATCATTGAGTGTAGTCAAAAGACCTATTGTCAAATATGAGGACATTTTCTTTATAGATATCTTCCTGAACTATGACAAACTGTCAAATTTAAAGTAAGACAAACTGTCTTACTTTTATGTCTTTAAATAAGACAGTTTGTCAATCTAAATTAGTTACTTAATTAGTATTAAAGGATACTGATTTATTAAATATATTTGACTAAATTGAGAGAGTGAAAAGAATCTTCGTTCAGGTTATTGATCGTATCTAGAAATGTAGAATGATTACCTATTTTCTTGTTTTAAACGATCACAATTTACCCTATCCTGATACGATTCATCCTATCGTTGTCCATTTTGTAATTGCAATGGTGGTATTTGCTTTTATTTGCGATATTATCGGCTATTTTAGCCATAATATTCGTTTATATGAAGTAAGTTGGTGGAATATGTTTTTTGCTACCATTGCAATTTTTATTGCCATTGTTTTTGGACAATATGAAGCAGGTTTAGCCCAACCTTATGCTGCTGTTAAACCTGTTTTAAATTTACACACCCTAATAGGATGGTCGCTTTCAGGGGTTATTGCTACTCTTACAGGGTGGCGTTATGTGATTCGGTTACGCAGTCCACATAAATTACCTATTGCCTATTTAGGAATGGGATTAATTTTAGTAATTTTAGTCAGTTTTCAAGTCTATCTTGGTGATGAATTAGTTTGGATCTATGGACTCCATACAGTTCCCATCGTTGAAGCAACTAAGGAGGGAATTTTACAATGAACCCCGACTTAATTAATCAAGTTAAATCTCATCTAGGAGCGAATGGACTTCCCTATACTATTCCTATCCATCCTAACCTAGTTCATTTCACATTAGGGTTGTTTATTATTGCCATTGGTTTTGATTTCGTTGGCGTTTTCTTTCCCTTAGAAAAACCTATGTTCAAACTGTTAGCGATTCGGGCTACTCGGTCTAATTTTTTTGATGTGGGTTGGTACAATATGCTGGCTTCAGCAATTATTACGTTTTTTACAGTGGCAGCAGGGTTCTATGAAATTATGTTAGCTGAACCCATTCCTGGGGTAAAAAGTGCTTGGGGTTTGCAGGGAATGGAAACCATGTTATGGCATGGAGTAGGGGGTGTTTTTCTCTTAGGTTTAATCATTGGTATGACTGTCTGGCGAGGATTTCAACGCTATTTGTGGCGCAATGATGAAGCTATACAAGTGCAGTGGAGTTATTTATTAACAGGGGTTTTTATTCTGTTTTTAATGTTTTTACACGGAACACTAGGCGCCCAATTAGCGGCTGAATTTGGGGTTCATAATACGGCTACGGGTTTATTGAAATTAGGAAAACAGGCAAATTTCTTACTTCAATAACGTTTGATATCGCAATAGCAGAACTACATCTTAGAGGCTACATGGAAAAACGACGGATTTTGTTACTAATGACAATGGCGATCGCCTTAAGTTTGATTAGTCTTTGGATAGGACAATTATCTTATGGTTGGTTGCCACCCCAAGGAACAACAGAAGCCATTTTAATTGATAATTTATTTACCTTTTTGGTAAGTTTGGGGTCATTTATTTTTCTCGGTGTAACGGGAGTTGTCATTTATTTTGTGATGTTTAATCGAGCCGCAAAATATGATTGGAGTGACGGACCTGCTATTGAAGGCAATGTTACCTTAGAAATTATTTGGACAGTAATCCCCATCTTATTAGTTTTTTGGATTGCAGGATATAGCTACCAAATTTATCAGCAAATGGGCATTCAAGGCGGTCATCATCACTCCCATCAATCGATAGATATAGAAACTGTTACAACAGTCGATAAACCTTTTGAAACTATAGAAGTCATTGCCAAACAATGGGCTTGGATTTTTCATTATCCTGAGAGCAATATTACCAGTACAGAATTACATTTGCCCATTGATCAAAGAGTGCATTTGGCACTGCGATCGCAAGATGTTCTCCACGGTTTTTATATTCCTGCCTTTCGGGTCAAACAAGATATGATTCCCCAGGAAACTATTGCCTTAGAATTTACCCCCATTCGTCAAGGAAACTATCAATTAACCGACTCTCAATTTAGTGGAACTTATTTTGCCACCATGACCGCTAATGTGGTGGTGCAATCAAAAGAAGATTATGAAACCTGGTTAAAAAAAGCAGCCAAACAAACCCCTTTTTTAGCCGATAATCAAGCTTTTTCTGAATACAATCAACAATCTCCAAAAATGATTAAAACAGGGTGGCCGTCTATTACACCTGCCCAACCGCCTCTCGTGAATTATCAGTAAAGGTCGTTTGTTCCGAGATCAAGCACTTAGGAGACAACAACTAATGACCACAATTAATAATAATAGTTCCCAGGAAAAAATAGTGATCCAAACTCACATAGAACACCATCATCAAGCATCAGCAAGAGATTGGAAGCGATATTTTAGTTTTAGTACCGATCATAAAGTCATTGGTATTCAATACCTTGTCACTTCCTTCTTTTTCTTCTTAGTAGGAGGTATTTTCGCCATGATTATTCGGGGAGAATTAATCACCCCTGAATCTGATTTAGTAGACCGCACTTTTTACAATGGAATGTTTACCATGCACGGCACAATTATGCTGTTTTTGTGGACATTTCCCTCTTTAGTCGGGTTAGCTAATTATTTAGTTCCCTTGATGATAGGGGCGCGAGATATGGCTTTTCCCCGTCTCAATGCAGCCGCTTTTTGGATGGTTCCTGTAGTGGGTATTTTGGTCATGGCCAGCTTTTTTGTCCCCAGTGGTTCGGCCCAAGCGGGATGGTGGTCTTATCCCCCTGTCAGTCTGCAAAACCCCTCTGGAGACTTAATTAGTGGACAATTTTTGTGGATTTTAGCCGTTGCCATATCGGGTGTATCTTCTATTATGGGGGCGGTTAATTTTGTCACCACTATCGTCAAAATGCGGGCCCCAGGTATGACCTTTTTCCGAATGCCGGCTTTTGTGTGGACAGTCTTCAGCGCACAGATTATTCAATTGTTTGGACTCCCTGCCTTAACTGCCGGGGCCGTGATGTTGTTATTTGATTTAACGGTTGGAACCAGCTTTTTTGACCCTGCAAAGGGAGGTAATGCGGTTTTATTTCAGCACTTTTTCTGGTTTTATTCTCATCCTGCGGTTTATGTGATTATTTTGCCCATCTTTGGCATTTTTTCGGAAATATTTCCTGTTTATTCCCGTAAACCTCTGTTTGGTTACAAAGTTGTGGCAATTTCTTCTTTAATTATTGCGGGAGTGAGTGGGTTAGTTTGGGTGCATCATATGTATGCGAGTGGGACACCAGGATGGATGAGAATGGTGTTTATGTTGTCTACCATGTGTGTTTCCGTTCCCACAGGGATTAAAGTATTTGCTTGGGTTGGGACAATTTGGGGCGGTAAACTGCGTTTGAATACTCCGATGTTGTTTGCGTTGGGGGCATTAATTATGTTTGTCTTTGCGGGTATTACAGGCATTATGTTGTCTGCAGTTCCGATAGATATTCATGTTAATAATACCTATTTTGTGGTGGGTCATTTTCACTATGTTTTGTATGGAACGGTGACGATGGGGATGTATGCAGCCCTTTATCATTGGTTTCCTAAAATGACAGGACGTATGTATTACGAAGGCTTAGGTCAGTTACATTTTTGGTTAGCTTTTATTGGAACCAATCTCAATTTTTTACCGATGCACCCCTTGGGGTTACAAGGAATGTTGCGTCGTGTGTCTTCCTATGACCCTCAATATACCTTTTGGAATGTGATAGCAAGTTTAGGGGGCTTTTTGTTAGGAATGTCTACCTTACCCTTCATTTTAAATATGGTTAGTTCTTGGATACAAGGTCAAGAAGCAGGGGATAATCCTTGGCACGCTATTGGTTTGGAATGGTTAACCACTTCACCTCCAGATGTTGAGAATTTTGAGGAAATTCCTATTGTTATTTCCGAACCCTATAGTTATGGAAAATCTGAACCGTTGACTGCAAATGGTCATGTTAAATCTGAATAATTAGGAGAAAAATTGAATTATGGATAGTTCTTTAAGCTCAGAAAAGTTACACCATTTAGAGCATCATCTTAGTCAAGAATATGAACATGATGAACAAGCTAATAGTCTGTTTGGTTTTATTGTGTTTTTGTTATCAGAAAGTATCATTTTTCTGAGTTTTTTTGCAGGGTATATTATCTATAAAACAACGACCGTTGACTGGTTGCCTACTGGAGTATCAGGATTAGAAATTAAAGAACCTGCCATTAATACAGTAATTTTAGTGTCTAGTAGTTTTGTTATTTATGTTGCTGAGCAATTTTTGGAACGTCATAAATTATGGGGTTTTAGAGTATTTCTTTTAGCAACTATGGCAATGGGAACTTACTTTTTAGTTGGTCAAGGCATTGAATGGCATGGGTTAAAATTTGGCTTTACTTCTGGTGTATTTGGAGGAATGTTTTATTTATTAACAGGGTTTCACGGTTTGCACGTTTTTACAGGAATTCTTTTGCAAGGCATTATGTTAGGTCGTTCCTTTATTCCAGGTAATTATGATACAGGGCATTTTGGGATTATGGCAACTTCCTTATTTTGGCATTTTGTTGATGTTATTTGGATTATCTTATTTGTCCTGCTTTATCTTTGGCAGTAGAGTTCAACGACCGTTGACTCAGTATAAATAATCTCGTACAGGTAGAATTCATTATGATTATTGATGATCAAACTTATGATATTATTATCATTGGAACTGGAGCAGGTGGCGGAACCTTAGCCTATAAATTAGCCTCAACTGGAAAAAAAATATTGATTTTAGAACGGGGTAATTTTATGCCCCTAGAAGACCAAAATAGAAGCAACGTAGATGTTTTTAAAAGAGAATGGTATCATCCATCCGAAAAATGGTACGACAATGCAGGGGAACCCTTTTCTCCTCAAACTAATTATGCTGTGGGTGGCAATACTAAAATCTACGGCGCAGCCCTCTTAAGGATGCGGGAAAAAGACTTTGAAGCCGTCCAACACCAAGACGGGATTTCCCCAGAATGGCCCCTAAAATACCAAGATTTTGAACCCTATTACACCGAAGCTGAACAACTCTACAAAGTTCACGGAAAATCAGGTCAAGATCCGACTGATCCTCTCCGTAGTATGGATTATCCCTATCCTGCGGTCAATCATGAACCCCCGATTCAAGAAATTGTCGATGCGATCGCCACCCTTGGATTACACCCTGCTACTCTACCTTTATCCTTAACCCGTCAAACCGATGATCCCACAGGAGACGCAGAAGTGTTTGGCATTAGTCTAGTGCTAGGGTTTCCTAACGTTACCCTAAAAACCGATGCTAAAGTGGTTTGTTTACACACGAACGCTTCAGGAACTCAAGTAAAATCAGTAGAAACAGAGATAAAGGGACAAAAATATCTGTTTTCTTCTGATGTCGTCGTCTTAGCTTGTGGTGCAATTAATTCCGCTGCGCTACTTTTGCGTTCTGCTAATGAAAAACATCCGAATGGACTTGCCAACAGTTCTGATCAGGTGGGACGCAATCTGATGAAACCCCTGATGACAGCTATGGTACAACTCAGTACCACCCCTAATTCTGGCAAATTTCCGAGAACCGTTTATCTCAATGATTTTTACTGGGGAGAGGGCGAGTTTCCCTATCCCATGGGTCACATCCAAAATACAGGGGGATTACTCCAAGAGCTTATTTTTGCTGAATCTCCGCCTATTTTATCGGTTTTAGCCAAACTCGTCCCCGATATTGCCCTAGAACAGTTAGCCAAGCGTTCTATTGGTTGGTGGGTACAAACTGAAACCTTACCCAATCATCATAATCGAGTCAGACTTAAAGGAGAAAAATTGTACATCGATTATACTCCTAACAACATTGAATCTCATGATCGCTTAGTTCATCGTTGGATCGGCACGTTAAAACAAGTCGAAAAAACCCTGGAACATTCTCTGTTTAAAAGAAGTAGTATTTATCCCCGTAGCGAAATCCCAGTTCAAGTTACGGCTAACCATTGCGGAACCTGTTGTTTTGGAGAAGATCCGACGACTTCTGTACTTGATCTCAATTGTCGCACCCATGATGTTGAGAATTTGTATGTGGTTGATGGCAGCTTTTTTCCCTCAAGTGCGAGTGTTAATCCCACCCTAACCATTATTGCCAACGCTTTACGAGTCGGAAAACATTTAAGAAACTTATAGAACTACAAAATAACGACCCAGGGCAAACGCATCTAAAATGTTAGCAAAAGTGAGTTATAATGTGTTGAAGGTTTCCAATTACCAGGTAATTTGAAAAACACTTCCAAAAACTTTTACCAAAGGAAAAAATCTGGTTTATAAGACAATTTAGGAAAAAAATAGCCATGTGATTGTTGACCTCACACCGAGATCATTGTCATAAGCTATTGGGCTATTTTAATAGTGGCAATCGCTAATATTAAATACCCAAAACTTTAGCCAGATATTTATCATCCCAAGCTGCTTTGAGTCGTTTATTTTTTACCCCTATTTTAGCAGTTTTTTCAGTTGAGAGAAGATTAAGAGATATCTGTCTAACCATAGCTAAATTCTCAGGGGCATTATCTTTATATACAGGACAATCATCTTCTGAAAAAGACACATCCAAAACCCAATGGAGACTATTTTCAATAATATCCGTTTGAGTCCCCATTGCGTCGATGGTAACTAAACATCCATTAAGTTCCAAAACTTTGATGAGATGGGGAATAGCCGTAATTTCATTCGTCCGTTCGTGGACTTTTTGTTGTGCAAGAACCAATCTTTGTTCAGATGCCCAAGCATTTACCAAGTGAATCGCTTTTTTTCCCTCTGCTTTATTGACTGAATGCTTTACTGTTTTTCCATCAATATTGATCACTTCTCCTGGCATCAATTCCGCGACTGAACTAACCCAATCGCGAAAACATTTTTCAAATTCATCTGGGTCAATTCGAGCGAACACCCGTGCAAAAGTGTCGTGAGAGGGGATTCCGCTCTCTAATTCCAAAAACTGCTTCAACCATTCGTATTTTGAGTTTCCGTAAGTTTCCATGGCCACAAAGTTATCAGCCCCACAAATCATGGCACACAGTGCGATAACAATAATATCAATCAGCTTATGGTCTTTAGTTCTATCAACTCTTGGGTCACTCAATTGCTCAAAATGGTCAATAAGCGTTATTTTCGGTTTTAATTTCATTACATCTTACTAACTAATTTTGTATCAAGATACACCACCATCAGAGTTAAATTCATTATAAAGTAAAGTTTTAACTAGATGGGAATCACTACCAAAAAACTAATCATAGGTCAAATATCTCTTCATTTTGCTCACAGTATTTATGACAGATTAAGCTCTGAGTATGGAACTCTAACAGAATTTATTAACAGGTTACAATCTTTCATTATCAACCTGGAGAGTAATAAAACTGAATATAATATTAACCCTTCTCCTGACAAAATTAAGAGCGGTATTTATATTTTGGGCAAAGAGGACTCTAAGCTAGGAATTTTTCCCAATTCTCATTTGGCACTTAAATGTTCGCAAATGAAACCTTTAGCAGAAGACTTGGGAAAACAATTCTACCGAAGTCTTCAACTTACCCAGAAATTTAAAAAGCAACTAAATAATGACCAAAAAGCTCTCCTCCAGATTTGTCCAGTCTATCTCTATGTCCAAATTAGCTCTCCAAGTTCCTTGTTCAAGCAAGTTTTATTTATGCAAAGGGTCAAGGGTGACAGAACTTTGGGAAATACCAAGTTGGGATTTAGTCCTCAATTTTGTGAAGTTTTTAAGATTCCTAGTCTTGAAGAAATCCGGACTTTATCTCAATTTAGCTTGTATCGATATCTAGACAGAGATAAGCAGCGTCAAGTTTTAAAAATTCAAGCTGCCTATTTATTCCAAAGATTGTGGCGCAAAGGCATTAAAATTTTTAGTTTAAATCAGAAAAACATTTTGATTGACCAAGCTCTTAATAGTGGTGAAACCCGATACTTAATCATTGATCCAATTCCTTATTACTTGCTACCAATTTCTCCGATTTACAATAGCTTAACTCTTCCCCTAATTAAATTCGGAAATGAGTCCGCCAAATTTAGGCATAAATAGGGTTCAGTCATGATGATGGTCAAGGGGGTTGCCAAAATTTCTTTTCTGGCCGCGATCGCTAATTAGAATTAAAGGCCTCATATCAAAATATTTAAGATGCGTTCGCCCTGAATAACGACCATTATATTTAGGAATCATCCTAATACCAAATCCGCTTATTTTAGTAGAGTAACGTTTTTTCTCCCTGCTCCCTGCTCCCTGCTCCCTTCTCCCTGCTCCCTTCTCCCTGCTTCGAGACTTGATACTATACTATCTAAAGCAGATCTCGTATAATTTGTATCGATTGAGTGACTAGCATGGTCAAAATTTTTGTATTTCTGGTTTTTCTTTTATTGGGATAAAAAAATCTCCTGTTTTTTACCAAGAGATTTTTAAATCTTTTTTAGATTGAATTTAACTTAAATTTAACCAGCCCAACTCACCCAATTCGCTGATGTTGCTGATAACGGTTCTTCTGATTCACATTTTTCAGTGTTATCTAAAGATATTGCTTGGGTATCAGCTACACTTAAATCAGTGTTAATAATCGTAGCACCGCAAAGCTTCGCTCCGCTTAAATCTGCCCCATCTAAATTGACCTCTTGGAGTTTAGCTTTATTGAGATTAGCGTTATGTAAATTAGCACAACGTAAGTCCGCTTTTGTTAAATCAACCCCAGTTAAATCGGCTCCGGTTAAATCGGCTCCAATGAGGTTAATTTCTGTGAGATTAGCCCCAACTAAATGAGCTTTTGTTAAGTCCACATCGGTTAAATTGGCTTGAGCTAAACAAGCACCACTTAAATCGGTTTCTTTTAAGTTGGCTCCACTTAAGTCTGCACGACTTAAATTAATTCGTTGTAAATTAAGCCCTTCTAAGTTGGCTTGGTGTAAACTAGCTCCTTGAAAATTTCGTTGATTTTTAAGATAGTTAGTAAATAATTGTCTCTCTTTCATGACTGCTTTCTCCGATTCAGCTAATAGGCTTTTTTCCGCTTAATTGTTAGTTATCTATCTATAGCGAGTCTCTTATGGGTGATTAATAATTATCCAAATTGAAGCGAAATGTCAGCATTCAATAATTTTATTGTAAAAAAAATTTATAAATTGATAGCAATAAGTCGCCAGAAATCAATAAGTTTTAACAAAAATTGATATTACTTTATAAGTTCTGGCGGCTATTGAACCGATTTTTATAATGTTTTAATGTTTAAAAATTAATCAAAGGAACTCGATAAGTGGGTCGTTTGACATCCCCTAAATTGTAATCGCGGTCTTCTAAAGTTTCGTTGAGAGCCTCGGTTTTAGCTTCAAGGGAATTTTTATCAGGTTCTAGGGAAGGAATCTCAATATTGCGAGGATATTCTCCCCCTACCGCTAAGCTTTCAGCCCTGGTTCTTGATTCTGTTCCCTCTAAATCTTGTCGGGTTCCTGTATAGGTTTCTAAGGGTTTAGGGTCGGTAATAATCTCAGTTTGCGCGCTAACAGAAGGAATAAAAACGAGGGTAGTTATTCCCAACGTTACAGTGCCGATGGCGATTTGAGAAAACTGTGCTAAAGTATTAAACATATTCATTATTTTCTCTCCAAATATTGGTAGAGGTTTTCAAAGATATTACTTCCGTAGCCCAGTTAAAATAGAGCTAAGGGTAAGAGTGATTCGTTCAGTTTTAAGGAAGAACAAGATGAGCATTTTCCGCTCATTAATGCTTATCTTCAAGAGAATATTAATTCTCCCTTGAGTTGTCCAAAAGGTTAAGCAACAAAAACAAAAGGTTAACTTAGAAAAGACCTAAGCCCTCAATGTTCCTTAATTTTTAGTTGTCCTTACCTTGACTAACTTCATTATGTCGAAGGTTGAGACGGAACTAAATAAAAATAAACAAAAATTTTACGGTTTAGGCTTAATCAGGATCACTGAGTGGAAACGTTTCGTCAGAGAGCATGGGTTAGAACTGTGAGCTTTTGTTAAAAAATGAGTATAATTAGGGTTTTGGATTAAGGAAAATAAAATCCTTAACCCTCATTAGTTAAAACTCATCTTTATCTTATTGCTACTTTAAGATTCACTTAACCCATAAACGCTGAACGTTTCCACAATCATAAATTAGCCGGCTGCTTCGGCAGGTTGTTGGTTGGCCTTGATTTTTCTACGAGAAGAAGAACGAGTGCTTTCTGTTGCTTCGAGGGGAGTGAACTCAATATGATTGAGTAAAGTGGTAACGAAAGCAAACAGTAAGAAGGGTAAAGACAAGACTAAAACCAGTCCCACCACAGCGAGGGCGTAAATTTGACGAGTGCTACTCCATAATCCTAGAACACTGGCTAAGGTTAAGAAAATAACAATTAACCACACAATAATTTGACCGTAAATATCACCGAAGGTTAGGGTGCAAACCATACGGTATTTTTGAGATTCTTTGTCCATTATAAAAATTTCCACAATTTAGCTGCTTCTGATGTTCTACGTTAATAACAATCATGGCTAAAAGGACAAGATTTAAAGATTTTTATAAAGTGTCGCAATATGACTTTACAATTGAAGGATTTTATGTCAGCGATCGCTAACTTCAAATCCTTCCAGGGTCGTTTCAATTATGATGAAAATCAGGATATTTGTGGGTAATTCTCAAAGGTCATAATAGGCTAGAAAGCAGAGTCATTCAGATGATGTAAGATTTATTAGGAGGTTGTTTTAAGATATGTCAGGAGACTCACGTATCGAAAATCGGGATTACACCCTGATGATCGACAAAAGCAGCAGTATGGCTACTTCTGATGGTCCTGAGGGCAAAACCCGTTGGCAAATTGCCCAGGAGTCAACCTTAGCCTTAGCGAAAAAGTGCGAAGAAATTGATCCTGATGGGATTACAGTCTATCTATTTTCTGGTCGTTTTAGACGGTACGATAACGTCACATCGGATAAGGTGACCAAAGTGTACGAAGAAAACGAACCCATGGGACAAACGGACTTAGCTGCCGTTTTAGAAGATGGTCTAAACAACTATTTTGAACGCAAAGCAGCCGGGACAACACAAGCCAATGGAGAAACCTTTATTGTTATTACGGATGGAGAACCCACCGATCGCAAGGCCGTGATCAGTTTGATAATGGATGCGTCTCAGAAAGTTGATCGAGAAGATGAGTTAGGTATTTCCTTTATTCAAGTGGGAACGGATAAAAGCGCAACTCGTTTTTATAAGGCATTAGATGACGATCTTCAATCGGCTGGGGCGAAATTTGATATCGTTGATACGGTCACCGTGGATGATATGAAAGGGATGTCTTTGACCGATGTCTTGTTAAATGCTCTCATCGATTAACCTACATGGGTTTTGAGCCTCTATCCCCTAGGGGCTTAAACCTGTTTTATTTGATATTGCTAAAAGTTTAAAAAAATGTTAGCCTAGAAAGGCTATGGGAAATGAAAAAAAAGCTATCAAAATTATTAGTGATAATCGTAAAGCTCGCTTTCTCTATGAAATTCTAGAGACCTATGAGGCGGGAATTGAACTGGTGGGAACAGAAGTTAAGTCTATTCGTGCCGGACGGGTTAACTTGGCTGATGGCTATGCCTTCATCAAAAATGGCGAAGCTTGGTTAACCAATGTTCATATTTCTCCCTACCAAGGCAGTAGTCAATATTTCAATCACGATCCGAAGCGTACCCGTAAATTGCTACTGCATCGAAAAGAGATTAGTCAATTGATTGGGAAAATAGAGCAAAAAGGGTTAACGTTAGTGCCACTTAAACTCTATTTTAAAGGAAGTTGGGTAAAAGTGAGCCTTGGCTTAGGACGAGGTAAAAAACTCCATGACAAACGAGAAACCGTTAAACGTCGTCAAGATCAAAGGGAAATGTCACGGGCAATGAAGCGTTACTAATCTTGCCACTTAATAACTTAATAAAATTGATAGGGGCATAATATATTATGCCCCTATCAATTTTTGTCTTTTACTGACATCTTGCACGCCTTACAAGATAACTTAATAGCTGAAAAGAAGACAGTCAATCCTGAAGCAGTTAGCCTGAAAATAAAATACTATTGCCTCTTGCCTACCCCCCTGCCCCTACACCCCCCTGCCCCCTACCCCCCCTGCCCCCCTTATAAAGGGGGGTGTGGGGGGTGTGGGGGGTGTTATCGAAGGTGCAAGATATGAGTTTTACGCTTGTCGCAATTCGCTGTATTTTGTATGCAATGATGATTCCGTAAACTGCTATATTTTGTCTAAACAAAAAAGTTTAATCCAACCATGAAAAGAAGAGACTTTTTAATCACAACCCTTTTAAGTTCGGGTTTAATTATTAGGGATCAATTAAACACTCAAGCTGCTGCTATCCCAGACTTTTCGAACTCTCCTTTCACCCTCGGAGTCGCTTCGGGAGATCCTCTAAGCGATCGCGTGATAATTTGGACAAGATTAGCACCTGATCCCCTAAAAGGGGGCGGAATGCCTAATAAAAGGGTTCCTGTTCAATGGAAAGTCGCTAAAGACCCGAAAATGACCGAAATCGTCCGTCAAGGGACGGTTATGGCTACCCCAGCATTAGGTCATTCTGTTCATGTGGATGTGACTCAACTCGACGCAAATCAAGTGTACTGGTATCAGTTTCAAGTGGGGGACTATCAAAGTGCGATCGCTAGAACAAAAACCCTACCTAACCCCAATACTTCCGTTGACAAGGTAAGTTTTGCTTTTGCTTCGTGTCAAGACTGGCAAAATGGTTATTATGTTGCTCATAAACATCTAGCTAGAGAAGACCTTGATTTTGTGGTGTTTTTAGGAGACTATATTTATGAGCGATCGGGTCATAAAAAGCCTGTTCGTCAACATCAAGGAAAGGATTGTTTAACCCTAGAAGATTATCGTAACCGTTACGCTCAATATAAGCGTGATCCTAACTTACAAGCTGCTCATCATCGCTTTCCTTGGATCATGACTTGGGATGATCACGAAGTTGACAATAATTACGCTAACCTAAATCCAGAAGATAATCAAAGTTTAGAGGCGTTTCAAGCTAGACGCAAAGCAGCTTATCAAGCTTATTATGAACATACTCCTATCCGTGTTGCTTTCCAACCAGGGGAAGACATCACCCTATATCGAAGCTTTGATCTAGGAAACTTAGGAAAGTTAATGGTATTGGATACGAGACAATATCGGAGTGATCAACCCTGTGGAGATGGGGCAAAACCTCGTTGTCAAGAAGTTAAAAGTGAAACAATAAACTTATTGGGAACCCAACAAGAACAATGGTTACAGTCCCAATTATCGAATAGTTCAGCCTCTTGGAATATTATTGCACAACAAATTATGATGGCTCAATACGATGTTGATCCTCGTCCTAACCAGGGGATCTTTAATATGGATCAATGGGATGGTTATTTGACATACTCCACTCGTTAAGCTCCTACGTCGCTATAACGAGGGATTCTTAAACTCGCGCTTAAGATTTCCTGCTTCACAGATTGGTAACTAGGCAAAGCCCCCGTCCCATCATCTCCACAGGCATTTTCAGATACGCTATGCCCTAGCGCATATTCTTCTACACCACGATTTCTGATAACTTGCGCTGCTGCCACGTCTCGGTGGGTTTTATACCCACATTCAGGACAATTATGCTCTCTAACATCAAGGGTTTTCTTACCAGTATGAAACCCACAATTAGGGCAAATTTGAGATGTAAAATTCTTGTCAACTTCATTAACAAAAACATCTCTTTTCCATGCTACCCATTTAAGAATGGTTATGAATTGTCTAAAACCAGCATCAAGACAATGTTTAGATAACATTCCTTTAGCCCATGACCTAAAATCAATATCTTCAATAAATATTGATTGTGATTGGTCACAAAGACGATGAGCTAACTTGAAATGCCAGTCTTTACGAGTATCAGAAATTCGTTGATGTAATCTAGCTATCTTTTTGTTTAACTTGTGTCTATTATTAGAGCCTTTTTTCTTATTTCTTAATCTACGCTGTAGCAATTTCAGCTTACGATGTAGTCGATTTAAGAATCGAGGTCTATCCACAAGTTCACCATCGGAAGTAGCCAAGAATTTATCTAAACCTAAGTCAATACCTAAAGGATGTCCATGAAAAGAAACGTCAGGAATATTAACATCTAACTGTAAAGAAAGCATCATGAAGTAACCATTAGCTCTCCTTACAATGCGAGCTTGTTTTAACTCAAACCCATCAGGTATTTCTCTAGACTTTCTAAACTTTACCCATCCTAGGTGTGGTAATTTAATTTCGTTACCTTTAATACAATCTTTTAGCATTTGAGGATATACATAAGACCGCATTCTATCCCTATTTTTAAAGCGCGGAAAGCCTAACTTTTTGGACTGCATATCGGCAAAAGCTCTATCTAAAGTCCTCAAGACTTGTTGTAAAACTTGAGCGTTTACTGATTTGAGTATGTCATTAGTTTTCTTGGCCTTTGTTAATGCTTTAGCTTGATTGTGATAATTAGGGTAAGGTACGTCAGGAGAAATAATATATTCCTGAATTAATGAGCAAGAATTAACAGGGGATTTTCTAGAACTTAGCCAGTCCTTACGATCTCTTAAAGCATAATTCCAGACGGAGCGACAAACATTTAAAGTATGTTCAATTACCTCAATTTGTTGCTTATTTGGGATTAGCTTAAATTCGTAAGTTAATGTAAGCATTAGTTCGACCACTATTAATACTTTCCCTAGTTTAAATTAATCTACACACAATGTCAACTCGTGTAAGTTGTCTCCCGCTGGTCGGTTTATTTGTTGGC
>NZ_PRLH01000091.1 GCF_003013815.1 Cyanothece sp. BG0011 | reverse complement strand
AAACCCGAAGGCACGTGCTGATTTTACTAAAGCCATTGAACTAAATTCTGACTATGGTGAAGCTTACTTTTATCATGGTTTTATTTGCGATAAGTTAAAAGAATACTAAAAGACGATTACTGATCATACTAAATTCAATGAATTAAGAGCATACTAAAAAGAGATCAGGGATTATACCAAATGTAAAAAATTATCGAAATAATAACTAAATACTACTAAAACAATTAATCATCTCAAAAATCCCCTAAATTCTAAGACAATGAACAAAACTAAAGAAAAACTAGCTTCTTATGTCAATGCTTTAAGACCCATTATTTATATCAATCATTTTGATTTTAGTGCCGTAGATGCTCTCATTCAAGAAGTTGCAGAGGTTTTTCCAGATACACCAGAAATCTACGAATATAATGATGCGTTTGGGTATGTTGATTTTCAATGGAAAAATCGTCAAGATTATAATCAAACAAAAGACTTAGCCACTTTTTTAACCCCTTTTTATGAAACAGAAGAAGAAAACTTTTTAGTCCTTAAAGATATTCATTTCCATTTAGAAGATCCGAAAATAATTGCTTTACTTAAAGCTATCGCTTTGAAGACATTAAATCCAAAACAAGAAGATTTTGTAACCACAATTTTTATTGTTGCGAGTAAATTAGTGATCCCTACGGAACTAGAAAAATTAATTACCGTCTTTGATTTTCCCTTGCTTCAACAAGTTCAAATTGAACAAATTATACAAAAATTTGCTCAAGAATGGGAATTTACCATAGAGAAAGATGTAGTTGAAGAATTAGCATTATCTTGTAAAGGATTGAGTGAATTTGAAATCAAACAAATATTATACTTAGCTTATGATAATGGAGGTTCTATTGATATCAGTGAAAAAAAACTTATTATCCAAGAAAAAGAACAAATTATCAAAAAAACTGGCAGTTTAGAGATTGTTAATTTTAAAGAAACCATAGACGCTATTGGCGGATTAAATAACCTTAAATCTTGGCTTAAGAAGAAAGCAAAAATATTTAAACAATTAGATAAAGCCAGAGAATATGGGGTAGATATTCCCAAAGGAATCATGCTGGTAGGAATGCCTGGATGTGGTAAAAGTTTAGTCGCAAAAGCCACTTCTAGACTGTTTGAAGTTCCTTTATTACGGTTAGATATTGGTAAATTATTAGGTAAATATGTAGGAGAAAGTGAAGCAAATTTTAGACAAGCCATTAAAATAGCTGAAGCGGTTAGTCCCTGTATTCTTTACATAGATGAAATCGAAAAAGCCTTTGCAGGAATTGGTGGAACTGAGGGAGATGGTGGCGTAACAAAAAGATTATTTGGTAGCTTTTTAACCTGGTTACAAGAAAAAGAAAATACGGTTTTTGTCGTAGCAACTGCGAATGATATTTCTAAGTTTCCCCCTGAATTTCTCCGTAAAGGTAGATTTGATG
>NZ_PRLH01000180.1 GCF_003013815.1 Cyanothece sp. BG0011 | reverse complement strand
GGAAAAGAAAATAATCCAAGAGGGAAAGGTGACTACGATAAAACAGCCACTTTGCTAGAATTGATAGAGAAAGGGCTTAATCCAGACAGCAAAGAATCTGATAGTCAAGTATCAGGAGACGAGAAAAAACAGCTAAGAGACGAGCTTTTATCCGATCTGAAACAGTTTTTGAGTTATCGGCTAAAAGCTTTCAAGTCAGAAATGTTAGACAGTGTTAAACAAGATGTAGAACAAGTAAGATTAGCCATTATTCAAGAAAAAGAGTCAATAGAGCAAGTGATTGAAGATGATGGGACCATTAGACGGATTAACTTAGAGATAGCTGATATTTACTTGCAGCTAAAAGACTTAAAAGAAGCTGTATCATCTTCGTCAAACAGTGTTGAACAAACTGTTAAACAAGTTGATCGCAGCGAATCACCTATATTGAAACAAATTGAGAACGAAATATTATACGGTTTCGACTCTTTACCACTTCAAGAAAAACGAAAAAAAATCAATATTTTGAGCCGTAAATTTCCAGCAATAAAAGATAGAATTAAAGAGGTATTAAGTGAGAGAAAAAATAAACCAACAAGACTTAATTATTCTGCTTTAAACTCTAAAGAATGTATTATAATTTATAAACAATTCACGGGTGAAAATTATGCCAATGGATCGAAATAGATACCCCAAAAACTGGGATAAGATAGCCTTCTGGGTTAAAGAGCTAAATAATTGGAAGTGTGAAAAATGTGGGCTAGAATGTATTAAACCAGGGGACAATACTGATCTGTTAACTAATAGCGAAAGAGCAAAATTTACTTTAACAGTTCATCATTGTGATTATGACCCCTCTAACAATGATATTTCTAATCTCAAAGCGTTGTGTAGTGGGTGTCATTTACAAGCACACAGGGGGGTTAATGGTAGAATTAAGAATATAAGCCCCGGACAATTGAAATTAGATTTTACTAAATGCAATACTTCCTTTTTATAACTTTCTTCCATTTTTTGGAACACATAGCCCAAATAATGCAGTTATGGTTATTTCATTGGGAACGTCCTGATTGTTTGGGGTTACTAGGTTTGCTTAATCCTTGGTTAATGCGGTCTGAGTGGTTACATTACGGTTACGCTTTATTGATGTTAATTGGGCTATGGGTTTTTCAGTCAAAAATGACCACTAAAAAAGCTTCTTTTTGGTGGTCATTAGCTTTATGGTTTCAGTTTTATCATCATTTTGAACACGCTATATTGTTGAGTCAAGAATTATTGAAAGTTAACTTTTTGAATTCTTCTACTCCCATTAGTATTGGTCAAATTTGGTTTCCTAGAATAGAGTTACACTTATTCTACAATTTCATTGTTTTTATACCTATGATTATTGCCTTATGGTACAATAGAAAGCTTAGAATTGTTGTTAGATGACCGTTAGATAGATTCTGCTTTCATTTTGTTTAGGAGGACGGCAAAGATAAGGTTCAGATTTATCAATAATTTTGTATCCATTTTCTCTTAATAATTGACTAATTTCTTCTGCATAATCTTCTATGTTTTCCGAGTTTGACCATACTCTTATTTTCATTCCTTCCATCGGTGGATCGGCTAATTCTTGATTCCTTTCCCATTCTTTAACTTTAGAATTCCACCACCATCCGAGACGGTTTAACTCTGAATAAAGTTCTTTTTGAGTTGAGTGATTAATAGAGAGAATTTCAGTTGCTTTCAAGTATTTTTGAGTCTTTTTGAAGTTGTTCATTTTTCTAGATGATCAGGGCAAGGATAAGGTATTTCGTAAGCGTGAACAACGCATAAAAATTGTCGTCCTGTAGGAGATCGATAATATTCTCCTCTTAAACATGATTCACATTGTTTTCTTTGTAACATAGATTTTTGAATTTTATCTTTATTTTTGTTATAGTTTTCCACATACTTCTCTCGTTTTTCTAACCATTCTCCATATTCTTGTATGTTATCGACTAAAAATTTCTCAATTCGTTGTCTACTGTATAGAGACATGGGGTAAGAATTTTTATACCTAGGATTGTCTTCTACTTTGTCTGGTAATCCTATCTTTTTAACCCATCCTTCTGACAATAAATACTGCTTTTTAACCCGTGTTTTCGTTAAAAATACATCTCCAATATACCGATCACAATCTTCTTCTCTGTACAATTTCCTCCAGTAAAAACCGTGATCACCCCACCAAGCTACAATCCCTTGAGGCTTGGCATTTTTAGAAGGAATTAAGCCTTTGATTTTCAATTCTTTTTCAAAAAATAAGTTGAAAGCTTTTCTTCCGTTGTATGAATAAACAGGAGGAAGGCTAGGATCATCTATCTCACAATCATTAATATCATATAAAAACATCCAATAGTAGTCTTTGATTTCTTTGTCATACCACCAAATAGCTCCAGACTTTTTAGTATTATCAGTTGCTTTTAAATTTAAGGGTTTTAACTCAAATGATAATTTTAAATTACCTCTATTTTCATATTGATAAATAGGAGGAAAATCAGGATCTATGGCTTCTGTTTTTACTGAGTCCGAATCATAATAATACACCCATTCACCCGTAGAGCGGTAATATTTTGCTCCCATGGGTTCACTTATCGATCTAAGATTTTGCCCTTCTAAGTCTTTATCTGAAATTGAATTTTTTGGCGGTACGTTATAAGCGACTACTCCGGGACAAAGAAGTTTAGTTTTAGACTTCCAGCTTTGTCTACATTTTTTACAAAACCATCTACCCTCGATTTTGTCAAATTCATGATCAGTTAGTTCTAACATAATAAATTACTCCATTTATGTTAAGTTATAAAGAGTTGGTCTATCGACCTGGTTTATCATTTTTTGATAAACTTTTTTATACGTATTCTCATCAATCCATCTTCTATAAGTTTCGCAATGAACTTTTAAAGAATGCCCCATAGATCGCGCTGCT
>NZ_PRLH01000182.1 GCF_003013815.1 Cyanothece sp. BG0011 | reverse complement strand
ACCCATTTGGGATTTTAGCGGTTACAATAATTTTACAACGGAAACAGTTCCAGAGTCTCAAGACAAAAAGACGAAAAATGCAGTGGTATTATGAATCTTCCCATTTTAGTAAACCTTTAGGGGATTTAGTATTAAATACAGTCTTTAATTATGAAGATGAAAAACATTTTATTCCTGATGAGTTTGGGGTTTTACTAACATCAGAAAATATAGAAAGCCACTTAGCAAAAATCAGGTTAGACCAAAAAAGATATGAAAAGATGAATCAACAAGATGTTAAGGTTATTAAAGAATTAGTGAATCAATATTATTCAAAAAGTGATTTAGAAAAAATCAAAAGCCAACCTTAGTGAGTAAATACCCAATGAATAACCATAAACCAATTCAACCCCCTGTATCTCTCTGGATTCTTGTAGCAAGAACTGATGTTCCTTATATGCTGCAAACCATTTCCCATTTAGTTCGTTCTTGTAATTATCCGTTTGTTGAGCGAGTTTTAGCCATGGATACAGCCCCACTTATAGGGGATAAACGTTATCGATATGATACAGGAAGTCAAGAAGAATTAGAGCAAGCTTGTCAAACTTTGATAGATGAAAAAATCATGGACAGGGTGGATAAAATTGATTATCATCCAGAGCTAATTAAAAGTATTTATGAAAAGTATTTTGGCTCTGAACAAGCTCCCAAAATGCTTAATCATACCCATAACTGGAAAGGGTCAACGGTTTATGCTTCTTTGTACTGTATTGAAGCAGCAAAAAGCGATTATTATTTACATTTTGATGCTGATATGCTCTTGCATCAAGATCCAGGGTTTGATTGGATTACAGAAGGGATAAACTTGATGGATTCTGTGCCAAACATTGCTACTATTCGACCTTTTTGTGGGCCACCTCATCCAGAAGGCAAAATTATTCATCCACCCAATTTTTATAAAGATGATAGAGGCTTTTATGGTCACAAATTTTTTAGTATGAGGGCGTATTTAGTTGATAGAAAACGATTTGCTCAATTGTCTCCTATTCCTCTTATATGGAAATATCCTCCTTTATGGTCACGGTATTTACCACAACCCTTACAGTTTTTAGCTGCTAAAATTGAAAGAAAACTACGCAAAACACCAGGTTCCGTTCAAGGGGCAATTGAGTC
>NZ_PRLH01000178.1 GCF_003013815.1 Cyanothece sp. BG0011 | reverse complement strand
TGAAAACTATCAAATATTAAAGACCACAGGCAAGCGTAATATAGGAGATTTTAAAGAGAATATTCGTTCTGGCCGTATTATCAGAAAGCCAAGACCCCTTAATTTTTCCATCTCTCCTCATCTACTAGAAAAAGCAAAAAATAGTTTTAAGGATTCTTATGTTGTGTTACAACAGTGCTGCCAAACCCTTAACAACTTCTAAAATCCTATCCCTAATTGCTTATTTTGTCTATTATTTTACTTATAGATAAGTAGTACGATATTGACTATGAAAACTACTTTATTGAAGCAAACTTTTAAAATCATCATTGTTTTCATTATTATATTAGGTATAATCGTTCGATTGATTAATTTAGAAAATAGAATTTATTGGAAAGATGAGGTTTTTACATCTTTAAGAGTGTCTGGTTATACAGAAGAAGAGGTTATCAAAAATCTGTATAATGGTAGTATTCTTAGTTCAGAAGATTTACATAAATATCAAAAAAACTCATTTCTTTAATAACCCTATCGGAACAATTTACGGATTAGCTAAAGAAGAAGCACAATTACCACCTTTATATTTTTTACTGGTCAAATTGTGGGTTAGTTTATTTGGTAACTCAGTGACTGTTACAAGAAGTCTCTCAGCAATATTGAGTATCATTTCTTGCTTAGTTTTATATTTATTATGTAAAGAATTATTTGAATTAAATATAGTTGCATGGTTAGCCATGGCCTTATTGGCTGTTTCCCCTTTTTATGTCATTTATTCCCAAGAAGCACGACCCTATAGTTTATGGTTATTAACCAGCTTATGGTCTAATTGGATGCTTTTACGTTCTTTGAGACTTAAGAATAAATGGAACTGGGAGGATATTACTTTAACCA
>NZ_PRLH01000086.1 GCF_003013815.1 Cyanothece sp. BG0011 | reverse complement strand
TTACTGACGCAGAAAAAGCAGTTAAAGGGAAACGGAATCAAAATAGGCAATATTATTATTGATTCTGAAGAAGCTAATATGCTTTTAGAAGCAGAAGGAAATTTTATTAGTTATGTAGATATTGAAGTTAAAAAAACCGCCCCATGGAGTCCTAATCGTTCCTTTGATTCTGAGACAATTTTAGGGGTATTAAGTATTAACCCATCTGAATTAGAACTGATTCGCAAACAAACTCATTTTCATACTTATTACGATCATAAGAGAAAACTTAAAATAGGTGTATCCTGTCAATATGAAGGCGCACCATTATCAGTAGGATTTAGTAGTAAATATTATGGCGACTAACGTAGGGTGGGCAATGCCCACCCTACTTATTTAAGTGCTTCATGTTAGAATTTTAGCATTAGCTTAGAAAATGAAAATGATACTCATTCAAACTAGAGATTATTATGAATACAACTTTATATGATAAAGATTATTATTTATGGTTAGAAGAAACCGCACAGTTATTAAGAGAGGGAAAATTAACAGACTTAGATATTCATAATTTAATCGAAGAAATAGAAGACATGGGAAAAAGTGAAAAAAATGCTTTAGAGAGTAACTTAATTGTCCTATTAATGCACTTACTAAAATGGAAATATCAACCTAGCAAACAAAGTGGAAGTTGGCGCAGAAGTATTCGAGAACATAGAAGACGCATCTTAAAAGCGTTTAAAAATAGTCCTAGTTTAAAACGATATTTTGAGGAAATTTTTGATGAAAGTTACCAAGAAGCAAGAAAACAAGCAGCAGATGAAACTGAACTTTCTTTAAACACTTTTCCCGAAAATTGTCCTTTTAAAATTGATAAAATTCTTGACCCTGAATACTTACCTTAGTACCGATAACATTGTCTATTATTATTAGGAGGTTACTAAGTTTCCTCGTAATAACATATTAAATAGATTTTATTAATAAACCTTATTTTAGTTTTCCCCTTTCTCTTCTTTATTGATTAGATACACTTATCATATAGTGTATCAGTTATGATTTATATCAATTAGTTGTTCTCCTTCATATTTCTTTACAAAAAGATCGGTTTTCCCAATTTTCCTAAAATTTGCCTGAAAATGAAACCTTGAAGTTATGTAAATTTTCAAAATATGCTATCTTAAAATATATTAGGCATACTCTATTCAAAAATAAGACTTAAATTCCTAAAACCCTTTTAAATAGGGACTTTTTATATTTTGGTTTCTCTAAATTCCCCTTTGAGCATTAATTTTTCTTCGACAATACATAAATACTATATATTAAGTTTTGCAAACTAACCTTGACAAAATAAATATATTACATTGAACAAAAACAACTATAGGGATGATTAGATATTTTGGATACGACTGAAAACTTTGGTTTGTGTTAACCTCATAGCTAAAGAAAGAAATACCTTATTCCCATTACGTTCTATGTCCGAGCTAATGTCAAACCCCGTTACCTTAGAGCAAAATTTTGATCGGGACTTAGAGCAGTCTAAAGCTTATTTATCGCCTCAAGCTATTTTTTCTAAGGATGAACTTGCCGACCTCAATCAACGCTCTAACGTCAAGGGTTTACTTCAGTTATTGTTACATTTAACCGTCATTGTTGTTAGTGGTTATCTTTGGTTAGGGATAGACAATCTTTTGATTAAAATTCCTAGTTTAATTATTTATGGATTTAGTCTAGCATCGATGTTTGCAGCCCTTCATGAATGTGTTCACTATACCGCTTTTGCTAACCATCGTCTCAATGAAATAGTGGGTTGGTTTGCAGGATTATTGTCATTTTATAATAGTACCTTTTATTGTTTTTATCATATTTGGCATCATCGTTATACTCGTATTGAAAATAAAGACCCCGAATTAACCGATTTAACCCCGACAAATCTCTGGGAATATGTTTGGATACTAAGTGGTATTCCTTGGTGGTTAGGCAAACTACAAACCCATTTTCTGTGTGCTACGGGACAGTTTCAAGGGTTTCCTTATATTCGAGAAACCACTAAAGGGAAAATTCAACGCTCTGTGCAACTACAATTATTGATTTATTTAGCTGCGATCGCAGTATCATTCTATTATCAACAAGCTTGGTTTTTCGTAGGTTGGCTGTTACCGTTAGCGGTAGGACAACCCCTACTAAGATTTATTTTACTCGCTGAACATACAGACTGTACTTTAGATGCTAATCCTTTCGCCAACACTCGCACAACTTTGACGATTTTACCTATCAGAATATTGATGTGGAATATGCCGTTTCATGGGGAACATCATTTTTGTCCTTCTATTCCCTTTCACGCTTTAGGCAAAGTCCATGAAAAATTACAGCCTCACCTCAATCATGTAACCGATGGTTATGGCAATTTTAACGTTGCTTTGATTAAAGGTTTTTTCTCAGAAAGGGAAAGTTAACAGTATTGAATATTATCAACTTAATTGAATTATGATCCGTCATTTTTTGTCATTTATTTTAGTCGTAATAATCAGCTTTTTCATGATTAACTCAATCGCTGAGGGAAGGGATTTAATAGGAAATGATCGCATTATTAACGATCATTTATTACCTTGTTTGTCTGAAGTTGCTTGTGTGTCGAGTTGGCCGAAAGACAGTCAATCTTATATTGCTCCTATTGTTTACCATATTGATAAAAATCAGGCTAAAGAAATCTTGTTAAAAGTTTTAACAGTGGTTCCCAGAACTCACGTCGTTGAAACACAAGATAACTATATATTAGCAGAAGCAAAGGGAAAGTTTTTTGGAGGAATGAATGACATAGAATTTTATTTTCCTCCAAACTTATCGATGATTGAATTAAGATCAACGTCCCGTAACAGTAAGTTTGATTTAGGGGTTAATCGTAGACGGTTAGAACAAATTAGATTAGCTTTAAAAGACCTTAATATTTAGAGGATTTTTTCTAACCCATAAACCAAACTTTTTAACTGAGTCACTTTACGAATAGAGAGTAAAACCCCTGCCATATAACAGGAGCGATCGCTGGTATCATGGCGTAAGGTATAAATCTGTCCTTGTGCGCCAAAAATTACTTCTTGATGGGCAATTAATCCCGGTAAACGCACACTATGAACCCGAATATTATCAGCCACGACACCA
>NZ_PRLH01000087.1 GCF_003013815.1 Cyanothece sp. BG0011 | reverse complement strand
CAAGAATTGATAGAGGGGACTGCGGTTAGCTCCATTGACATCTTGTTTTTCGAGTAGAGTAAATTCAACGTCGTATTTGCTACTGGTAAAATCTTTAATCTCTTCGGGACTACCAGGCTCTTGTTGACCGAACTGATTACAAGGAACCCCAATGACCTGAAATCCTCGTTCTTTATATTGTTTGTCCAGTTCAACTAAACCCGAATATTGAGGCGTTAAGCCACATTGACTGGCTACATTAACAAAAAGGATTACTTGATTTTTTAATTGTTCTTCTGGAATCGGTGTTCCCTCAAGGGTTATTAAATGGGTAGGCAGCGGCATGATTTTGATCTCGGAAAAAACATCTTATTCTAGATTATCCCTGGTTTGGGACGTTTGGAAAACCTATCACTGATCAACTGATATCTTGCAGGCCTTACCTAGAGAACACGGGAGCATGAAAGCCATCGTCTTTTCAAGCGATGGATGAAATGTGACTCGAATGGTTTTAACCATTTGTATCTTATCTTGCGCACTTGTGTAAGATATGTGTTAGTATGTGTTCATGGCTATTTTAACTCTGACACTTAAACTTCCTTTTTATCGGTTAAATCAATGCAAATCGCAAGAGTTTGACCGATTAACTGAGTTAAACACAGGCATTGCTAATCAGCTTTTAGAAATACCTAAAACGGATAGAAGAAAATATACTAGCAAAGATTTTAATCATGTTGAGATTGGGTCGGGTTGGATTAATCAAACTATCCGCAACAGTTGTGCTGCAACTAAAGTTAAGAAGTTTAAGTGTTTGCCACTTGAAGTCAACAATCAAGGATGGCGCATTGAGAAAAAAGGTGATACTTATTCAGTTGCTTTCTCAATTATTAGAGGGGTTAAAAAGCGTGTTCCTTTAGCTATTCATCAATCCAATCATGCTGATGTCTTAGACAAAATCATAACTAAAGAAGCAAAGAAAGGCAGTCTTAAGTTATGGAAATCTAAAAGAGGTATCTGGTATGTTTTGTTATCAGTATCAATGGAAGTTCCTGATGCTGAATCAGTTAAAAATTGGATTGGAGTAGATAGAGGTAATCTAACACAAAGAATATATAATAAACAACAACAACAAAGACCCCTTTTTTTATACAGTGTTACACTATATCTTAATACTTTTTTGTATCTATATGGTGTAAAATGTCTTTAAGTCTTCAAAAGGGCATCGACCCTCATACCCAGGAGATCATTTGGTTAGTGCTTGATGAGGATTACCAAGTGGTAGAACCAATTCAGCGTTACCTAACCTTCCTATCAGGAACAAAATCCCCCAACACCGTCGAATCCTACGGTTACGGTTTAAAAGCTTGGTGGGAGTTCCTGCAAAGTAAAACCCTCGACTGGAAAGAAGTTCAGTTAACGGATTTAGAAGACTTCGTTCATTGGTTAAGAGTAGGAGATACCAGTAACATCGTGTCTATGCAACCTGTTAAAGCAAAGCGCAGTGAACGCAGCATTAATTTGGCACTAACGGCTGTAACCACTTTTTATGAGTACCACGACGCTCATAAAAACATTGACCCCAAAAAGTTTGACCGTCTCATTACTACCAGGGGGACAACTCGTAGAGGGTTATTAGATGGCATTAGCAAGTCTAAACCAACTCGACAGAAATTAGTTAAACTCAAAGAACCTAAAAAGTTTCCTGGTTGTTTGACAGATGAACAAGTCGAAACTTTAGTTAATAACTGTCACCGACTCAGAGATAAATTCCTAATCCTGTTACTCAATGGAACAGGAATTAGAGTGGGAGAATTACTCGGATTACAGCACGAAGATATAGGAGATGGTAGCGATTACTTTATCCATGTTAGAAAGCGTCGTCACGGTAATGAAGCCAGAGCAAAAGGACAAGAAAGAACCATTCCTGTTATTCCTGAACTTCTGCAAATGTATAACGATTATCTCATTTATGAGTACCCAGAAGTGGAATCAAACTATGTTTTCGTAAATATCTGGGAGGGTGCAATAGGGATGCCCATGAAAGCCCCTGTCATTAATACCATGTTTACTCGGTTGAGTAAAAAGACAGGCATTAAAGTGTATCCTCACCTTTTTCGTCATACTTATGCTACTCGTTTATTGAAAGCAGGTTACTCACCAGAACGAGTCAAGCATCTATTAGGACACGCCAGTATCCAAACCACATTAGATGTTTATTCTCATGTTATCAGTGAAGCAGATTTAATGACCGTTATTGAGGAGGAGGACAATAATGAGTAGTATTCCTGATTGGATTTTAGAACCTGAAAGTTGGTTGAGGGAACAGAATAGTAAAGCTCAACAACTCTTACTCAATCCTTTACTAAAAAAGGATATTTGGAAAACCAGAGAGGATTTAGGATTAGACATTAATCAGCATGGAAAAGTATTAACTATTCCCTTTCAAGGTATTGAACAAGATTGGTTGA
Source organism: Cyanothece sp. BG0011 (assembly GCF_003013815.1). Lineage (GTDB taxonomy): Bacteria > Cyanobacteriota > Cyanobacteriia > Cyanobacteriales > Microcystaceae > Crocosphaera. Next base: position 2,032 of record NZ_PRLH01000087.1, on the reverse strand, counting down.
AGTTACTGGCTAAACTATATGTTTTAGTGAGAAGTCAACGCAAGTTATCTGCTAGATATATTAGACATGATGTTCATTACTTAAGTCGATTTTCACAATTCCTAACTCAGCAATCAATCTTAACCCCTGAACAAATTAATGACCAACTGTTTGAGGAGTTTGATTACTATTTACGGTCATCTCAATTATCAAAAAGCTCCATCTATCATCACTACACAACCCTAAAAAACTTCTTCAATCTTTGTTGTCGAGAAGGATGGTTAAATGTTGACACTTACTGGTTCAAAGGAAAATGTAAAACTATAACTCCCAAAAATGATGATATTGAGTACATCCCTGAAGAAGTCTGGCAGCAATTAGATGAACATCTTCATTATTTACCTGACCCTATTCAAAGGATGGTTTTAATAATCAGGGGAACAGGATTACGCATAGGAGAACTACTAAATTTACCCTTAGATTGTTTACGAAAACGGGACAAACAATGGCGTTTGAGATTTCTAACCGAGAAATATAAAATCGAAGATGAAATCCCCATTTGTGCTGAATTAGTTGCGGTTATTCAAGAACAGCAGGATTATGTTAGGGAACATTTTGGAAAGAGTTATAAAAACTTATTTGGCAGTAATGATGGAAACAATCATCATTATAAACCAGCCCCTAGAATCATGAAGTTAGATAGCTTTAATCGCTGGTTAAGGAAACTAGCTCAAGACCAGAATATTTGCACAAAAGAAGGTAAAGTATGGCATTTTCGGTCACATCAATTTAGGAGAACACTAGCCACCGTGATGACCAATGCAGGGGTCAGAGACTTAATTGTTCAGAAGTACCTAAGACACCGTTCTCCTGATATGCAAAACCATTATAAACACTTACTTAAAGAGGTGTTAGGGGAAGAATATCAGGAGTTAATGAAAGAAACAAAATATGTTGACAGTACAGGTACTTTAGTCGCTACTCATAAACCCAAAAACCCTATTACTGAGATGGTAAGAAGAAAAATGTATGGGATTACCACTCAGTACGGCGAATGTCATCGACCTATTTTAAAATCCCCCTGTCAGACGGTTAATGCTTGTTTACGGTGTGAACATTGGCGCACTTCTACAGATGATTTGGATTATCTAAAAGAGGATCTCAACCGTATAGAAGCTGAGATAAATATTGCTAATAAGTTGGGAATGGTTAGGCAAGAAAAAGGTTTAATCCGTGACCAGCAACGTTTAACTATTCGTGTTCAAAGATTGGAGAGAGTTAATGATTGAAATTGATTGGAAAAAAGATTATAAAGGTGAATTTATTTGTCCTAAGTGTAATACTTTAGGAATTATTGCTAGGGGAGTTAAGCAATCTAATAATAAGAGAGTTTTTGCTTGTCAGAGTTGTAAGTATCAATTCTATGAATCTTGTCAGATACAGATAAAAGCTATTGAAGATCCAATCAACCTTGGAGTTATTTGGTACACCAACTATCGATACAAAGAGTTTATTTGTCCTGAATGTGAAGCAAGAGATATTTACTATGCAAAAATAGAAAACTATAATACTAAGCGATATTTTTGTCGTACCTGTCGCAAATATCAATGTGATTCCATTCAATTAACCCCTGCTAATCTTAGTCATTATAGTAGCAAAACAAGACCTGTTCAGCCTTTTGAATTTGATAATGATAAGTGGGATTTAAGAGCCATAAACCCTAACTTTGACCAGCGAGATACAGGCTATTTTACTGTTAATTTTAGCTTAATTAAACCAGTCTGGTTTAAAAAAGAAGTAAAGAAGTACATTTATTCCTTATGTAAAGCCGGTCAATCTAATACTTTGGCGACAATTAATAATTATTTATCAGCTTTACGAATCTTCTCTCGTTACATTTGCCAAACTAATATAACTGGTTTTGACCAAATTAATCGCAGTCTAATCCTAGATTATTTAGCTAAAGAAAAGACAGTCAATAAATCTAAACTCGGAGCATTACGCAGCTTTTTTATAGCAGGAACACTTCGAGGTTGGTTTAGCATTGACAAGG
>NZ_PRLH01000039.1 GCF_003013815.1 Cyanothece sp. BG0011 | reverse complement strand
AAAATTTTTGCAGAACTAGCCTTAAACTCAGAAAATTTCGGCAATACCTCCAATATTACTACAATGGAGAGAGACGCAACCACACCGATTTTACAACAGTTAGGAAGCAACGGCATTAGTTACGCCACTTATACACAAGTGGCCGATCAACAAACGGTCAGAACCGTTCCCATTGATGGGTTAACCCCCGAAGCAGCTAATTATCCTTACACAAGAACCTTATATTATGCTTATAAAATCCACCGTCTGAAGCTGTCAAAGCCTTTTTAGGTTATGCAACCTCTCCCATTGGACAACAAATTGTACAAGATACTCAATAGTTTTATGATTAAATAATCTAAAAGTTTTTTTAGTAGCGATCGCTTTTTATTGTCAGGAACAATTTAAGTTAACATTAGTAAAGACTATTAGGTACAAGACAGTATAAAAACCTATAATAATGGTAAAGTTACTTGTGGCAAGAGGGTTATTATTATGACTCGATTACACACAGAAGAAGAACATAGAATTATCGTACCGGCTTATTATCATCATAATGAGGAAAAAAATGATAAGCCTAATTTTAAACAACTACTCAATAGCTGGAAAGGAATATTAGGAATTGCAGCAACTCTTGCAACAATATTGGCTGTTATTTTTCCTGCTTATCAAGCTTGGTCTGAAAGACCTAATTTGAATGTTGCGACACAAGCATTAGAACTCCGACCAGATAAAACTATTATTCAAATTCTAGATGAACTTGAAGAGGGATATACAGAAGTAACAGGTGGTATAATATGGGACTTAAGGAGAAACATTGAAATTTTATTAGAAGAAATATTGAAGATCAAAATACCAGAAATGGGAGAATCTGATTCAAGAATGAATGAAATAAAAATTAATACCAGTTCATTAGAAGAGGAATATATTAATCAAATAAATAAATATATAAAAACAGCAATTGATAATATTCAGAAAGAGAAGGAAATTTATGATTCAGAATCTAGTGAGGAGGTTAAAAAACTTAAAAAAGTAGAAGATAAACTGAGTGACTTGGCAAAACTTGTAGACAAAAAAAGTAATGATATCAATGAAAAAAGGATTGTATTAGACTTATTAATTGAAAATCATAGTAATTTACAAAATGGGATTCGCGAAACTGCAGTGGTTAGATTTTACAAAAACAAAGAAGTCCATTTTCCAATTACATTAAAATTAAAACACAATCACTATGAAGATATAGTAATTGATGGAAATAGCTTTAAACTGTTTAAATTTGAATCTTCCTTAATTGATGCATTTTCTAAAGATGAAAGAGAATTTATTAAGTCTGCTTTTGATAATCAATATTCTTATATATTTGCTTTAGAAGATATTAAAAGTAATATTTGGTCAGAAGAAGGTACAATTTTAAACTTTAATCTTGATTCTCAAAGTGATAAATTAAAGCAGAAAACTGAAGTGCTGCTCAATAAGAAAGATGCGTGGTCGATTCCATGGAGATAAGCTAAAACAAATAGACGAATCAGCCATTTCTAATATTAGTTATCATGATTCCCACTTGCCCTAAACTAAGAATTTAGGAGAGAAGAGAGAACTTAGCTATAATTAAAGAACATTCAAGTTAAATATGTAAAAATCATAACCTTATTGTCTATGGCTAATGAAATAGAAAGAGAAATTCAAGAAGCGGTTCAAAAAAGACGCAACTTTGCTATCATCTCCCACCCCGACGCAGGAAAGACGACCCTCACCGAAAAATTGTTACTCTATGGAGGAGCCATTCATCAAGCCGGCGCTGTTAAAGCCAGACGAGATCAGCGTAAAGCCACCTCTGACTGGATGGAAATGGAAAAACAACGGGGTATCTCTATCACCTCTACGGTACTTCAATTTGAGTATCGTGACTTCCAAATTAACCTCTTAGATACCCCCGGACACCAAGACTTTAGTGAAGATACCTATCGCACCCTGGCAGCAGCAGATAACGCAGTCATGCTCATTGACGCAGCCAAAGGGTTAGAACCCCAAACCCGAAAATTGTTCGAGGTGTGTCGTCTCAGAGGATTGCCTATTTTTACCTTCATCAATAAAATGGATCGTCCCGGACGCGAACCCTTAGAATTATTAGATGAGATCGAACAGGAACTGGGACTGAAAACCTACGCCGTTAACTGGCCCATCGGTATGGGCGATCGCTTTAAAGGGGTTTATAGTCGTCGTCAAAAGGCTATACATCTGTTTGAACGTCGCGCCCACGGCTCCCAACAGGCGCAAGAAGACGTAATTAAGCTCGGCGACCCCAAAATTGAGGAATATCTCGAACAAGAGCTTTATTATCAATTTAAAGAGGACTTAGAAATTCTTGAAGAGATCGGGGACGATCTCGACTTAGAAGCAGTTCACGCAGGGAAAATGACCCCCATCTTTTTTGGTTCGGCCATGACGAACTTCGGGGTGCAACTCTTCCTAGAAGCATTTCTAGAATACGCCTTGAGACCCGAAGGCCGTAACTCATCCGTTGGAGTCGTCGATCCCACTCATCCTGAGTTTAGTGGGTTTGTCTTCAAATTGCAAGCTAATATGGACCCTAAACACCGCGATCGCGTGGCCTTTGTTCGGGTGTGTACCGGCAAGTTTGAGAAGGATATGACCGTAAGTCACGCTAGAACCGGCAAAACCGTCCGTTTATCCCGTCCTCAAAAGCTTTTTGCTCAAGATCGGGCTTCCATTGAAGAAGCCTATGGGGGTGATGTGATTGGGTTAAATAACCCCGGTGTGTTTGCCATCGGAGACACCATTTATAACGGTAAAAAGTTGGAATATGAAGGCATTCCTTGTTTTTCTCCTGAAATGTTTTCCTACATTAAAAACCCAAACCCCTCAAAATTTAAGCAGTTTCAAAAGGGAATAAAAGAGTTAAGAGAAGAAGGGGCAATACAAATTATGTATTCTACCGATGACTTCAAACGAGACCCTATTTTAGCTGCAGTGGGCCAATTACAATTTGAAGTGGTACAGTTTCGGATGTTAAGTGAATATGGGGTAGAAACAACCTTAGAACCCTTACCTTATAGTTTAGCCCGTTGGGTCAAAGGTGGCTGGAGTGCTTTAGAAAAAGCCGGCCGTATTTTTAACACCATCACCGTCAAAGATAACTGGGGTCGTCCCGTTTTACTGTTTAAAAATGAATGGGGTTTACAACAGGTGAAAGTAGATCATCCTGAGTTAAATTTAGATGCGATCGCCCCGGTTGGTGTGGGGATTGAACCCGAATAATAGTAGGGTGGGCAATGCCCACCCTACAAGGTTAGCTGACTAGACGAATACTACTAGATTCTTGTTCAAGCAGTTCTTTAAAATATAGTTGAAGTTCATCAACAGTCATTGATTTCAGGAATGGAGGTTCACTATTTGATATCCCAAGTTCCTGACGTTTCTTAAGGATTGTAGGGAGTAGACTGTTCTTTGTGTTTGTCTCTTCCTCTTGTTGACGCTGTTCGTACTGATTCATGATTTT
>NZ_PRLH01000043.1 GCF_003013815.1 Cyanothece sp. BG0011 | reverse complement strand
ACAAAAGAATTACCTGATAATTTTAATAATTACTTTTTATATAAACCTTCAAAAAATTTAAAAGAGCAGTTTGAACAGAACAAGAATTATCAGTACAAGCTGCTTATGAATCTAACAATCCCTGGCTTTGGGTTATCACAGAAAGTAAAAACTAATTAATATATACTATTTATCCTATTCATAAGGTAAAATCTTTTCTAGTTAGAGATAATAGAAAACTATATCAATACAGTAATCTTAGGGATACAATAAATATAATAAAAGTTGCTCCTGATTTAATAAGTAAGTTATTTAATTGAAGTTTTTTGTTAAACTTAATATATCCCAAAATTAAATAACTTGTCACAGCAATTAATAGAGCAATGATCAGCTTAAATAAATGAAGACGATCAGCATAAATGAGCAATGGAATATAATTAATATAATCCACTAAACTTTTGTCGGGACTAGAGATAGCAATCACTTTCCAAGTATTCCCACTATCAGTGGATTTATAAATTTCAGGTTCAGCCGATCCAAAGCCATAAATTGTATTATCAGTTCCATAGGATGGAGAAAATTTAATAGGAATAGGCGCAGAAGGAACTGTATTAATTCTTGATAAATAAATTTTTCTATCATTTATTAATGAAAAAGTGTGACCGTCACCTACTGTTTTAAACGTTCCTTTTCCTAGAAGAGTCACCATAAAAGTCTGATCTTTTTTATAGTTAGGTGATATAGCGACCTCAGTAACTTGATTATTTTTATCATAGGGTAAACTATTAATTTTAACCCAAGTGTTTCCACCATCTGTTGTTTTAAATGCACCGTTACTACTACCAGCAATTAAAGTTTTATCTTCTTGATAATTAGGAGAAATTGCTACTCCCCACCATACTAAATCTTGAGAAGATTCTCCTTGAGTGATGGGTTGCCAAACTTATCCCTTGATCTTCACTTTTATAAATACCTTCAAAAGTAGTTGTGTAAAGAGTTTTATCTGACGCGAAATTTGGAGAAATAATTAGGGATGTAATTCTTTTTTTTAGTTCAGTTAGAATTGAGAATGTTTCACCTTGATCAACAGATTTATAAAGGGTTCCTGCGTTAGTAGCGACATAAACAATATTATCTTCAGATATATTCGGAGAAATGGCCAAAAATGTCCCTCGAACAAAGCTTTTAGAAACATGA
>NZ_PRLH01000136.1 GCF_003013815.1 Cyanothece sp. BG0011 | reverse complement strand
TTTTTACTTCAAAGAATAACCGTTTCATCAATTACTTCAACTGATGTAACTAAAACTGTTCCGGTGTAACTGTTCTGGAAGGGAAATTCGTTTGCCAACCAGTTCTTTGAGCATAAAAATCCTCGCAGGAGTTATAAACGCATTAAGACTTGAGCATTAGAACCATTAATGCTTGTTGTGCTTATGGGCTATCTTTACTATTATTCCCAGAATCTACCGAAATGTTATAGATAGCGATCGCTATCTTAAGATGATTCTGATCACTCCCATACTCAAAAAGATGCTAATATCATAATTCAAACTCAACTTTAGGCTGACGAAAACGGAACCAATGACAGAGAAAATGCCCTTGTGAACAAGCAGCACCATCGGGGACATTAACCCCGAATATCAATCCCAAAAATAAGCCAATAACAACAATAAGCGTAATAGAGATACCTGAACCAAGTCAAAAGGAAACTTCTTGGTGAAAAACACAGTTCTGTGAAGACAATAGATGGATCTCTTTTGTCAACCGCATTTTCATAAAATTAGATGACGGTTACTATTATTTCCCCTAGTTCGTCAGGGATAATTACTGACTGACTCATATTCTTTTTAAAAATCTTTGAATTATTATACTATTCTTTTAAAATAATCAATTTTTATTGATTTTGCTCAAAATCATTTATATTCTGTTCAAAACCCAGAATTAATTGAAAATCTTTTATATTATTTAATTGATCAACACGAAGCTTTCCTTTTTCTCGTCAAAGCAGGAAGTGTCTATGATGGTGACACTTTACGGGTTTTTTGGGCTTTTTTGAGGAAGAACTACATAAACTACATAAAAAAAAAATAATATAATGTAATATTTATATTAGTATTTTTAATATAAACAGACAAAAGACGGGAAACGTTGACTACATAGGAATTTCGGAAGATTTTCCATTTTACAGCGATCGCCTACATTCTGTACAGAGGATGTTATAATCGATTCAACACAGGGCATTAACGCCGACTCAAAGTGTTGGTAGCACTAGGAGCCGACTTGCCCACTTACTGCACAGACAGCAAGAGAACCAAAGAATATGTTAGCACATAGAAAAGCGTCCCCTTTGAGTCGCACACATACAGAGTATGGATATTCAGATAAAATTGATTATCCCCATTATTTGAAAGTAAAAGAGATGAGTGGGATAGAGTTTATCCGAAAACTCTATGAAATCGATAAACTACCTCCCAATGTAAGGAAGCTGTACGAAGCACAAAAAGATTTTAACAAAGAAACCAGACAAGTCTTAGTTAGACTATTAGGCGTTACAGATAAAACCGTAAGGTCCTGGGGGCAAGAATATAACCGAATGCCAAAATGTTACCGGTTGACCCTAGGATATGTTTACCGAAGTCTTTGTCTTCAGAAAGAAATACACCTTAAAGCCCTTAAAAGCAAGGATTGTCAAGGGGATTTGAGAGCAGTGTAGGAAGTTCTTTGGACGAACAGGGCGCTTTTGCAAAAAAGAGAGCGTCCTCCAGGTCAATTGAATGCACCCATCTCTTCAATGCACTAAAATTCCCTGATCGAACACTCATTGAGTATAAAACAGGACGAATAATAGTAGCAATAGAGAACTGGGAAAAGCCAAGCAAAGCCTCTCCCTAAATCCAAATATCTATTCAATGATAACAAATCACCACACGGATAACCACCGAAGCATCCTTATTGGTTTGAAGAATTCTTCACTCCATTTCATTTCGCTACGTTCAGTGCAAAATACTAAGAATTGAGAAGACAAACATGGCTAATATTTTCAGACCCACGAAGAAGGGTTTATCCTGTCCTATTTGCGGAGACACCACTGGGGATTGTAGAATTCTACCCGACGACAGTGTGTTATGCCACGAAGCCGCCTATGAAACCGACTTAGTTGTTGACAATTACAAATTTATTAGAACTGTAGATCCTGCCCCTTGGGGATACTTCGTCAAGCAAGATGAGTGCGCTCGTGATGCAAGACAGTTAGAGCGGTTTCTAAGGCGAACTAAGACTGAGAAGAAGAAAAAAGACAAAAGACAACTAAAGAATGCACTCGGCAGTAAGGACTTTGATAAGATTTTCAAATCCCTGAGAAATCCCACTGGACTAGACAAAGACCATCGGCAGAATCTTATCGAGCGTGGGCTATCAGAAAAGGACATAGAACGTTTTGGCTTTTTCTCCTTAGAAAAAGCTCAAGACACTGTAGTCGGTGTGCATTGGACATTTCCAGGGGTTTACAAAAATAAGTTTAGCCTCAGAGATAGAGGGTACAGTGTACCGGCCTTTACCAAAGAGGGATTAGTCCAAGGATATCAAATCCGTCGAGATCCAAGTCAAGAGGAGAAGAAAGGGGCTAAGTACGTTTGGCCGAAAACTGCACTGAGTAGTCACGTGGTAGTTAATAAGGAATTAGAATTACCATTAACCTACGTTGATTATTACGGAAGAGGAGGTGATATTGTAATTCTCGTAGAAGGATTTCTAAAAGCGATTATCGCCTCGAAGATTACAGGGTATCCTGTAATAGGAGCAGCCGGGGGAGCGTTTGCCTCAAGTCCTAATCAACTAAAAGCTTTGTTATATGACTTTGAAGAAGTTTGGGTATGTCCCGATGGGGGAGACGCCATTAATCCTCGTGTATTTGGACGAATGGTGTCCCAGTTCAATAAAATCGGTCAAATCCAATCGAATATCAAAGTAAAATGGTGGGGGCAAGTCACCAAAACAAACGGCGATGTCGATGAAATCAGCAAAGAGACATTCGATAATGCAGAGACCCTAAAACCGCAAGAATTCATTCGTCTTTGTAACCGCGAACAACGTAAACATCTACTCAAAGAAGAACAAAAAGCACTCAGACAGCTTAGCCTCAAACCTTTTAAAACAATAGACGAACGTTACTTACCTAATCTAGAAACCCTAATTCCAGAGTTAAAGGGTATTGTTGCCCTGAAAAGTCCCAAAGGAACAGGGAAATCCTATCAAATAAACAAAGTCATTGAACGAGCTAAGTTAGAGGGACGCAAAATCCTGACCATTACGCCGCGTATTGCCCTAGGACGAGAACAAGCCATTAAATGGGATGTTGAGTGGATCGGGGATCTTAAAGGAAACACACGAACCCTACTATGGGAAGATATCACAGATTTAGGGTTGTGTTGGGATAGCTTGTGGAAACTAAGTGAAAGTCAGTGGTCAAACACATTGATCATTATTGATGAAGCGGAACTAGCCATGAATCATTTCTTACTTAGTTCCACTTGTAGTGAACGTCGGGCTCAGATTTTAGCTACCTTAGAAACCTTAATCCCAGAATGTTTGAAACAAGACGGGTGTTTATTAGTCGCTGATGCAGATTTAACCGATCTTTCCTTAAACTATTTTAGGACGTTAGCGCCTGGTACTGA
>NZ_PRLH01000179.1 GCF_003013815.1 Cyanothece sp. BG0011 | reverse complement strand
CCGTCCGGTCATACTTATCGAATTCAGAGGTATGATTGACAAGGAAACACTCAGACGGTTTATTGAGCATCCTAAGATTCCAAAAGTAGGACATAACCTAGCCTTTGAGATTCAATTTCTCACAAAGCATCTGGGTATTAATCCCGCAAAAACAGCGTGGATTGATACGATGCTCATGGCCCAACTATTAGCAGCAGGGCTACCTCCAACTTTAGAAGAAGATGCAAAAGCAGGGGTACTACCAATTCCTAATCTGAATCAGTCAGTAAAGAATAAGAAGAAGCTAAAACAAGAACTCAATCGCAACCTTCCTGGCCCTTACAGTTTACTCAGAGTCACTGCAAGAGAGCTTGGCTACAGCTTAGATAAGTCAATGCAAGTCTCTGATTGGGGTAAGCCCTTAACCCCAGAACAATTACAATATGCTGCGAATGATGCTGCCGTGGTACTTCCTCTAAGAGAAGCACTACGAAGTAAAATCATTGATAATCAACTGGCAGATGCCATCCAGGTAGAACTAGGAGCATTAGCCAGAGTTGCTCAAATGGGGTTAATGGGAATGGGTCTTGATTTAGACCGATGGGGGGAATTAGCTAAAGAAATAGAAACAAGGAGAGAGGATGCTGCTAAGATCGCTTGTCAGGTGTTAAAACCAGACCACGCGCAGTTGAATTTGTTTGGAGGGGAAGAGTCGATAAACCTCGACTCTAACGAACAAGTGATCGCTGCTTTAGCTCGGTTGGGAATTCATACGAATAGTACCAGTAAAGACACCCTCGATAAACTCTCGGAAAATCATCCCGAAGTGTTTACCATTATTGAGTATCGACATTGGTCGAAAGCTCACAGTAGCTTTGGGGAGAAACTTCCTACTTTTGTCAACCCCGTTACTAGACGTATTCATCCCAACGTTAATCAAATGCGAGCTGCTAGTGGACGTTTTTCGTTCTCTAACCCTAACCTACAGCAAATTCCCAGAGAACGGCAGTACCGAAGCTGTTTTGTCCCTGCTCCAGGCTACAAACTGATAATTGCTGATTATTCGCAGATTGAGTTGAGGATAGTGGCTGAGATTGCTAATGATTCGGTGATGATTGATGCGTATTGTAATGAGAAGGATTTACATCGACTTACAGCTAGTCTTGTGTCGGGGAAACCTCTTGATGAAGTAACCAAGCAAGAACGTCAACTAGGAAAGGCTGTGAATTTCGGTTTAATCTACGGTATGGGAGCAACAAAACTGAGGATTTATGCTGAAACCAATTACGGCGTGAAGATGAGCTTTGAAGAAGCACAACGATTTCGAGATAACTTCTTCAAAGGCTACCCAGGACTTCATCAATGGCATCAAGATACTGCGTTTAAGCTACGGACTACGAAAGTCAAAGACATTCGTACCTTAAGCGGACGGCTACGACGATGGAAAGATGAACCTCCGTTAACCTCTCTGTTAAACACCCCCGTCCAAGGAACCAGTGCCGATATCACAAAGCTGGCATTGCATAAGCTCAACGCTAACCTTGATGAGATTGGCGGTTTTCCCATTGTCGTCGTTCACGATGAAATTGTCCTAGAAGTTCCAGAGTATCATGTCGTTGAAGCCAGTCACTTGTTAGAGACAGCAATGGTGTCAGCAGGACAAAAATTCCTCAAATCTGTTCCAGTAGTGGTTGAGGCAACGATCGCTGATTCTTGGGCTGAAAAGTAATCCCACCATAACCTAGCATTCTGCTAGGTTTTTTTCGTGTAGAATGACAATAAAGTTGGAAACTTCCTGTAATTCTTTCACTGAGTAAACTATAGGCAATTATCTTATGTCGAACTCAGGTGATCAGGCTTTGCCTGTTATTCCTTTGTGGTTGGATAGGATTTATCTTAAAATGTAGTCAAAAAACGCCAGAGATGAGCTTAACACTCATCTCTAACAGTGGCACGCAAATCAATTAACGCAACCTAGGATTATGTTGAACCAAACTCATAAACTCCTGACGGGTTTTAGCATCATTGGCAAATTCCCCTCTAAGCGCACTGGTGGAAGTCCAAGAACCAGGCTTTTGCACCCCTCGCATTACCATACACATATGAGTTGCCTCTACAACCACGGCCACCCCTTTCGGTTGTAGTAATCCTTGAAGTGCATCGGCAATCTGTGCGGTTAATCTTTCCTGTACCTGCAAACGTCGTCCGTACATTTCACAAATACGAGCAATTTTTGAGAGTCCAATTACCTTACCATCGGGAATATAAGCTACATGAGCGCGGCCAAGAATGGGTAAGATATGATGTTCACAGGAACTAAATAGGTCAATATCTCGAACTAAGACCATTTCATCAGTATTTTCATGAAAAACTGCCCCATTAAGCAATTCGTCTAAAGATTGATGATAGCCAGAAGTCAAAAATTTAAGGGCTTTAACCACTCGTTTGGGTGTATCTTTCAACCCTTCGCGATCGGGATCTTCTCCTAATCCTAACAGTAAAGTTCTTACCGCTTGGCGCATCTCTTCCTCAGAAACGGGAGGCTGTTGTGTCGTCGTTAATGAGGGTAATTTATGATCAATTTTATTAACTGGATTGGGTTCGGACTGAGCTAAGGTCATAGTTTTGAGTTAAATTAAAGGGTAACAGAGGTAGCTAAGCAGTTATTTAGCTGTTGGCGGAGTTTATCAGCATCTAAATGACGACCGATAAAGACTAGCTGGTTGGCAGGAGAATTAGACCAGGGTTCGGACTTGATATCGTTGCGCTGTCCACATAGTTGGAAAATGTGACGTAATTGGCTTCCTGCAAACCAAACAATTCCTTTGGCACGAAATACTTCTAGGGGAAGTCCTTCGTTTAAAAACTTTTGAAATTTATAGACATCAAAGGGTTGGTCGCTTTTGAAAAGACATGGACATAAAACCATCTGTTGTGAGGTGATGGGAATTTGGGCGGTATTCTTGGTCAACAAAGCTATCTGTGTTAGTTAAACCCACATCCAAGATTAACGGTAACGGGACTTGGGCGTATTGGGTATGGATAATTCTGGGATTCTTTTTTATAGAGGTAATGTAGGTTTCTAATACGGTTAATTGTTCCTTATTGGCTAAATCGGTTTTATTCAATAA
>NZ_PRLH01000049.1 GCF_003013815.1 Cyanothece sp. BG0011 | reverse complement strand
AGTTCTAATTGCATATATTTTATTGTTCCCAAAATTAAGCCTTGACACACAAATTTATCAAATGCTTTCGGTTAGCTGTTTTCGGTTTTCGCAAGGAAATACGATACACTAAAAGAACTTACAATAAATGCTATAGATACCAGTAATATGAAGAAATCCTATCAAAAAATTATCGTTATCGTATCGGGTTTTGCCTTGCTTATCAGTATGACTGTTGCGGGTTTTTCTTTTCGGCAAAGTCCTTCTTCTTCTCCTGAAGCTAATTCGGGAGCCGTTTCTCCAGAGGAAAGGCTAAAATCTATGATTGAAGGCTATGAGACAGTTCTAGAAAGAGAACCGGATAATGCTACTGCTAAACAAGGATTACAGCAAGCTCTAGAGGCCTTTATTGTAACACAAGCACAAGAGGGAAACTTAGAGCAGGCCCTAATCTCAATGGAAAAATTAACCGCTTTAGACCCTGAAAATGAGCAGTATCAAGAGATTCTCCAACAAATGAAACAAGCTAAACAACAAGCTCAAACGGCCCCCCCTCCTAACCAACCCGAAGGGACTAACCCTGAGTCTGAAGAACTCCCTCCCCTCATTATTCCAGAAGCGCAAGAAGAATCCAATCCTCTATTAAATCCTGAAGAAAATTCTAACCCTTTATTCCCTTCTGATAGTAATCCTAATTCTAACTAGATATGAGTTCGGTGTTAGAGGTTGGGAATAAAAACTTATGGTTTTTCCCCATACCCGACACCCGACAATCCACACCCCACAGTTAAACAGAAAACAGTTTATAAAATCGTTTTTTCATCCAATGAACTAAATTTACATCGTCTTCTTCTTCACTAATTAAACCCATTTCTCTGAGTTGCTTTTGACGTTGTTCTAATTCTTCAATGATAAAAGTAATGATTATTTGCAGGATTAAATTAATAGAAATGCCTTGCTTTCCTAAACTAATAATAGGATAATTTAAGAGCCAAAAGATTTTATTTAGAATACTATTAATTAATTAAAAATTGATCACCTCTTTTAACAAAACCTAAAAATCCATCTGCTTTTGCATTAGGAAGTTCTCTGGGTTGATAACCATATAACCATATTTTTTGTTTAATATTATCAGGTAACTTCACTAATTGTTGATAATGAGAATGAACGGGGGTAGGATACTTTGAGATTTCACAATCATGAAAAATTATATCTGCTTCTTGATAATATTTCTGTAATTTTTCGTAACATAATTGAGTATCACTTGTGATAAAAATTTTCTGATTATTAACTGAAAAAAATAATCCATAGCTTGGCATTACATAGGTTCCGTTATTAATATGAATAGTTTTTACTAATTCAAAGTTAATCGTTTCCCAAACAAAATGTCGGTTATTATCAATAGAATGTACATTAAAAAAGCTCTCTAAATTGGTAATTTCTCCTTCGACTGATCCCATTCCTCCTGATAGGGTATGCTCCCAAATCTCAGTGGCAATCTCATAACTTAAATATAAATTCGGTTGATCACATTGGGGATCAAATTTAGTGGTTAATCCTACATATTCTAACCCTCCAGCATGATCAGAATGTAAGTGACTAATATAAATATCGGTAATATCTCGATGAGAAAATCCTTCTTTATACAAAGAAAAACGAAGATCAGAACCACAATCTATTAATAATTTTTTCCCTGTTTCAGTAATGAGAAACATATTAGAATGAAAATTATCACCCCCGACGGTAAATGCTGAACCTGAACCTAAAAAAAGTAAGTGAGCCATCCTTGGATATAAACTAAGTTAAAATGGTGTTGAAAGCATAAAATGTCTAATAATAATTAAATCATTAAACAAGACTTTGATAAAGTTCTTCTAGTTGTTTAGTCACTTGAGGGGGTTTAGCAGTAAAACGAATATAAAACCCTCCATTATTATTAGATTGCTCTAAAACTTTAGCATAAATATCCTCACTAACTGATTGGGAGGTCTCTGTACTTAATAAATTACACTTAATATTAGTCATTCCTGAAATAAACCCTTGAGGATCATTATGATTATAATTAATTATTCCCCCATTTTCTGATAATTCTATCAACTGGCCTTGATATTTATTGTCTGCAATATTTTTTCCGTCTAAGATACTGTATTCAAGCAATAAAGGCTGAGGAATTTTAAGTAAAATTTCTGTTTTTTTCTCTAAAAATAAATTAAAATTTCCCTGAATTCCCCCAACTTCATAAATAGAAATGGGTTCTTTAACCCCTTTGGGTGTTACTTGTTTTTCTGATTCAATAACAATGATTGATTCTGCTTCTTTTAACGTGGCCTCAGAGATTAAAATTTGTCCGCCGAGGGTATAAGATTCTACGCGATAGGTTAAATTAACTTGAGACCCCACCACCCCGTATTTTGTCCGTTTTTCCGAGCCAATATTACCGACAACTACCTCCCCTGTATTAATACCAATTCCCATCTCTAAAACTGGTAATTCCCATTGTTTCATCTGTTCGTTAACGGATTTCATGGCTAACTGCATAGCAACCCCACAAGCGATCGCTCTCTCTGCATCATTTTTTTTTGAAGTGGGCGCCCCAAATAACACTAAAATACCATCCCCCATAAACTCATCAATTGTCCCCTCATAGTCTGTAATCACATCAGCCATTTTCCCTAAATAAAAGTTAAGAATTTTGACCACTTCTTCAGGGGGTAATCGTTCAGAGGTTGCCGTAAATCCTCGCAAATCTGAAGTCAAAATAGTAATCTTTTTTCGTTGTCCTCCTAATGATAAACCGGCAGGATTTTCTAATAAATTGGCCACCACTTGATCCGTTAAATAACGACCAAAGGTTTTACGAATATCGGCCGCCGTACGGGCAATATAAGCAGTGATGGCCATGGTTGACCCCAAAAAGGCCAAAAAGGGCGGAACAACGGGAAGCCACCACCCCTCAAGGAAGGCCAGATAGGTACTACCCATTAAAATAACGCCGGCCCCGACAATGATTCCCCATCGCTTCAGGGAGGCGTTTTTTGCCCCTTGCTGGTAGCGAAACCTCCAGGTTAGGGTGGCCCCCGTTCCTGCCCAAAAGACGATCCACAGCCATTCTACGGGGTCTGGCCAAGTTTTAAATAAAGGACGACCCTCTAAGGCCCCACTAATGATTTGACTGACTAAATTAGCGTGAATTTCGGCCCCGGCCACGGGTTCCGGTAGGCCGATTAAACCGCTACTATAGGGGGTAAAAAAGAGGTCTTTAAAACTTTCGCCCACTTTACCAATAATAATAATGCGATCGCTGGCCCAGTCCGATGGCACTTTATTTTCCAGAATATCGGTCATTGAAACAGTTTCAAAGGTGCCATTCCCTCCCCGATAATTAATCAACAGTTGATAACCCCCTGCATCCGTGCGAACATAACCTCCATCGTTGGGGTGAGGGGAGAAAAAAGGGTTTTTCCCAGTTTCCATTGCTCACTTCCTTCTATCATTTCTGGGCCGATCCCTTCTTTATTAAGGTAATGTAAGGCCAGATGCAGACTAAAACTATAGACGGTTTCCCCTTCTTGAGTATCTAAGGAAATTAACCCCCGTCTCACTCGGTTATCGCCATCAAAAATTAGGTCATTGGCCCCCACTTGACCCTTTTCTTTTAAAATAGGAGGCGGTGCCACGGTTTCCCATCCCACTTCCCCGGCTACTTTTTGGATACCCACAAGATTAGGGGTTGTCTCGAATACTTGCATTAACGTTTCATGGCCTGGGGGTACGGGTAAGTCTCGATAGATATCTAAGCCAATGGCACGAGGGTTTTGGGTTTTTAATTTATTGAGTAATTTCCCTAACACTTCATCGCTAATAATGGACTCATTGCGTCGATGTAAGTCATTTTCATTAATACCGACAATGGCGATGCGAGGGTCATTCGGTTCGGGGGGACGAGATTTCATGTAAAAATCAAATAGGTCCCATTCCCATCCTTGTAATACCCCTGCGAAACGCAATAGTATCACGAACCCTGCCACCGTTGGCGTTGTCACCCACACCCCACGGGTTTGCCAGAAAAAATGTTTTAACCCTTCCCACATATTGAAACTGATGTGATAATTGTTAGCTTATTTTAAAATAGTTACCGATTTTCAGTCACGGTTAACTGTTTCAACTACGGGGATTTCTGTTAACATTTCTAACCCCACAGAAGTTAACAGTTGCTGCCATTCTTGAGGGTTTTCTTGTTTGATTTTGGCTACCGTATCGAGGGTTTCTAACCAGAGACTTTCCTCAGCGTAAACTTGGGCTTTTTCTAGGGACGGTTTATCTTTTATTTGATTTTCTAAGTCTTCGGTAAGGACAACATATTCTAAAGAACCCTCTACATATTTATCTCGATTTCGATAACGAGAATCACAAATAACCATCAATGACCATGTGTAATTGCCCGGTTTTAAAGCCACTGTTTGAGGAATTTCTAATGTAATAATGCCTGGGGTTGAGGGTAAATCAAACTGTGTATAATACACTTCGTTACCATCAGCATCGACTAAAACAAATTCCCCTTCTGTGGCGTTGGTGGTGGGGATATAACCATAAAAAGTGGGGGTATCGCTGGCTGTTTTTGCCTTATTTTCTCGGTTAGGCATCAAAGCGACTAAAGGGGGTTCATTTTCTTCATTGGTTAAACAATTTTGATCATCGCTTCGGGTTCCTCCCCCTGCACTTTTTTTCGGCGCGCCTCGATTCCCCGTATCAGGAAATTCTAAACTAATCATAACCTCATTGAATAAAGGAGAAGATAAAACCGGTAATAAAGGAGACAAAACCCCTAAATTTATCACAGATAGGAGTAAACTAAGTTTTTTTGAAGAGGTTAACGTTGATTTTTTTTTCATATTTAACAATTATAATGACTCCCTATAAGATAAGTAGGTTTCTTTTAAAAGTCAATTTTTTTAACAAAAATTCAATATCCTACCTCAATGAGTTGACGTAACTCTAAATCAGATAAATCATGAAAGTAGCTTATTTTTTTAGTAGCACATTCAGTCGAGACGTTGTTTCTAACTTAGGTAAGTAGTCGGACATAAATATAATCAACTGTAGAGAAGAAATATAAACAAGCTGTCACCCCTTAAGGTGCGCTTTCCAATGGCGAGGGAACCTCACCTTGGGTCGCACCTCTCCCTGCTCCTTTTGCTCCCTGCTCCCCTGCTCACTTGACAGTCACGTTTATTTTTGTCCAGGTACTTAGGGTTTGATTAATATTGTTGGTTTGATTAGAAGAATTATGATGATTATAATCGCTACTTTAATTTGATTTATTATTTTAGATTTAAGGATTACTATAACCTATACAGAACTTTTCGACTTAATATAATAGGGTGTAGGGGCATAATATATTATGCCCCTACCAACTATAATCAATCATTATTAGACTGATAAACTACGAATTTCTAAGGTTGCCCGTTTAATAGTATTAACCAGGGTTTTACCAAAGGTTTGTAATAACTTGATATAAACTTCAGGTTTTGTCTTCAATAAAGTTTTCAGCTTATCAAATTCTAAAACATAACAAATGACTTCCGTATCTGCGACAATATCAGCCGTTCTTTGACTGACATTAATATCAAAAAGGGCTAATTCGCCAAAAGCAATCCCAGGAATATAAGTGGTTAAGCGTTTTCTTTGTTCGGTTTGAGACAGTCGCAAAGAAACCGTTGCCATTCCTTTGGCTAAAAGAAATAGGCGATCGCTTTTTTCCCCTTCCCGAATAATAAAGTCATTAGCTTGATAAGAAACCTCAGAAAATAAAGGGGCAAGTACGGTCATTTCTTCTGGAGTAAAGGCTTTAAAAATATCCATCTCCTCTAATGAAAGCTTATCTTTAACTGTTATATCTTGGTAATACTGTTCTGATAATAAACAATTTTCACACCATTCTAAGGCCGTATCAATATTGTCTACAAACATCTCATCTGTCCAACCATTGTCTTGAAGACGTACTATGGTTTTATGTTCAAATCCTGTTAACATCAAAGCAATTTCTTGACTTAAACCCCATTGTTTAATTTCTGATAGTAACGTAATGGCGCTACTATTAACATTACCCACCCGGCGGCCATCTAGAATAATAAATTGAGCCGTTTGTTGATTACTTTGTAACTGACGAGTTAGCTTTTCTAGGGTGGCAAAATAAAGATCCCCTTTCAGTTCATAAACTAAAATTTTCTCCCCTTCTTGGTCTAAAAAATCCCTTTGTAACCCTCGTCTTTGTCGTTTTGAGGATACCATCGCCCCGGTATAGGTGCGACTAACGCAGGTTTGAGACACCGGATGACTATCAAATAAATGAAACTTGAAGCGTTGGGAGAGTTCCTCGCAAACTTTAATCCCGCGCACACTATTTCCTCTAGGATCTAAAAGGGGGGAAAAAGTTCCAATGCCAAACTGACCCGGTAAAACGGCAATAATACCGCCTCCCACTCCACTTTTCGCTGGTAAACCGATGCGATAAAGCCATTCTCCCGAAAAATCATACATTCCACAACTGGCCATGACGCTGAGAATAGCGCGAACTTCTTCTGGGTTAACCGCTTGTTGTTTTGTGATAGGGTTAATGCCATTATTGGCTAACGTGGCGGCCATAATCCCTAAATCTTGGGCCGTTACTAGGATAGAACATTGGCGAAAATAGAGGTCTAAATGTTCCTCTAGGTTGCCCTCTAACATCCCTGCATTTAACTCTAAATAGGCGATCGCCCGGTTACGGTGGCCTGTTGACTTTTCGGACTGAAACACCGCTTCATCGACGGTTAAAGAACGGCCGGCGAACCCTTCAAACATGGTTAAAATGCGGTTAAATCGATGTTCATACCCGTCCCCTTTAACTAAAGCGGTAGTTGCGATCGCCCCTGCATTGACCATCGGATTATAGGGACGGTTATTTTCTTCATCAAAGACAATGGAGTTAAACGCTTCTCCGGTGGGTTCAACCCCTACTTTACTCATGATTTTATCCACTCCATGATCCGCTAACGCTAACCCATAGACAAAGGGTTTAGAAATGGACTGAATGGTAAAACAATCTTGAGACTCACCCACTTGATAAATTTGGCCATCGGGAGTGGTGATACAAATGCCAAAAAGATCAGGGTTCGCTTTAGCTAATTCTGGGATATAAGTTGCTACATTGCCGTCATTGATAGGCTGATAGCGTTCATAAATATCTTTAATACAAGTGAGAATAGGAGAATTTTCTTGACTGAAGTGATCAAGTTTTATATGATTCATGGATTTAATTGTTTGTATTATCTGAGGACTTTGGGTGATCAACTTATAAGTCTTTGTTTTAGGTTAATTATAGTCACAAACATCTGGGGGAGATTCTCCTGAGAGTAACCCAGTCACCTCAAACGGTTTTTCTGGGTTGGCCGGGTCATAAGTAATAAGAGAAGCATCAATGTATTTGAAGTCTCCAGGGGCATTTAATCGCCAAATATTAGGGGCTAATTCTACATCAAAGGGTTGATCATAACAATAGGCGTTGGTGTCTCCATGAACGAATAACATGGGTTTCTTTACATTGATAGCAAAGGTTTGCACCTGTTCACAAAATCCTTTATAAGCGGCATTATTAGTACATCGAGTAAACGCAGTATTTTCTCCATCTTCGGGACCAAAAGGATCTAACTGACTGGCAATTACAACTGCTTTAATCTCCTTACTTTTCGCTATTTCAAACCCATGATCTAACCATTGTTTATTGGCTTGATCTCGTTTTTCAACTAACCCTAAAACGGTTTGAGGATCATCGATGAGAATCTCATCTCGACCATTATCCGTACTCACCATGTGTTCTGTGACAAAGAGAACGCCGTTATAAATCCAAAGTTCGTCTTCAGGGAGATCGCTGTTTTGTTCATATTGCCACTGAGGATCTAAGGATTTCGGTTCACTGAAGAATATCTGACGAATGGCTGCGAGTCTTTCTATCTCGCTTTGAGGGTTGGGGAGATATGAGCGATCGCAGTCGGTCCAGTCGTTATCCCCTGGGGTATAAAAAACGGGTTTTTGAATCTCGTTTTCCCAAAGATCCTTAACTTCGTAGAGAAACTCGTCATGACACGCATATTCAGGACGACTGAGATCCCCGACATGAATCACAAAGGCCACATCTTCTCGTTGTTGAATAGTAGGTATAATATCTTCTTTAAGAACGTCTTCATCGGTTCTACCATCAGGTAAAGTCACCCGATAAGGCAGATCACCATAGGCCACAAAGGTGGTTTTCTGTGATGAAGTATTATCAAGGGTTAAAGCCGGTAAAGCCAATGCAAGGACAATTAACCCTATGAGGACAATCAAGAAACGACGCAACATCATTTTTTAAGACTCTAACAATCATAGCTCTGTACACCTAGCATCATGTTAGTGCGAATTTCAGAATCACGATTGATACCCAATCCACTTTTGATAGTAAAGTAATCCTTCTCTCCCTACTCCCTGCTCCCTACTCCCTGCTTTTCTTTACTATCTACTTCATAACAGGACTGAGTCTGACTTGCCTTGCTGAAAAGAAAAAAAGGATTTATTAAACTAAAAATACACGAAACTGTCAAGTTTGCTATCTTGTGTAATCGAAAAACTGACTAAAATATTGTCATAGCGTAACGCATAATGCCGAAATTTCGGCAGTTTTGACCCATAACGAGGAGGATACTCAACATGAACGCATCAGAAAAAGCCCAAGGTTTGGAGATATCAACAAAAATTGCATCGATCGTTCATTTATTTAAAACCCATTTTCCTGATGCTAAAGCCGATCTTAGACCCTGGAATAATGACCCTGATACCCTTGAAGGGGTTGATCCCAACTCCATTGATATTGGCTTTCATTTGCCTGGGTGGAGTCCTCGTTTTCAAGGTCGTAGTATATTAGTGCAGATTAGGTTCCATAAAGATCCTGTGGATAAAACCCAAAAATTGATCGGATTAGAAATTACTACTTTTAATCATCAGGGACAAGCATGGCGGTTGTCAACAGTGGAAAATTGGCAGTTGGAAGGTAACTATCAACCGGCTACGGATATCGCTGAAAAATTTAAGTGTTTTTGCCGTCAAGTTTTTGAACTGTTCGATCACAATAATCGTCGTTTTTCATTGTAGTTAAAATCGGGATAATTATTAATTAATTAAACCATCTTTTTTTCCAATGACTACTGGGTTCTAAGGAACTACAATCTTGTTCTTTTTGTCTTCTTTTTTTAATACTTTGGGCAGTATCTTTTAGGGTTGGATCTCGATAGGGAATGGCTGCACGGGTTTGTAGATGTTCTGTTTCTTGTTGGGATAAAGGGGATAAATTATTACTATTCCAGTTTGCAAGGGTACCAGGCGATCGCCTGCCAATGCTTCGGGTTGCGCCTATTTTTAACCCTGTTAATTGTAGGGCAGTTCTCACTGAAGCTGCACAGGAATAAGTGGCTAAATATCCTTCTTTTCCTAAACATTGAGACACTAATTTTATAAATTCTACTGTCCAGAGTTGGGGACATTTTGGAGGAGAAAAGGGATCTAAAAAAATCGCGTCTGCTTGAAAGTTTTGATTAATGACTGTTTGGATCGTTTGTCTTGCATCTCCTTGTAATAACTGTCCTTTAAAGATTTTAGTTTCAATTTTATAATTATTGGCTAAGCTTGTTAATACATCAATAACAGATGGAGAAAAATTATTTAATAAATTTGCATCTATCGCTTGTAATGGGACATTTATATCATTTTCTAAGGCAAACAATTCTATTTTTATATTCGGATTAATCGCCCAAATTGTTTCTAAGCAAGTTGCTGTATTATACCCTAATCCGTAACAAACATCAAGGATTTTTATCGTATTTTTAATGGTTATTTTTTCTTTGATTTGACAGGGTTCAATAAACTTATATTGTGCTTCTTGTTTTGCTCCTGAATGGGAGTGAAATAATTCCTCAAATTCATCAGAAAAGAAGGTATAAGAACCATCATCGGTTATTTTCGGTGTCAATTTATTTTCTATCATTTATCATTATTTTTTATGTATTTTTCTAATGTACTTCTATCAAATTACTCATATCTATGATATTTTTGTAGGGTGGGCAACATTGCATCTATTATTAATAGCTAAGATACGTTTTTCATTTACCCACCCTACCATGCTTATATTTTATAACTACATTTATAAAACTTTTCTCAAAGCTTCTAACAATAATAAAACATTCTCAGGACGAGAATTATAACCCATTAAACCAATACGCCAAACCTTACCAGCTAATTCACCTAAACCGCCACCAATTTCGATATTATACTCTTTTAAAAGATAACTAGAAACTGCTTTACCATTAACCCCTTCAGGAATACGAACAGTGGTTAAAGTGGGTAAACGAAACGCTTTTTCCACATGACAAACTAACCCTAATTTTTCTAACCCTTCCCATAATAATTCTGCATTTTGTTGATGTCGTTGCCAACAATTTTCTAACCCTTCTTCTACAATTAACGCTAACGCTTCTCTTAAACCATAATTCATATTACAAGGGGCAGTATGATGATATTTTCTGGGTTCTCCCCAATATTGACTTAAGAGGTTCATATCTAAATACCAATTAGACACAGAAGTTGTGCGTTTTTGCAACTTTTCTAAAGCGCGATCGCTCATTGTAAAGGGAGACAGTCCGGGAGGACACCCTAACCCTTTTTGACTACAACTATAGGCTAAATCCACACCCCATTGATCAGCATAAAAAGGAACTCCCCCTAAACTGGTGACAGCATCTACTAATAATAAACAATTATGGTCTCGACACAACTCTCCTACCCCTTCTAAGGGTTGTCTTACCCCCGTAGAAGTTTCCGCATTAACTAACCCTAAAACAGCCGGTTTATGGGTTTCAATCGCTTCTTTTAATTCTGCTAAACTAAAATTTTCACCCCAAGGTTTACTTATTGTTTTAACATCTGCACCATAACGGGTGGCCATATCCACTAAACGGTGGCCAAAATAGCCCATAACCCCTATTAATACCACATCCCCAGGTTCGACTACATTGGCTAAACTGGCCTCCATTCCTGCGCTTCCTGTGCCACTAATAGAAATGGTTAACTCATTTTCAGTTTGCCATACATACCGTAATAAATCTTGGATCTGATCCATCATTTCTAGATAAAATGGATCAAGATGACCGATTGCAGGTAAACTCATGGCCGATAAAATACGGGGGTTCGCATTAGACGGGCCAGGACCCATTAATAAGCGAGGGGGAATGGTTAAGGGTTGGGGTTGAGAAGGAATAGTCATGATCAGTTATGGCTCAAGAATAGGGGTATTTTACCAAAGAATTGATAATTTTTTCATAGTCAAACTCAAATAGCGATCGCTTAATTATTTACAGAAGCGTAAATGTGATCGCCTTAAATGGACTTAAAAGTAAGATAAAAATTTACTATTCTTGATTAAATAATTTAACTCTTATTTCAGCTTTTTGAGGGTAAATTATCATCGGGAAATTGTTCATAAAATCCATGCCTAACAAACCTTCCATATAGGTAATAGAAGGTAAATTGTAAGCTACAACAGCACAATTATTAATTTGTTGTCCTAAACAACTAAACCAAGATACCCTAGTCATAGGAGCATTAAGAATTCCTCCTGCTGTAGCAATTTTCACAGAAGATAAACTTTGTTGAGTAGCATATCCGATAGAGTTAATAAGACTTGAGCGAATAACTGTATAACTTGAACCTGTATCTACTAATAACTTAATTTTCCGAATCTGATTATTATTGCCACCCACAACCCCATTAACCACTAAACAGTTACCATAAGGAGATAAGCGATAAATTTTCTCTTTTGTCATAGCATTACAGCATAATCTTCGGGAATTGAACCTGTATATTCAATAGCTAGGGATGGCATTTGAGCATAGTCCATTAAGGCTTGATCAATTTTATCTCGTTCGGAAGAATGAGCGAGAACTTTTCCTTTGATAACATTAAAATCTTCATCGGATTCTGTATCGGCAATAATTACCCATTGATTAGGATAAGTTGCTCGAATTTCGTCAATTGTCATGACTTGAGTGAACTTTTGTGTGTTAACCATTTTTAATTTTATTCTATCAATAGGATTGCTGTAATCTTATCTCAATTCTAATGATCAAATCAAAAAGCGATCGCTTCATCATTCACAAAAGAGTAAATGCGATCGCCTCAACTTTTAAGAAGTATCATTAAGTTTAGTTAGTGAATTTTGTTGCTCCGAACTATCTCAAAATAGATGAGAGTTAATTATGTTTGCGCCGAGAAATGATAGCACCCAAACCCCATAAACTGATAGCTAATAAAGCCACTTTTACCGAGGGTTCTGGGGTCGTTCGAGTCACATAAATACCTGCCCAACTTTCTTCCTCGTTCCCCATACTGGCAGCAATACTTAACCATCCGTTCCGTAACCCTTCTCGTTCGATAGCTAAAGACGTAATGGGTAAACCGGCTGCATCTGGGTCCAATATACTGCCATCCATCCCCGTTTCTACCACCGTGGTTAAAGGTAAATTACGTCCTAATTGAATATAGATCCCATCTTCTCCTGTGTCCACATCTGGTCCGGTTGTCCCTTTAAAGGCCACTTGAGAACCACTCACCCCTAAAAAGGCAGAAGAACGCCATCTGGCCAGTTCCCCATCTTCCTCATTTTCTGAACCCGGAACCCGGCCTGAAAAATTCCAAAAGACAAAACTAGAAAAATCATCCCCTGTTTCTGCAATTAAACGAGTTTCCATCGTATCAATATCGGTGACAAAAATCCCTTGATTTACCGAGACATCAAACTCAAACATCCCGTTACCGATACCATTGGGATTATCCGGGTTATCCGACTCTTCTAAACAGAATTGTATCCGGTTTCGATTGCCTTCTTCGGGACAAGTGACAATTTGAGTAAAGGTTTCGTCTCCCCAGTCTCCCCAAAAGGCCACCGACTTACCATCAAAAGATAATCCTTCTCCAATAGATTTTAAACCCCCTGGCACTAAATCCGCTAATCCCCCAATACTTAGGTGTTAAGGGGTGATCCTGGTATGAAACCCGTATTAAATGGGGAATGGTGGTACTGGTGGGAAGGAGATGATCCCCATACAGCCGAGATCGAAGAATATGTATCGAAACCCCCTGATCCTGATAATAACGCTTTCTTTGATGATGGGGTTGACGGTGCCTTTGACAGCAATAATGCACCAGGAGCAGGATGGGTCAAAGCCTATTTACAAAAAGATCCCGACAACATCTGGCAAGCAACCAATGGAACCCCCGATCAGTTTGGCTTGGGTGAAGTGGTCATTGATACCATTGATTGGGGTGATAACCTAGAATCGGTGGATTGGTATACGCGATCGCAAGTTAGGACGGAAGTGGTTCTTTTCAAGAATCTCACAACATCGGTTTTAGACTATGAGATGCGTCATACTTCTGGTTGGGGAATCGATGAAGTCCACGGCCTCGGTGTCTCTCAAAGAGGTGATCCTATCTTAGGAGAAGGAACACAGGCCACAGTTTACTCAAATAATGCTCGTTTTACCATCCAAAAACTCAATGTTGACCGTGATAGTCCTTTATTAGAAAGTTTAGTTTGGTCTCCTGGAGAGGGATGGATAGAATCAGGGGCAGATGATTTAATTAACCCCGCCATCTTTAATGGTGCTGTTTATGAAGGTGGGGATGGACCTGGCTATTATTCGGCTGAAATTAACGTAAAAGGTCGGATTATCTATGGTTATACCTGGAATGTGCGCGAACTTAATGAAGGCCCTGGTTATTATCGTCTAACTTTTAGTTTTGATGATGAACTTACGGGGGCGCCAACCGGACTGAATACGTTTTTTGATGATTTGACCCAGATCGCCCTTCCTTTAGAAGAAGAAACTGAAACCCTAACCACGTTAGAAGAATCTGATGACGGTGGTAGTTCTCCGGATGGTGGTGGTAATGCCGTGCTTGACGTTGTCAACAATCTTACCTATATTGACATCCGTATCTTAGAACGGGAAGGTGGCGGTATGGGTGGAGGAAATGGCTCCCAAAGTGATAGTCTCAGTGAAACAATTACCGATTTTGGTGCCATTGCTTCTGAAATGACTGGTCTTGCTACTTCAACAGAAAGTAGTCTTATTTAGCGATCGCTTAATTTATGATCTTGGGTAGACCCCGTCTACCCAATTTTATAATAATGAAACCAGAAAAATTTCCTGCTAGACTTCATATTCTCATTGCCAGAAATAGCGACCAAGCTATCATTATTAGAAGAGGCCCGTCAAAACAAACTTGTGTGATTGGTTGGGATCGAAAAAGTCATGTTTTTCAACTGTCTCAATGGTTAAAAGGACGTATTTACGAAAGACGTTGCGATATATCTCCGTCTGGGAAATATTGGATATATTTTGCAATGAATGGTAAAGGATATTCTAATATAGGATCATGGACTGCTATTGCCAGAGTCCCCTGGTTAAAAGCGATCGCTTTCTTTCCTAAAAATGACTGTTGGTTTGGTGGAGGTTTATTTTTAGAGGATGATTCCTATTGGTTAAATGGGGGTTATATTGATAATCATCAGTCATCTTTTGATAGTAAAGAAGTAAAAAGAAATCTAACTTATCGTCCCCCTAATTATTATGGAGGCGAGTGTCTCAATGTTTATTATAATCGACTACAACGGGACGGTTGGCAACTAATTGAAAGATCAAAAAAGGTATACTTAGACAGCGAAACTATCTTTGAAAAAACGCTATCTCGACAATGGATTTTACAAAAAATATGCCATGCACAAATCGATTCGCCCCCAGGAAAAGGGTGTTATTGGGATGAACATATTGTTTACAATCAAACAGGGAAATCATTAATTAGTCCAGACTGGGAATGGGCAGAATGGTGGGATAAGTCCATTTATTATGCAGAAAAAGGTTGCCTTTATCAAATAAAAATTGAAAGTTTTAATCAACTAAGTGAACCTAAGTTACTTCATGATTTTAATGACTATCAATTTGAATATAAACAAGCTCCTTACTAATCTTATTGATAGCAAATTCCTGCTTGTTTAAGACGGTTTAAGGCTTCTCCTAAGCGATCGCAATCCGCAATTAAACTAATTCTTACATACCCTTCTCCCCCTTCTCCAAAGGCATTTCCTGGGGTAAAAACAATCCCTGTTTTTTGCAACACATCAAGGGCAAAATCGGTGGAATTGGTATTAGTTGGACATTTAACCCAAAGATACATAGTTGCTTGAGAGGGTTTAATCTTCCAACCTAATTCTCCTAACCCTTTGATGAGAAAATCTCGTCTTGTTTGATACCTTTGTTGAACTTTTGTAATATAAGTATCGGGTAAGTTTAAAGCGGTTTCTGCTGCTGCTTGGACAGCCGAAAAAATACCATAATCTAGATTGGTTTTTAAGGTTCTTAACCCTTGAATGATTTCTGCATTTCCTACTACAAAACCTACACGCCAACCGGCCATATTATAGGTTTTAGACAGGGTATGAAATTCTACACCGATATTTTTACCTCCAGGAATTTCTAATAAGCTAGTGGGTTGATAGCCATCAAAGGCTAATTCGGCATAACATAGATCATGAACTAACATGATTTCGTAATGGTTTGCCCATTTAATTATTTCTTCAAAAAAGGCTCTTGGTGCAGTGGCGGTGGTGGGATTATTGGGATAATTAAAGTATAAAATTTTGGCGGCTTTCGCAACATTTTCGGGGATAGAATTGAGATCAATTAACCAGTCTTTTTCTTCTGATAAAATAAGGGGATAAAGATTAGCCCCGGCAATTAAAGGACCCCTAAAATGTGCCGGATAAGAGGGACTGGGAACTAAAACCACATCCCCCGGATTGATGTAAGCTAAGGCTAAATGGCCTAACCCTTCTTTTGAACCAATTAAAGGTAAAGCTTCGCTACTGGGATCTAAATCCACTCGATAACAGCGATGATACCATGCGGTAATGGCTTGACGAAAACTGGCGGTTCCTTCAAAGGGCGGATAACCGTGGGTTTGAGGCTTTTGTAAGGCGGCGATCGCTCCTTCTATGACGGGTTGCGGTGCCATTCCGTCAGGGTTCCCCATGCCTAAGTCTATCAAATCTAATCCCTGTTGTCTCGCCTTGGCTTTGAGTTCATCTAATCTAGCGAAAACGTAGGGAGGTAAAGCTTTTAAGCGATCGGCGCGACGCATCCAACTCAAACTCATAGTCACGGGGGTTTTACAAATTGTAAGTAAACTTCCATTTTAGCAAAGTTTACAAACGGCTGCAAATTTTGCTAATTAATAACTACGAAGATAAATAATATAATATTATGTTCATAGGGTTCATAAATTCGTTCTAGGTAATTTAGGCACTTAATAGATAATAGTTGTAAATCTTCTATTCATTATTGATTAATTCCGTTAAAAAATGATGCCGAAATCTGATTGTATCAAAACAATACATGACATCCTTTCAAAGTGAAGTTACAAGCGCACACCTTTTCCATCTTCCTTATAATATCATGTCAAGTCAAGAAAAGCAAGGGTTTAAAACATAATTTTTACCCGATCGCATAATCAGTTAGTTTACGCAAAGTAGGAGGATGAAAACCAATAACAATATCTTTTGCAGAAACTCCTAATTTAACTAAATCTTCAGCAATATCTTGTTCTGTCATATTCCATTGAATCCAAATTTTATCTGCTTTTAAATCAATATGGATGAGACAATAATGTACATATTTTTGTCCTTCCCATCCAAAAGTAACGACTTGATAATGTTCTCTTTCTTCATCAAAAATTGTCTGAATTTCTAAATTATTAGAATCTGATTTATAATGAGTATATTCTAAGAAAATATTTTTCACCAATTGACGATATTTAGTTAATTTATCCATGATATAATAACCTCCTGATCAGGATCAAAAATAATAATTTTTAATTGATTTTCTTTGATCATTAACTGAGTAAATTCTAAGGATAAAAAAGTATCATAAGTAAAACTAGGAACAGCTAAAAAAGATATGAGTAAAGCTTTTTTGACTGCTTGATGTACTAAGTCTCTGGCCAATTTTAACCTGATTCTTTCTTACTAACTATCGGGTAAAGTAACGGTATCTAACCAAAATGATTCAATTCCTTTGACTAATTTAAACAAGTCTTTTAAATTACGAGATTTAGTAATATAACAGTTAACATAAAGATCATAACTTTCTTTAATATCCTCATCATTACTCGATGTTGTTAACACAATAACCGGAATTCGTTTAAGATTAGGATCGCTTTTAATTTCTGCTAAGACTTCCCTCCCATCCTTGCGAGGTAAATTCAAATCAAGAATAATTAAATTAGGTCGGGGAGACTCATTAAACTCCCCTTCCTTTCGCAAGTAGGCCATTGCATCCATTCCATTCCTAACGATCATTAATTGATGGGGAACGGTACTGGTTTTTAGCACTTCTTGAACCAGACGAATATCTGCCTTAGAATCTTCTACTAAGAGGATAATTTTATCTTGTTGACCCTCTCTTGCGATCACGTTGTTGACCTCCTACTGGTATGGTGAAATAGAATGTTGCACCTTGACCTACTTCTGACTCTACCCAAATTTTACCGCGATGACACTCCATTATTTTCTTACAAATGGCCAAACCCATACCGGTACCTGGATATTCGTCACGGGTGTGTAACCGTTGGAAGATAATAAAGATGCGATCGCTAAACCTGGGATCGATCCCCATCCCGTTATCTTGGACCGAGAATAACCATTCATCTTCTAACCGTTGCGCTTTGATATGAATTTCTGGGGTATCTTCACCACGGAATTTGATCGCATTGGAAATCAAATTTAGGAACAATTGTATTAATTGGGTGCCATCGGCCATGACGGTGGGTAGAGGATCATGGGTAATGATAGCATTACTATCTGCAATGCGTCCCCGAAGATTAGCGATCGCTTTTTCTAGTGCGGTTTCGGATTCGGTGAGTTGAAACTCGATATCCCGCATATCCACCTTAGAATAGGCTAACACATCATCTATCAGGGTTTGCATCAAGCTGACCCCTTCTACGGCAAAATTGATGAATTCTTTGGCATCTTCATCTAGTGCCTCATCGTAACGCATTTCCAACAGTTGCACATAGTTAGAAACTTGGTTCAAGGGTTCTTGTAAGTCATGGGATGCTACGTAAGCAAATTTCTTTAATTCTGCGTTAGAAAGTTCCAAATCATGGGCTAATTGGGCTAATTCGTCGGCTTGTCGTAGAATAATGTTAACAATCGCTTCTTTTAACCCTAATGCTGCTTTAATTTCTACGGGTTTCCAGGATAAAGAAGTTAAACGAACAGTTTCTTTCCACAATTCAAAGGATTTTCGGGGACATAGCTTCAAATTTCCCTCAATATTCTCCATTTCGTAAGCTTTTGACGGATCTCCGCCCCAATTAACCGTTTGGATCACTTCAGGACGGAACCATAGGATATAGTTACGTTGGGAAATTTTAACCGCTAACAACCCACTGGCCACGTCTTTAAAGTTTCGTGCATCTGCATATAAATTAGGTAAAGAAGGGGTAGAAAACACTTCTTCATTAATTTCTTTCTTTAACCATTGTAGTAAATATTTAACGTCATCTTCCTTCGGAGTTTTTCCGATTAAAGAATAGTCATCTCCCACACAAACAGCAACCCCTTGGGAACTGGTTAAGTCTAGCAGATTTTGATTACTTTTAAATAACCCTTCAATAAAGTTATCTGCTTGGGTCATTGATTCAATTAAACCCCCTTGAATACCCGTTAATTTCATGCGGTAATCATAGTCTTTGGTTTCCTCTTTAGCCGAAATTTCAGCAAAAACCACTTGACCTAAAAATTCGCAAGCTTTTCTTAATTCATAAGGAACATATTTCGGGGTTAAATGATGACAAGCGATCAGTCCCCATAATTTTCCGTCGTCAATTAAAGAAATAGTTAAAGATGCACCTACTCCCATATTATGAAGATATTCAAGATGACAAGGGGAGGCACTTCTGAGGATAGAGTGGGTTAAATTTAAGGCTGTATCATTAAGAGGATGCAACTTAGGAAATAAATCGACTCCAGTTGCTTTTGCATCGGGAATTAAACGGATATAGTTAGAACTAAATAGTCTTCTTGCTGGTAAAGGAATATCAGAAGCGGGATAATGCAGACCTAAATAGGGTTCTAATTGTTCTAGTTTATCCTCAGCGATGACCTCCCCGTGATCATCTTCATCAAACTGGTATAACATGACTCGATCGAATCCAGTCATCTTACGGACTTCTTTCACAATAATTTGACAAAAGTCTGTTAAATTGGCATTGCTTTGTAACTGGTTAATAGAAGCTTTAGCTAAGTGATAAAAACTTAAAAAAGGAATATTTTCTTGAGAAATGGCTGGTTCTAATTCTAAAATCAAGAATCCTTCAATATTGCGATGAAAAACCCCATCAAAAATCACATAGTTATCTCCATCAACCCTTGCCCAAAGTTTGGTAGGATTAATAAAATCTAAGTTATTACTTTCTAATCCTGTTTTTAACTGTTCAATTTGGAAACTATCAAAAATATCATCTAACGTTAAGTTAATAATTTCTTCTGGGGTAATGCCAAAAAATTGCTTTGTGTTGTTACTCGTTTGCACAATTTTGAGACTAGACTCATCAAGAACAAATAAGACTCCGTGAGGTTGAATTTTTCCCCATAAATGGATTTGTAATTCTTCTAATTTTTGCAGATTAATATCTTGACTGGTTTTAACATGACTAATCATCAAGTTTTCCTCAATTTACTGGGTTAATGAGTTAATTATTTTCAATCTAAAGCGTGTAAATTACTGATAGAAACTAGCTTGAAACGGTCTAATTACTTATGAATATAGTTTAACTAAAATCTTGTATCAGTTTACTCCAAATTAAATTTAGTATAACGCACGATTGATATTATCGAGGTGATAAACGGTTAAGAATTAAAATGAAATGTAAAGAGGAAATCTTAAGGTTTTTATTATATTTTTTTTATTAAATTAGTGTAAGAGTTGGCCCCTACGAGAATGTTGGTATTAACCCCTTTTTCTATTCTTCTGGGTTAACCCCTAATTCTCTTAATTTCTCCTGTAATTGTTCAATTTTTTGCAAAGCTAATTCTTTTTGTCGTTGTTCATATTCTTTTTGTTGTCTTTCTTGAATCAGTCTATTTTCAGCTTGACTCGCTGCTTCTTCGGGACTGGGTACTAACTCCCCTTCTGCTGTAAAGTATCGTAATTTATCTTCATATATCCCTAAATATAATTGTAACTGTTCACTCCATAACCATCCTTGATCATTGAATTCAATGGGTTGATAGTTTCCACTAATTAAAGTAAACCCTTGAAACTCTAATGTATACGGATCAAACCAAAAATAATCTGGTGTTCTAAAGATATCTTGATAAATTTGTTTCTTTTCGACCCTGTCTGTTTCTGCGGTACTATCGGATAAAACTTCTATAATTACATTAGGATATTTACCCTCTTCTTCCCAGACAACCCAACTTTTTCGGTTCGGGTTTCTAGGGGTTCCTAAAACTACAAAAAAGTCGGGTCCTCTAAAAAATTCTGATTTTTTCTGTTTAGGACTATAATAAATGGTTAAGTTTCCTGCTGCAAAATAATCTTCTCTATCTTGCCATAACCATTCCAAAGATTTCAGTAATAAGATAATTTGAGTTAGGTGTAAATAAGTTTCCAAAGGGGGTTCATCACTCCAAAATTCTCCTTGAGGAAAAATTATCTCATGGTTTTGTTCTGTTGGTTGAGATGGGTTTGAAGTGGTAATCATTAGAATAGCGTTTATGATTTCTGATTATTGTCTATTTTAGCGTAAGTTTGATTAATAATTTCTTGTACAATTTCTGCAACGGATAAATTAACATCAATAATAATAGCATTTTCGGGTTCTTCTAATGTTTCAAATTGAGAGATTAACATATTTTCTTTCATGAAATGTTCTGAACGTTGTTGTAATCTTTTTAAAAAAGTTTCGTAACTTCCTTTTAAATAGATCCAGATAATATTTGTGGTATTTTCTTCTAATAAGTCTCGGTATGATTGTTTTAACGCAGAACAAGTTATAACAGCATTGTTATGTTCATTAATTAGGGATTTTATAGCGAGTAACCAAGGTAAGCGATCGCTATCATTTAAAGGAATACCTTGACTCATTTTAGCAATATTTTCTGGAGGGTGAAAGTCATCAGCATCATAGAAAGCATAGCCTAATTCTTGACTTAATGCTTTACCAATTGTTGACTTTCCTGAACCCGATACTCCCATAATTAAATAAATCATTAGTCATCAATAGTTTTTAATATCTATATTCACCAGTTAATTTTCGTGTCACTTTCCACCAGAAACGATTCCAAGGTCTTCTATATAAATAGGAACGACTGGCTAAAGGTTTTCTGATTTTAAAATCAATGTTATTGATATTATAAACTTTTTTGAGGTCTTCTATAGTAAAGTTTATCGGAGTTTTGTCAACGGTTTCTTTAAAAATATCAATGTTATTTTGAATAACATCATTTTTCGTTTTTAGAATGGATGATTTATCCTTAACATGACGATTGAATAAAAAGGTTGCTTCTGTTGGTTCACAATGTTGAGGTTTTGTAAATTTACTATGGCCACCACTACGAAGATTAAGTAATCTAATATCATAAAAAGCCATTTGTTTTAAGGGAAAGGTTTGATGACACACCCATTGAAGATACCAGTCTGTTCGATGGGCCCCGTGATAAATAGCAGGAAACATAATGTCAGCAAAGCTTTTTGAAACAATTTGAGATTCTGCGTCGTATCCTGCGATGGGAAAAGATTTACGACGGTTTAATTCTTCATCTGTCGCATTTAAAGGAATAAAACACCATGATTTATGATCGTAAAAGGTTCCTGCAATGGGGTTATATTCTTCTAATAGTTCTTTGATTTTTTTAGGAATATCAACCCCTTCATCTGCTTGAAAAAGAACGTCATCATCGATAAAAATATAATAGTCGTAATCTTTAGGAACTTTCTCATATAATAAGCTTCTTCCTTCACTCCAAGTAACTCCCTTTTCGTGAATGAATGCGTTAGGATCGTCTGGTGTATTCCAATTAAGACGATAGAAATCACTGAACTCTGTTGTAAACATCTTTCGTTTTTCTATGGTACAAGGTTCGTTAACTATCTTTCCTTGTTCGAGAATACAAAAGCTTTTTTTTGCCATTTTTGTTGAGTGAATTAGAATAAAAATAATGTTAACCTATCCTACATTAGTCAGTCACGATAGGCAAGGGAAAAACGAAAATATTTTAACTCCTTGCTTTAACTTGATGTAATGCCCAATTACGGGTTAAAATAGCTCTAGGATGAATGGTTTTACTATTTTTTATTAGATATTGTAAGGAATATTCACAAGTTTTTTGAACACTTTTATGAAGATTTTTATAACTTATTTTACGCATTTTTTCTAATTCTGGTGTATTCCCTCTATTGGGTTCTAACGCATCAGCAATAAAGACAAGACAACTAAGATCACTCATTTCAGGATTCCCTAAAGTATGGTGACGAATCGCATTTAAAATGTCTTCATCGGTGATATTAAAAGTGTCTCTAGCTACTATTGCACTCACATCAGCGTGTAAAAGATGAGGATTTGCTAGACAAACTGGATCAATTTCATTGTATTCTTTTTTTGCCATTTCTAATAGTTTAGGAGGCGGAAAAAACTTGGCTAAGTCGTGCATTAATCCTGCTTGTGCAGCTTTTTTGGGGTCAATTTTATGGTGAATTGCTAAGTCTTCACACATTTTTTCAACCCCTAAAATGTGTTGCAAGCGATGTTCAGAAACATTCTCTTTTAACCAAGCAATAACTTTTTCTCTCATAACAATTTAAAAAATAGCACTTACCGCAGTTTTCATTGTAAGACACAAGTGGTGTCGGTTGACTGTGTATTACCTGTTATATTTAGGAACTTTTGAGTTCTGACTTCATTAAGGATTAGCTGTAAAAAATAACTTTGCTCCACTGGTAATTATAGCACCAGCAACGATAACAATTAATGCCCAAATTTGATTTTTTTGGGTTCCTTCTACATTTTGTAGTCGTTTATCGATACTCTCAACTTTCTCGGTTAAAGTTCCTTGTCCAACTTCTAAATTGTTGAGACGTTTATCAACATCTTTCTGGAATTCTTTAATTTCTTCTTTAATCTCTTTATGGTTACTATCTATTTTATCATTAACCTCTTTGTAGTTGCTATCTATTTTCTGATTGATTTCTTTAATCTCTTGTCTAATCTCTTTATGGTTGCTGTCTATCTTATCCTCAATACGTTTAAGGATTTCTGCGGTAGTATAGGTAACGGTGGAGGGGTCACTCATAGGTTGTTCACCTAATAATGTTGTTTACTATCTTAATTTTACCAGATGCAATAGAAATCAAAAATATTAGTCATTCAGAACAAGTGAAATATTTTAAACAAAACATTGCTCAAAGTGATTTAAAAATATAGTGGAATTCTCTAAATACTTCATAAAAATTATTACCGCTAGGCAAAAGTCAAAAGTTCCTTAATTAAGGGATTAATTTGTAAAAATCTTTGATGTCTTTTGTAGATTTTAGATGATACACTTTTTTACTCTTTCCTACTTCTAAAACATAGTCACGATATCTAGGGGTTAACCGTTGATGACATAACCAAAGATTGTTATAACTATTCATAGAACTTTTCCACAAAGGACTATTTTCTGGCCAACCTTTCGGGGGAACAAAAAAACCTGTAAGCAACCGTTTTGTTATCCACCAAAAATGAACAGTTAAAGGTAAATCAACATAAACCAATGTATCTGCTTTTTCCAATCGTAACCATACGGTTTCAAAAGAACCAAACCCATCAATTACCCATTCATCTTTGCTGATAATTTCCTCATGAATTTGTTTATAATCTTCATAAGAAATGGGAACCCCTCCAGGTTTATATTGAATTTTATCTAAGACATAAAGGGGTAAATTTGTCATTTCAGATAACTTTCGACTCAAGGTCGATTTACCCCCACCAGCGTTACCAAATACGGCTACTTTTTTCATGTTTTATGATGATTTTGTAAACATTTTAAAGTATAGACTCTGACAAAATTCTTTAATAGGAAAGGCAATGAAAGTAATAGGATTAATGGTAACAATAATATTACGGATGTCTGATTTTGCCCCTTTGATAATTTGTCTGGCCACCCAATCTGCTGACATGACACCAATGGGATTCAAATTACTTTTAAACGGCCCTAAAATTAGTTTTCTGACCACACAAGGAGCATCTAAACGACGCAAGGTAATTAAGTCGCCCCAAGTTCTTTTACTGAGTTCATAAAGGGGACTAATAGCGGGGTTAACTTCTGCTTCTGAAGTATTGATCCAAACTTCTTTACAGACTTTATCCTTATTGGTTTTCACCGTTTTAAAGAAATTTTCCATTAACCGCCACCCTGAAAAGGTATTCACTTCATAGGAGGCCAAAATAGCGTTTTCGTCTCTTCTCTCATGAACATTAATGCCATGATTAATAATTAAAATGTCTATTTTTGCTAATTCATCTATCAACTCTGCTTCTTTTCCAACTTGCCAAGTTAACGTTTTAATAGGTGAGTTTTCTAAAATAATTTCTTGATTTTTCGAGGTGAAAGCAACAACCTTTGCCCCATTTAAGTGTAATTCTTTTAACAAAGCTAATCCTAATGTTCCCGATGCACCAGTCACTGCAACTGTCTTTCCTTTTAATGATAAAGCGGTTCCCATAATCTTATCAACTAACATTAATGTGCCACAATAATAAGCCTTTTGGTTATCGAAATGATGTCGCCAATGATAAGGACGATTGACAAACCAAGGGTTAGGAAGTGTGGTAAAATTACCAGGGCGGTGAGTAATATCGGTTAACTCGTCGACGTAGGGAACCCCGGCACCACGAGCGATCGCACCCCCTAAAAAGGTTAAGGTATAAATTGACCCC
This sequence comes from Cyanothece sp. BG0011, assembly GCF_003013815.1. Taxonomy (GTDB): domain Bacteria; phylum Cyanobacteriota; class Cyanobacteriia; order Cyanobacteriales; family Microcystaceae; genus Crocosphaera. The sequence continues at coordinate 28,955 of NZ_PRLH01000049.1, read as the reverse complement.
GACCAAGCTAACCAACCAAAAGGAACGTTATAGTAATAACAGATAACCCCAGGAATCAGGCTTAAGGTGAGCATAACCAAGGCTTCTGGTACGTCATTATACCAATGGGCCTTACGATAAATTTCTTCGCTGACAGGGGTTAAGTCGGGACGAAATACCTTATGATGCCAACCATGAAGACGGTATAAGGGTTGCCAATAATGAGAAAGGACATGATAACAGTCCCGAACGATTTCCACCCAGAGAATGGTACTTAAGCTAAGGATAATAGCAACGGTGAGATTATTTACCATAAATCAGCTAATTTTTGGTTTTTATAACTAAAATAAACAATAAAAGTCCTTTCAAACTTCATTTAGTTTAACTTATCTGCAACCATTAATCACAATCAATAGAGCCACTTTTAGCATACTCTAGTGTCATCAGGGTTTTTACAGTACGTTTAAACTAGGATGAGGGATTTTAAGTTATCTCAATTTTTTTTGTAGCTAATGTTACATTTTGCCTTTAATGATCATATCCCTTTCCATCGCCACAGTTTATTAAGTTTAAATTAATTATTATTGAAAATGAGATTAAGCTTCATGGTTTAGATCAAAAGCTTTTTTAGCTAAAAATTAATTGACTATTAAGATTTTTTTAAGCAAGAAAAGAAAAATATTAAAAATATTCAAAGTTTTAAAGCGTCTCTTATAAAAGATTTTATAATTTAAAAACGAGAAAATTATTACTCTCTAAAAATAAACAGAAATGGAGGGAAATATGGTCAGGAAAAATCCCATCAAAATTGAAGACGATCGCACAGGATTAGACATACAAACTTTAAGACGAGCATTATTAGATAATCTCTTCTATATTCAAGGTAAATTTCCTGAAATTGCCACCAAAAATGACTTTTATTTAGCCTTAGCTTATACCATCCGAGATCGTCTGTTGCAACGATGGTTAAACACCCTACAAACCCAGATAAAAAAAGATGTTAAAAAAGTGGGTTACTTATCGGCCGAATTTTTAGTCGGACCTCATTTAGAAAATAATTTAATTAATTTAGGCATTGCCGAAAAAGTCACACAAGCTGTCACAGAATCAGGATTAAATATCAAAGAATTAATTGAAACTGAAGAAGAACCCGGACTAGGTAATGGCGGTTTAGGGCGTTTAGCGGCTTGTTATCTGGACTCTTTATCTACTTTAGAAGTTCCTGCTATTGGTTATGGAATACGCTATGAATTTGGTATTTTTGATCAAGAAATTCAAGACGGTTGGCAAGTAGAAATAACCGATAAATGGTTACAATATGGTAACCCTTGGGAAATTTGCCGCCCGGAAGCTTCTGTTACCGTTAATTTTGGCGGCTATACTGAACAATATGTCGATGGATATGATAACTTTCATGTGCGTTGGGTTCCTGAATATGTGGTCAAAGGAATTCCTTATGATACCCCTATTACTGGTTATAGAGTTAATACTGTCAATACCCTAAGATTATGGCGTTCAGAAGCTTGTGAATCCTTTGATTTTCAACGTTTTAATTCAGGAGATTATTACGGGGCAGTCAATGATAAAGTTAGATCAGAAAACCTAACAAAAGTCCTTTATCCTAACGATGAACCCCTTCAAGGAAAAGAATTAAGATTAAAACAACAATACTTTTTTGTGTCTTGTTCCCTTCAAGATATGATTCGTATTCATTTATTAAATAATCCAAATTTAGACAATTTTCATGAACAATGGGCAGTGCAATTAAATGATACTCACCCGGCAGTAGGTGTGGCTGAATTAATGCGTTTATTAGTGGATATTCACGAATACGAATGGGGTAAAGCTTGGAATATTGTTGAGAAAACCTTTGCTTATACCAATCATACTTTATTACCTGAAGCCTTAGAAAAATGGCCCATAGAAATCTTTGGTCATTTATTACCCCGTGTGTTAGAAATTATCTATGAAATTAACCGACGTTTCTTAGAACAAGTACGCATTAAATTTCCTAATGATGATAGTAAGATGTCTCGTCTTTCTATTATTGATGAAAGTGGGGAAAGATACGTGAGAATGGCCCATTTAGCTTGTATTGGTTCCCATCATATTAATGGGGTAGCGGAGTTACATTCTCAATTAGTTAAAGATACAATTTTGCACGACTTTTATCTTCTTTGGCCAAGAAAATTTACCAATGTTACCAATGGAGTCACCCCTCGTCGGTGGATGGTTCAAAGTAACCCCCGTTTAAGTGAATTAATTACCTCAAAAATTGGCGATGGATGGATTAAGAATTTACAACAATTAAAGCAATTAGAAACTTATGCAGAAGATAAAACATTCCGTCAACAATGGAGAGAAGCTAAACAAGCGGTTAAACAAGATTTAGCGAACTATATTCAAAAAAAAGTAGGCATTACGGTTAACCCCCAATCCCTATTTGATATCCAAGTAAAACGCATTCATGAATATAAACGGCAACATCTCAATGTCTTACACATTATTACTCTGTATAAGCAAATGAAGAGTAATCCGAATTTAGATGTACCTCCCCGTACTTTCATTTTTGGCGGTAAAGCAGCCCCTGGTTATTTGATGGCCAAACATATCATTAAATTTATTACGGCGGTAGGAGATGTGGTTAATAATGATAGAGATATCGGCGATCGCTTAAAGGTTATTTTCTTACCCGACTACAATGTTAGTTTAGGACAAAAAGTCTATCCGGCGGCTGATTTATCCGAACAAATTTCTATGGCAGGAAAAGAAGCGTCAGGAACCGGAAATATGAAATTTTCCATGAATGGGGCCTTAACTATCGGGACATTAGACGGGGCAAATATAGAAATTCGCCAAGAAGTGGGAGACGAAAATTTCTTCTTATTTGGGTTAACTACCCCAGAGGTTTTGAACTTAAAAGCCCAAGAATATGTTCCTCGCCGTTACTATCAATCGATTCCTGAATTAAAAGGGGTTTTCGACTTAATTACTTCTGGTTTCTTTTCCCACGGAGATCCCGAATTATTTAAGCCCATTGTCGATAATTTACTTTATGATGATCCCTACCTTTTATTGGCGGATTACAAATCTTATATTGACTGTCAAAATAAGATTTCTCAAGCTTATAAAGATCCAGAAAAGTGGAGTAAAATGTCGATTTTAAATGTAGCCAGGATGGGAAAATTTTCCAGCGATCGCTCCATCCAAGACTATTGTAATAACATTTGGAATGTCCAATCGGTTTCTATTAAACTTAAAGAGTACGTTCAAAAAGCAGTACAACTCAGTGTTAATAACATTTAATCAGGGTTGGTAGTCAATTTTTTGTCCATAAAAATTCTGATTGTTAAACTAATCTAAATTGAGGTACTTTTTTCGTGTTTGAAGAAATTTTTAAGCCTAACCCCGAAGCTGAAAAACCCACACCCATTCGTCCTCGAAAAGGGGTTATTATTGGCGTGGGACAAGTAGGAATGGCCTGTGCTTATTCTCTTTTAATTCAAGATTGTTTTGATGAGTTAATTCTACAAGATATTGCCACAGAAAAGGTTGAAGGGGAAATCATGGACTTATTACATGGAATGCCTTTTCTTCCTCCCACAGAATTAAAAGGAGGTACAGTAGCGGATGAGGGAAAAGATGCTGATGTTGTGATTATTACCGCCGGGGCATCCCAAAAACCAGGGGAAACTCGCTTAGACTTAGTGGATAAGAATGTGAAGATTTTTCGTCATATTTTAGACGATGTAATTAAATATTGCCCTAATTCTATTTTATTAATTGTTAGTAATCCTGTGGATATAATGACCTATGTTACTTTAAAAATCACAGGATTTCCCAGTTCACGGGTGATGGGTTCAGGAACGGTTTTAGACACAGCTAGATTTCGTTCTTTAATTGGGAAAAAACTTAATATTGATTCTCGAAGTGTTCATGCTTATATTATGGGAGAACATGGAGATAGTGAATTTCCTGTGTGGAGTATGGCTAATATTGGGGGAGCCAAAATCATTCCTGATACCTGGGAAAGTTTATCTCAAAATGACAAAGATGAATTAGATTCTCTGTTTAGTCAAGTTAAAAATGCCGCCTATGAAATTATTAGATTAAAAGGCTATACGTCTTATGCCATTGGTTTAGCTGTGACGGATATTGTTAAAGCGATTATTCGTTCTCAAGAGCGAATTTTAACCGTTAGTACCTTAATTAAAGGACTCTATGGTATCAATGATATTTGTTTAAGTATTCCCACCGTTATTAATGAACGAGGTGTCCTAAAAACTGTCAATTTATCTCTCAATGAAACCGAGAAAAATAAATTGATTCATTCGGCTAAAGTGCTGAAAGAAGTCTATGAGAAACTTGATCTCTAATCTTTAGATCAGAATTGATCAACTCTATCGTTTGTAGCATTGTTTACCCACTTTTTTGGATCGCATTAACCATGAATATTACCAGCAAAATTCAAAACATTTTCCCTTCCCTTGATTCTATTCCCAGTGAATTTCAACTCAATCATGTCATTAACCAAACAGAATATTTAGTGAATGGAAAATTGGAAACTTGGGAAGGAGACACAGAAGAAAGTCTTTCTCCCATTTACCTAAAAACAGAACAAGAATTAACCCGTAAAACCATTGGAAAATTTCCATCCCTCAACCAAGAAGCCGCCTTATCTGCCCTAGAAGCCGCCGTTACAGCCTATAATAACGGTCGAGGAAAATGGCCAACCATGTCAGTGGGTCAACGGATTGAATGTGTCCAAGAATTTGCCTATCGCATGAAAGAAAAGCGCAGCCTGGTTGTGAAGTTATTAATGTGGGAAATTGGCAAATCTTACACCGATTCTTGTAAAGAATTTGACCGTACGGTTAACTATATTCAAGACACCATTGATGCTTTAAAAAATCTCGATCGCGTTTCCTCTCGTTTTGAAATTTCACAAGGGGTTATTGGCCAAATTCGTCGCGCTCCTTTAGGGGTAGTGCTAAGTATGGGACCGGCTAATTATCCCTTAAATGAAACCTTTACCACCTTAATTCCTGCCTTAATTATGGGCAATACTGTTATTGTTAAAGCCCCACGGCCTGGTGTGTTATTAAATTATCCTTTATTAGAAGCATTTAAAGACTCTTTTCCCCCAGGGGTGGTTAATACCGTTTATGGTAAAGGAAGAACCATTACGCCACCCTTAATGGAATCCGGAAAAATCGATGCTTTAGCCTTTATTGGTAGCAGCCACGCAGCCAATAATCTCAAAAAACAACATCCAAAATCCCATCGCTTGCGTTCTATTTTAGGATTAGAAGCCAAAAATCCAGGGATTGTTTTACCCCACGCTGACTTAGATTTAACGGTCAAAGAATGTATTTTAGGAACCCTTTCTTATAATGGACAACGTTGTACTGCCATTAAAATTATTTTTGTGCATCGGTCCGTCATTGATACATTTTTAGACAAGTTTACCGCAGCCGTTAGTCAGCTTAAATTTGGAATGCCTTGGGAGGACGATGTTTTCTTAACCCCCATTGCAGAACCGGGTAAACCCGACTACCTTCAAGAATTAGTAGAAGACGCAAAAAATCACGGTGCAGAAGTCATTAACGAAGGGGGTGGCACTATTAATGAAACCTTCTTTTATCCCGCTATTCTCTACCCTGTTAATGAGAAAATGAAAATCTATTCCGTTGAGCAATTTGGTCCGGTGGTTCCCATTGTTCCCTTTGACGATATCGAAACCCCTATCAACTATTTGGTTAATTCTGATTATGGTCAACAAGTGAGCATTTTTGGACAAAATACAGAAGCCATTTCTCAATTGGTTGATCCATTAGTCAATCAAGTTTGTCGCGTTAACCTCAATAGTCAATGTCAACGGGGACCCGATACCTTTCCCTTTACCGGCAGAAAAGACTCAGCAGAAGGAACCTTATCGGTGCATGATGCGCTGCGAGCCTTTTCTATTCGCACCCTAGTCGCCGCTAAAGAACTTCCTCTTAATAAGCGACTGATCACCGAAATTGTTAGAGAGCATCAGTCTAACTTTCTCTCAACAGATTTTATTCTCTAAGTTCTGGGGGTTTAAAATGGGGCGATCGCGTTTGAGGTTGGTTCACGTCAGTTGATGCGATCGCCTTTAACCCTTAATCGATGTTTAATTCGAGGTAGCGGCTTGTGCCTCATCAGCAAAGGGAACATCCACAAAGCCTAATTCATACAATTGTTGATAAGATTTTTTACCTAAATCGGTGGTAGGATTTTGAGAACGGATGATCTGCACTAACAGAGGAACGGCCAATTCCGGTTGATCTTGGGCCCGATGGACTAAGGCTAACTGATAGGTAGCGGTGTCTCTCATTTCCCCTGTTTTCAACGCACTGGCCCGTTGAGCATCATAAACCTCGGTATTAATACCAGAAAAGCTATTAGCCAGTTGTAGATGAAAGTTGGATAACTGGTTAAAGACTTTACGAGCTTGTTGCAATTTATTAACCGCTAAGTCATAATTTTCTTGGTTAATGGCTTCGGTGGCTTCATTCATTAATTTTTCTCCTCCCTGTAAACTCAAGAGACTATCTCCTTGAGTCAGAGGGCGGAGATTATTGGGATCAGACGGATCATCGTCAGGCACTTCTGTGGCTTCTGGCATACCCTCCTGGGCGACTATTTGGGCAGAAACAGAGCTTAATGCACCCATCCCTAGAACAGAAGAAATGGCAATTATACTAGGTAAACTAAGGCTAAAAAGGCGAGATTTTAACATGATATGACTAAATAAAACAAAAAGATAAAAGGAGACTTTGAGCAATCTGTGAGATATCTTAACATTTGTGGGAAACTTCGGTTCACCAACATCCTAATTAAGACGAGAGAGTTAATTTTATGTTTTCTCGAATATTGAGCAGAAATTAAACAAAAAAATCTTCAATTCTGAATTTTTTTCATAGGAGGAGCAACTACGATCGCTTTAAAGTCATATGATATCAAATAGGATGAATCTGGGTATCTTGTAGGAGAAGGTCTCTATTCTCTACTGTTTCCTCTGATGTCCCACTCCAACTTATATCCCCAAAACTTATCCTCTCGATATCCCCCTGATCAACCCTGCTCACAAGGACTATTGACTCAAGTCTTAAAAAATACGCTACGTCTCTTGCCTCAGCGCTCACAAAATAAAGGCTTTACCTTAATTGAATTATTAGTGGTTATTATTATTTTGGGGGTTTTGAGTGCCATCGCCCTACCCCAAATGTTACAAATTATTGGACGCAGTAGAGAATCAGAAGCCAGAAGTTTGATAGGGGCAATGAATCGCGCTCAACAGGCTTATTTTAATGAAAAAGCTACCTTTGCTCGAAGTGCTGTAGAGTTAGAGGTTCCCGTTGGTAACGAAAAATATTACCTTGTATTTGTGGATTCTAATAATGATTTCACCCAGGGCGGTTTACAAGGAGCCAAGGGGATAGATAATGCAACAAATGGAACCCGCGATTATTCTGCAGCAGTGAGTTATGATCCGATTGAGAGAACTTATAAAACTGTTGTTTGTCGTTCCATTTCTCAGGCTAGTAACTATCAAATTAATCGTTTACGATCGCAAGATACCACACTTGGAACAGGAAGAGTTGGTGGTGTAATTGGAGGAACAAATGCTCAATGTGTTCAAAGTGCCGGAGTCGAAACAGTCGAAGAATTGAGATAACTAGACTCTTGATTAGAAATAAACATTATTACCTGTCCAATAAGGGGAACTAATGACTAACAGTAAACTGACATACATTCCCCAGAGTAAAACGGTAATAAATTGAGGATTCCGTCGAATAATTAAAGCTGAAGTGACAGCCCAAGTCAAAGCGATCGCCATTAAAGTTAAGATTAAGAGAAAGCGATCAGATAGTAAGGTAAAATCAAACGGAAAATTAAAAAAAATACCAAGGTTAATGATACTAATGACTCCCGATAAGCTTAAGAGAATCACTGGCCAGGATTGAGGATAAGGGCGATCGCCAGGCCAGTTATTGACTTCACTTAACATCACGCCACTAGCCAAAGCTACAGCAGGATAAAACGGCAAAAGATAACTCATTGTATCCAAAGGAAGAATAAAGATAATTCCTCCATAAAAACCACCCCAAACCAGGATTAATTTAGCCCATCCCCAGTTGAGAGATTGACAAGCTAATCGGACACCATAAATCGCAAAAATTAGCCAGGGCCAAGAATATTTAATAATAGCCAAAGGATAATCAGTCAAAGAGACAAAAAAGTTATGCCAACCCCTCTGTAATGAGTGCAAAAAAATTTCATTTAAAAAAGGTTGTCCATAAACTAACCATTCCATCCAATACCAGGTTAAAGCCGGTAATACCCCAAGACTAACCCCTACCCAAAAATAGACAGAACTTAACAGTCTAGGGGTATCCCAAGCCAAAAAAATGATTAATAAAACGGTCATTAAACAGCCAATTAACCCTTGGGTCAAGAATAACCCACTTAAACTTAAACCAACCCCTAAAGACCAACGAAAATCACGACGCGATCGCAATACACATAACAGGGTCAGAATTGACCAAAACAGGACAATTCCGTCTAACATCGCTAAACGGCCCCAACGGACCACGGGAAAGAGCATTAAGTAAACTAAAGCACTCAACACAGCCGGTCGCCAGAGGACAAAAATGTCTCGTGCTACGGCGTACAATAATGGCACAGAGACGGCAGCAAATATCGCTCCTATGAAACGAAGACTTCCTGGGGTAATCTCGTCTTTAACACCAGCTAGGGTCAATAAAAATAAGCCTAAAACGGGATGCTGATGATAGGGTTGACCTGCCAAGGTAGGAAACAGCCAGTCTCCTGATAAAAAGGACTTTTGTGCTGTTTCTTGAACCAATTGGCCAATAATGCGTTCTGAGTCTAATAAGGGGGAACTATCGAGGTTAGAGCCTAACAAAATAAGTGCCATGGCCAATAAACCGACCCAAGAACCCAGACTACGCCAAGTCTCACTATGGGGATGTAACGATTTTAAGGGATGCCAAGTAAATGTTTTCGAGTTCATAGGGACGGGAATAGGTTATCAATATAATTTAAAGATAGGTTACTTTTAGTCACTGTTATTGAGGAAGTGCAAGAGGATGAAACCCTAACCCCACTCTATAAAAATCTTAATCTACTCCTTCAAAAACTGCACTGTCAATTTTGAAAAATCTTAATCCCTAGACGAGAAAACAGAATGCTATATTAAAGTACCTATAGATTAAGGCGATGGCCTCTGTCAAAAAAGATGTTTGGTTTTATTGCTTCTTTTAAGTGTGTTTTTAATAAAAAGGTAAAGTATTTTACCTTAGCAACCCTTGCAGCGAGTTTAGTGGTTTTGCCTGTCTATGCACAATCAAGACTAACAAGACTTGTTTTCATTTATCCTCCTCTTAATTTATCCTTGGGGATTGATTCATTAGAACTGTTTGCCAAGGAAGGATTGGTAAATAATGAGTTAGCCTTTTATATGAATTTAGCAGGGGTCAATGAAGCGCAAAAAGAAGCCTTTCGACAAGCATTATTGAAAAAAGCCGATCTCGACCCAGTAGAAGTCTCCCGTTTCTTCAATACGCCTATGGGAGAAGAACTGTTAACCCGTGTGGGTAAGTTATTTTCTATTCAAGGGGGACGCAATGGTAAATATGCCATGAGAGGGGCAATGGTTCAAGCTGCTTTTGACGAAAAAGAAGGATTAACCTTGCTTAATTTTCTCCGTCATTTAGCGGTTAATATGCAGTTTAACCTCTTAGAAGTGTTTGAAGCCGCCAGTCTCCTCGAACGTTTGGGAGAGGGAACCAATGCTATTGTTGCTGAAATGAAAGTATTATCTTCTCAACAAGCACAACTGGAGACGGTTCCTGATTTTTCTACACTAGGAGATATTCGCCAACAAGGAAGTTATGGGGTTGCTCCCACCCGTCAACTTCGATTATTCGATGAAAGTCGTCAACGGGAGTTTAATCTGTTGTTGGTGCAACCACAACGATGGCGAGAAGGCAAAACCCCTGTTGTTATCTTGTCTCATGGGTTGGCTTCTCGTCCAGAAGATTTTGAACAACGGGCTAAACAGTTGGCTTCTTATGGTTTTGTGGTGGCGTTACCTCAACATCCCGGTAGCGATTTTAATCAGTTACAAGCAATGTTACAAGGCTTTTCTCGGGAGGTTTTTAAAGTTAATGAATTTATTGATCGTCCAAAAGATGTTAGTTATGTTATCGATGAATTAGAAAGAAGAAATAGCAGAGAATTTGGAGGAAGATTAGACTTAAATAATGTGGGGGTGATGGGTCATTCTTTTGGGGGATATAATGCCCTAGCGGTTGCCGGTGCTTCTCTAAATTTTGCTACTTTAGAAGAGACTTGTAATCAAGATATTTGGGGACCTAATCTTTCTTTACTATTACAATGTCGGGCGTTAGAATTACCTCGAAAAGACTATAATTTTCGAGATGAACGAGTCACTTCTGTTTTGGTGATTAATCCTGTCACTAGCGCGGTTTTTGGGGCTGAAGGCCTCTCTAATGTGACCATTCCTGTTATGTTAGGGGCTGGAAGTAGTGATCCGGCAACCCCTGCGGCCATTGAACAATTAAAAGCGTTTGTTTGGATTAATACGGATGATAAATATTTTGTCTTAGTGGAAGGACAGGCCCATGTTAACTTTTCTCAATTGGATGGTCAAATGCAAGCGGTATTAGATTCTTTACCGGATTTGAAGTTGCCTAAACAGCAAATTCTTGACACCTATGGCAATGCTTTATTAGTGGCTTTTGCTGAAGTTCATACGGCTAAGAATGAGAAATATCGTTCTTTTTTAACGGCTAGTTATGGTAATTATATTAGTCGACAACCTAATCCGATGTATCTCGTAGGAAATGAGGCCGAATTTCCCTTAAGTGAGTTATTTAATAGTAGAAGAACTTCAAGAATTCCAGCTATTTATCCCCGTAATTTTATTCCTAATCATGACTAATTTAAACCCTTGTGTCTATTTTATTGGTGCTGGCCCCGGTGATCCAGACTTATTAACGTTAAAAGCGTACAAAATTATTAGCCAAGCTGATGTTATTTTGTACGCTGATTCTTTGGTTCCTAAACAAGTTTTAAAAGATGTTCGTGATGATTGTGATTTAATTCCGACAGGGAATAAAACCCTAGAAGATATTATGAAAATAATGATCCATCGGGTCAAAAATAATCAATCTGTCGTCCGTCTTCATTCAGGAGATTTAACGCTGTATAGTGCCATTCATGAACAAATTTCGATTCTTTTAAAAGAAAATATTGACTTTGAATTAATACCAGGAATTAGTGCATTTCAAGCAGCAGCAGCGAAAATAGGGGCAGAATTGACCATTCCTGATTTAGTTCAGACCATTATTTTAACCCGTGTTAGTGGTAGTGCCTCTCAAGTTCCTGATGCTGAAAAATTAGAAAGTTTAGCAGCCCATCAGGCCAGTTTATGTTTATATTTAGCTGCCCGTCATGTGAAAAAGTCTCAAGAAAAATTACTACAATATTATCCTTCTCATACCCCTGTTGCTATTTGTTTTCGTATTGGTTGGCCGGATGAAAAAATACACATTGTTCCTTTAGAAAAAATGGCAGAAGTGACAGAAGCAGAAAACTTAATTAGAACCACTTTATATTTAATTAGTCCAGCTTTAAATACGCAACAAAATTATCGTTCTCAACTTTATCATCCTCAACATAGTCATTTATTTAGACCAAAGGAAACAGGGAATAGGCAGGGGTTCTCCCCCTAACCAAAGGGGGAGTTAGAGGGGGTGGCAAGGGTTCTCCCCCTCACAAAAGGGGGAGTTAGAGGGGGTGGCAAACGGAAGGTGGGCAATTAAAAAGCCGAGAAACCTCATAGAGAAACTATTTTAGATATTGCCCACCCTACGGATAATTTAATTATTAATTATTGGTTATCAATTTTAGCTAAAAGTTCGGTGGCTTTTTGACACAATTCTTCGTGACAATGACCATTACTGGCGATTAAACACCCCCATTGACGCACATCTCCCCGATTATAAATGAGGGGATCGCCGTTTTCATGGGTAAATTTTCCTCCTGCTTCGGTTAAGATTAATTCAGGTGCTGCAAAGTCCCAATCTTTGGCCGCAGATTTACCAGAAAGAGAGATATAAATATCGGAAGTTTTTTCTAATAACGTGGAAATTTTCCCCCCAACACTGCCCATATAAATGCGATCTTTTAAGGGTAACGCTTCAATTAAAGCTTGAAAGCGATCGTCTCTATGGGTCCGACTCACCACTAAATATAAATCTTCTAATTTATTGCGTTCTGATACTTTAATAGGGGTAATTTTACCGTCTTTGGTTTCAACAAAAGTACCATGTCCTTTACTCGCATAATAAATTTTTTGCGCTTCAGGAATAGCAACGACGGCCACCACTGGACGGCCTTGATATGCTAGGGCTATATGTAAGGCATATTCACCGGTTTTATCGATAAAATCTCTGGTTCCATCAAGGGGATCAATAATCCAAACCCAGTCTTGAGGAATGGGTTCACTTCCTTTATGGGTTTCTTCACTCAAATAACCAAATTGATCTTCATGAAAAACCGCCTTTAATTTTTCTAAAATGTAACGATTGGCAGCAAGATCAGCAGCAGTTACCGGCCCATCTTTTTTATCTTCGTTAACCTTTAAATCCCCTTCTCCTCGATAATAGGAACTGAGGATATTAGCAGCCCCCCAACCCACAGAGCGGGCAATCACTTCGATTTCTTCTAATTTTTGGGTTTGTGTCATGGTTGAATTAATCCCTTGCTGGTTACACTGTTTTTAATTTTAGGTCAGTTATGGCCGTTATTAACAATAAAAATAGGGATAGTTATTTGCTATCCCTAAACTGATAAAAGTTGTTAACAGGTAAACTTAGGAAGCTTTAGACATATTGTCAGCAACAAAGTCCCAGTTAATTAAGTTATTAATAAACGTATCAATGTAACCAGGACGGCTATTTTGATAGTCTAAATAATAGGCGTGTTCCCAGACATCCATGGTTAATAAGGGGGTTTGTCCGGAAGTGATGGGGTTTTCTGCGTTGAGGGTTTTAACTACTTTTAAAGTGCCATTATCAAGCACTAACCAAGCCCAACCGCTACCAAATTGAGTTGCACCTGCATTTTTAAATTCTTCAACAAATTTGTCAAAGCTACCAAAATCAGCGTTAATTTTATCAGCTAAGGCACCAGTGGGTTGACCACCGCCACCGGGTTTCATACAATTCCAATAGAAAGAGTGATTCCACGCTTGGGCAGCATTGTTAAATAAACCTTGTTTAGAAGCATCACCAGCGATCGCTTTAATAACTTCTTCAATGGGTTTAGAATCATGATCTGTGCCTTCTACGGCTGCATTGTACTTGCTCACGTAGGAAGCATGGTGCTTATCGTGGTGGAATTCTAAGGTACTCTTACTAATGTGAGGCTCTAATGCAGTATAGTCGTAAGGTAATTTAGGTAGTTCGTATCCCATAAGTATTCTATCCTCTATCGATTGCTGCGATGGATCTTGATTAAGTTTGCAAGATTATGACCTAAACTTGCCAGATTAAGGGCAGTTTTGAGTCATTGCAATAAAACTTAACACTTAAATTTTAACTTAAAAGGTGACGGAATCCAAATCAAATAAATCTGTTTGGTTGGTTGGTGGATTTTTAGAAAGGTTGGGTTAAATGCACCTTAAGAACCACACACTGTCTTATTGTTTATATGAAAGACATATGACGTCAAGTCACCTTCGCCCTCAGATTTTATCATTAATCGAAGGCCTATTTATCCACACTTTAAAATATTCTATCCTTTGAATTAAGTATATATACCTCAATGATTTTACTTTGCATTTTTGAGTAGATTATGTATTCGTTTAATTGTTTCCTGAATATCCACTGCTACAAAAGTTAAGTTAGGAGATAAATTTTTAAATAATTGTTGACTTTCTGGATGGCCACTTAATAAAATAACGGGTTTTTTATTCTTCAATGCTAAAGCGATTTCTGATATAGTTCCTAACCCTATTCCACAGGCAACAATAACATCAGAAGATAAAACATTGATATTATTTCTAGCGTTTCCTACATCAGTTAGAATGGCAACATCAACAGCATCAGAAATATTATTCGTATGGTTGGATGGTAAGATACCGATAGTTAATCCTCCTGCTTCTTTTGCCCCTTTATTGGCTGCATCCATTACCCCAACATTACTCCCTCCTGTTAATAATATCCAGCCTTCTTGTGCGATTAATTTTCCTAACTCGTAGGCGTTTTTAATGTCTATTTCTGTTGCTGAGTCTCCAGGACCCATGACTCCAATCATAATTTTTCTCATCATTAGGTTAACCCAGGAACTTTACGATAGATAGCTTCAATTGAACCACGATAATTAATACTAAAAAATTCTACTTCATCCCCTACTTGATATATTTTTTCTGTCCAGTTTCCTGACTGATTACGATAATAATATTCAATTTTCATTTCATTTTGATGAATAAGAATATACTCTTTTAAAGTGGGACAAGTTTGATAATCACTGAATTTTTGACCTCGATCAAATGCTTCTGTTGATTTTGATAACACTTCTATTAAAAGCATAGGATAAAGAATAAAATCATCGGTGTTATTAATTTCCCTTTCATCACAAACAACGGCAATATCTGGATAATAATAACAATTTGCCTCTTCTAACCTAACCTTAATATCTGAATTTAAAACAAGACAGGGACTATCTGTAAGATGAATATTCAATAAGGTTGTTAAATTTGCACCTAAAACAATATGAGGCTTTTTTGCCCCTACCATCGCATAAACTTGTCCCTTTCGGTATTCATGTTTGATAGGACTTACTCTTTCTCCTTCTAAATAGGTTTCTGGAGAGATATAAAAGTATTGATTATTTGTTACCATGATCTATGTTTTAATATTGACTATTCCTTGAGTACCCATCTACATTAATTGTACTCTATATTTATTATATCTATGACAAGATCAGTGAGGGCTTAATATTATAAAAGTACATAAGCTGTAGGGTGGGCAATATCAAGAAAAAGCTGACAAAATCTTTCAGAAACTATTGTAGATATTGCCCACCTCACGTCTCCTTATATACAGACTTAAAGTAATAAAAAATAATAGTAACTCTAAAATTTATCTGGATCAACTTCGTAATTCTAATCAAGCTGATAATCAATTAAAACAATTACTATAGCAGCACAAAGAAAGATTATAAAAGGACTGTAAGGTGGACAGTGCATCGGCCTACGTGGTTTTGTTTGTTAATAATATCTTTTTTTATGGGCTTAATATTATGAAGCCCCTACATAAGCTTTATTTTTCCTCAATTTTTCCTTCTGCATGATGCACAATATTCCTTAATTTATCGATGGTATTACTATCAACATCTTGCCATAACCCTCGTTGATTTGCTTCTAATAATCTTTCGGCCATATCTCGCAATGCCCAAGGGTTTTTGTCTTGAATAAATTGTTGTATTGTCTCATCAAATAAGTAGGCTTCTGCGACTCCTTGATACATAAAATCTTCCACACAGTTTGCTGTTGCATCGTAAGCAAATAAATAATCGACGGTTGCTGACATTTCAAACGCCCCTTTATAACCATGTCTCATTACTCCTTTTATCCATTTGGGGTTAACAACACGAGAACGATAAACCCTTGCAATTTCTTCTTTTAATCGTCTCACTTTCGGATTAGCAGCAATAGCATTATCGCCAAAATAAGTCTCAGGATTATTCCCCGTCAACCCTTTCACCGCAACGGTTAAGCCTCCTTGAAACTGATAATAATCATCGGAATCTAAGAGATCATGTTCTCGATTATCTTGGTTATGTAAGACAATTTGTAACTGTTTTAAGCGTTTTTCAAATACTTCTGGAACCCCGTGACCTACTCCATTTTGATCATAAGCGTAACAACTCCAATTAATGTAAGCTTTGGCTAAATCTTGCTCATTTTCCCAATTTTGTGCTTCAATTAATCCTTGTAAACCAGCCCCATAAGACCCAGGTTTTGACCCAAAAATTCGATAACCTGACTTCAATTTTGCTTGTTCTTCTGTTAACCCTTGTTGTCGCCAAAATGTCTCTTCTTCTTGTACTTTTGCTGCTAAGGGATTGATACTTTTTGATTCTGGGAGACTTGACACATCTTTGATCACTTTGTATAGTAGTTGTAGTAGGTTGGGGAAACTATCTCTAAAAAATCCCGATACCCGTATCGTCACATCCACACGGGGTCGCCCTAACACTGATGGTTTAAGGATTTCATAATCAACCACCCGACGAGATAAGCCATCCCAGATCGGTTGTACTCCTAATAAGGCTAACACCTGGGCAATATCGTCTCCTCCGGTTCGCATGGTAGAGGTTCCCCAGATGGAAATGGCGAGGGTTTGGGGGTATTCTCCATTATCTTGAGTATAACGTTCAATGAGGGCTTCTGCTGCCTTTCTGCCCACATCCCAAGCAGTTTGGGTGGGTATCGCGCGGATATCCACAGAATAGAAGTTACGTCCGGTGGGTAGAACATCTGGTCTACCTCTGGTGGGTGCGCCAGATGCACCACTAGGAACATAATTTCCGTTTAGACCTCTCAATAAGTTAGTGATTTCTTGGGGGGTTTGATAGAGTTTGGGGAGTAAAAAAGTTTTGAGCCAATTTAGCTCTTTTTGGGTATAAGGTAAGTGATTAAATTGTTCAATATTATCACTATTAATTATACTTTCAACTAGGGTTTGTGCATAGATTTCTAAGACTTCGATAACATCCCCAATGATACGACATTGTTTTAAGTTTAAAGTAATTTCTTTGGGGATTACTTGAGACAAGTTTGAACAAGAAAAAGATTGCTCTAAGTTATCCGTTAAAGGATTGATATCTAAGTTAAAATCTGTCGCCATTGCTGTAATTAATCCCATTCTATCGAAACTAGGATAACGGGTAATAGAGATAATTAAATCCCGTAATTGTGTATTTTGGGGACAAGTTCCTAAGATATGTAAACCGTCTCTTATTTGTGCTTCTTTTAGTTCACATAAATAACCATCTGCAAGGGTTAGAAATTGAGATAAACTATCATTATTTATGTCATTGATACCTAAGTCTTGATTTAAGTTGGTTTCTGTGACTAATTTTGTAATGCGATCGCCGATTATTTTTAACCGTTTAGGATCTAAGGTTTGGGCTTCGTAATATTCATCAATTAAGGTTTCTAATTGTTGTAAATCACCATATAATTCTGCTCGAGTTAAGGGGGGTGTTAAATGGTCTAAAATAATAGCATGGGAACGACGTTTTGCCTGGGAACCTTCCCCCGGATCATTAACAATAAAAGGATAAAAATTAGGGATACTTTCTAATGCTATTTCTGGATAACAAGTTGATGATAATGCCAAACTTTTTCCGGGTAACCATTCTAAGTTACCATGTTTTCCGACATGGATAATAGCAGATGCTTGAAAATGATGTTTTAACCAATAATAATAAGCTAAATAATGAGGAGTGGGTTCTAAGTCAGGTGCATGATAGTTTAAACTAGGGTCAAAATCATAGCCTCTAGAGGGTTGAATCCCAATAAAAATATTGCCTAATTGAATACCAGAAATGGGATAAGAAGTAACCTTATTTAAGGCTTCGATATGACTCCAACGCTGTTGAATTTGTTGTTGAGTTTCTAAGGGTAAAGTTTGGAAATATTGTTCATATTCTGAACAAGAAAGAGATTGATTAATGGGACGAATTTCTTGACTTTCAGGATCATTAGTGATACCTTTAGTTAACTGTTGTATCAGTTCATCTCCTGTTTTTGGAATATCTTGAATGGTGTAACCTTCTTGTTGTAATGCTTGTAGAATTTTGATACAACTTTCAGGGGTATCTAAACCCACACCATTGGCTATTCTGCCATCTTTATTCGGATAATTAGCTAAAATTAAAGCAATTTTTCTTTCGTGAATAGGGGTATTTTGCAGCTTAATAAAATTAGCTGTTAATTCAGTTACAAAATTGATTCTATCTGATGCCGGTTCATAAACAATCACATCAGTTTCTAACTTTTCATTCCAGGTTTTTACTGACTTAAAAGAAACAGCTCGAGTGATAATTTTACCATCCACTTCGGGTAAAGCAACATTCATGGCCACATCCCTAGGATTTAATCCTTGAAAGCTATTTTCCCACTGTTCAACTGTTCCACTACTTAAGATAACTTGTAAAATAGGAATATCTAAGGTTTGCCATAAAGTGCTACAAGTATTATCATCAATTTTACCTAAGGAGAAACTGGTTGTATTTAAGATTAATTGTATTGGATGCTTAGAATAAGATTGACAATAATGAATTAATTGATTTTGAATATCAGGATCACGTAAAGAAGAAACAAAAATAGGTATGGTATTTATTTTTTTATCTAATAAACTTTGACATAGAGCATCAATGGGGTGTAAATTTCCTGCCAAATAATGAGAACGATAAAAGAGAATAAGAGCGTTAGGAAAAATATTATTATTGTCTACATTATTCTGATAAATACCAAAATCAGGAACAATATTCGGTTCAACAGGATTATAATTAGTCTGCCAACAAATATCCGAGATAAATTTTAAGCCATTCAGCCAATTTTCTTGTCCTCCTTGGCTTAAATAACGCCATAATTTATGACTGTGAGAAAAAGTAACAGTCGAATGACTCATTAAAGTTTCATCTAAGTGGTCATCCCCCGGTAAAATAAAGAGAGTAATATCATTTAATTCAGCAATTTCTTTAATTACTTCTAACCCATAGGGCCAATAAGATTGACCCCCCAATAACCTTAAAATAATTACTTTAGCATTACATAATACTGTGTCAGCATAAGTATCAATACTCAATTGTTGTTGTAATTGTAAAATATTGGTTGCCCGTATTTTCGGGAAATGATCGCCTAAAAAAGGTAAACAAGCAGCTAAACTTTGAATATCCGTATCCGCCGCGCTTAAAAAGACGATAGGTGCTGAATTTTGTTCAATAAAAATAACACCCTCTTGTTGAGCATTCCAACCTCCAGGGGTAGCCGCTATTCGGTGCATTAAAACTCCTTAACATTTAAATAAAATGAAGTTTCAGGATAGGATAGGACAATGGAGAGATTCTATTTAAGGATTATGTCTCTTTTTTTCTAGCCTTCTCCAATGTAATGAATTCTATTTCAAAATCTATTTTACGTCGAACTTTACCTATCAGTATATTTGAGGAACTTTGTTCTCTGTGGCGAGAGCTAGTGGAGATTGAAGGTTCTAGAGCAATATTACTGAACGATTCCATCATTTCTTCAGAAATAGGAAATGTTTCTGAGATTTTGGGAGCTAAAACTTTTTATCTGCTGTTATCATCCCAGTTATGTGCTTTATTACAAGGCACTCTCAACGCCTCATCCTTATCTTATCAGGTTACCATTACTTGTGAACCCCAAGCGATCGCCGAGTTTACCCATAGGTTACAGCAGCACCTCGATCCTAACTCTCCTTGGCACGATCGCTTAGCTCCCTATAATTGTGTTCATTTACCCCCATTCAACCCCCTACAATCTCATTTTAACGGTCGCTTATGGAATATTTTAGTCCCTGAATTCTCCGAGACTTCAGAAGTGATGTATGAAGGACTTAGGGTGTGCCAACCGGTTGAAGAGGCGTTACGTCAACAAGTAGCCCAAGAAAGACTCTTAAATCAAGTGGTGGGTCAAATTCGTCAAAGTTTAGAATTATCAGCTATTTTAGAAACAGCGGTTAGGGAATTACGCAGTTTTTTACAGGTTGATCGTTTAGTTATTTATGAATTTAAAGAAAAAACGTCCAGTTTAGTCACCTACGAGTCACGGGTTTCTCAAAGTATTCCTTCTTTATTAAATGTTGTTGCAGAAGACACTTGTTTTACCAATATTCCTCAATATAAACATAAATATCGTCAAGGGCAAATTGTGGCCATTGACGATGTAGAAATGAGATACGCAGCTTCTTTATGTCTCAGTGGATTTCTTGAAAAATATTGGGTCCTTTCTAAATTAATTGCTCCCATTGTCGTCAATGGTAAATTATGGGGATTATTAGTGGCTCATCAATGCTTTAAAAAACGACAATGGTTAGAGAGTGAAAAAGCATTTTTAGGACAAATAGGGGAACATTTAGCGGTTGCTATTTATCAGGCCCAATTATATGCTCAAGTACAAGAACAAAAAAATACCTTTGAACAGCGAGTCATAGAAAGAACTCAAGAACTTAGAGATACTTTAGTGGCTTCTCAAGCAGCGAATCATTCTAAAAGTGAATTTTTAGGGAATATGAGTCATGAATTACGAACGCCCTTAACTTGTATTATTGGCTTATCAGGAACTTTATTACATTGGTCACAAGAAAGCACAAACTTACCCTTAGATAAACAACAAAAGTATTTACAAACCATTCAAAATAGTGGTAAGCATTTGTTAGATATGATCAATGAAATTCTCGAATATTCTAACTTACAATCAGGAAAGTATGTGTTAGCGGTTCGAGAATTTTCTTTAACCAAAGTCGCTAAAAATGTTATCCAAAGAGTCAGTGATGAAGCGGAACATCGTCGCATTAGTTTAGAACTCGATTTACAAATTAATGAGCAAGAAGATAGCTTTTATGCTGATGCAGAAAGGGTTCAACAAATTCTTTACCATTTACTGAATAATGCTTTAAAATTCACCCCTGAAAATGGGACAGTTACCTTAAGAGTTTGGCGAGAAAAAAATGAGGTTTCTCTAGAAGTAGAAGACACAGGAATAGGGATAAAAGAAGAACAAATTCCGTTATTATTTGAGTCATTTCAACAGTTAGAAAATTCTCGAAGACGGATGTATGGAGGAACAGGATTAGGATTAGCTTTAACGAAACAATTAGTAGAACTTCACGGAGGAACTATTGAAGTTGAATCTATTGTTAGTCAAGGGTCTAGTTTTATTGTCAGACTTCCTAATCAGCCTCAAAATCAATACAAATCTTTAAATCATTTAGACAAGAATAGAGCATTATTTACTAAAAATAAAACGATTATTTTAGTCGAAAGTAATGAAGAAATTGCTACTTTGATCGGGGAATTATTAACCGCAGCAAACTATCATTTTATCTGGTTAATGGATGGAGCCAAAGTTATTAAAAAATTGCAATTATTGGAACCATCAGCCGTTATTTTAGATCAAGATTTATCAGAGGTATTAAAAATCAATGAATCCTTAAAACAATTGCCAGAAACTCAAGGGACTAAAGTGTTAGTATTAAGAGATGAAATAACCTCAAAAGAATGGACGGAAATTTCTCAAATGGGAATTGATGACTATTTAATCAAACCCATTCAGCCTAATCTTTTACTTAAGCGAGTTAATGCTTTAATCTTTAGTAATAATGACTCGGAAAATGAGTAATTACTCATCAGTTATTAGTTTAATTTTGCCTTATGATTATACCAAAATCCAGCTTAATTGTTTCTTGTCAAGCACCGGTTGACTCTCCATTATTTGACCCTAAAATTATTGCTGCTATGGCCAAAGCGGCCGTTAATCAAGGGGCAAAAGGGATAAGAATTAATACCCCGAATCATGTTAAACAAGTGAGACAAGAATTACCCAATATTCCTCTTATTGGGCTGTGGAAACAGGACTATTCAGGGTATGATATTTATATTACGCCCTGTTATCATGATGCCGTTGCCATCGCTGAGGCCGGGGCTGATATTATTGCCATTGATGGAACCTTAAGAAACCGTCCCCAAGGAGAAACATTAGCGGATTTAATTAACAATATTCACCAAAAATTAGGAAAATTAGTGATGGCTGATGTAGACACCATAGAAAATGCGATCGCTTCAGCCCAAGCAGGGGCAGATTTTGTGGGAACCACTCTTTATGGCTATACTAAAGAAACTGAAAATTTCCAGCCACCAGGGTTTTCATTATTAGAAGAAATGAGTCAAAAATTAACCGTTCCTATTATTGCAGAGGGAGGAATTTCTACTCCAGAAGATGCCAAAAAAGCCTTGAATTATGGGGCTTATTCTGTTGTTGTGGGAACGGCCATTACAGGGATTGATTTAAAAGTAAAAGCCTTTCAAGGGATGTTTAAATAAGCAAAAAATATATGTATTCTAATCAATTACCACCCAGTGATCGACGCTTTCCTAAAGTTCCTCTTGATCGTCGTGCTTATGCTTTTTTATTAGACTTTGTAACAGTATGGTTTCTGAGTTCTTTTTTTCAAGGATTGGTTAAAGACCTAGTATTTTTAGGAATTTGGCTAATTTTACGAATCATTATTGTGGGAAAAAATAAAGGACAAAGTTTAGGGAGTTGGGCGTTTGATATTAAAGTAATTGACCTTCGATTTTTAAGGATTCCCGGTTTACAAGCATTAGCTAAACGAGAAGCCATTTTAGGATTTGCTGCTATGTTAGCTATGGTGGGATTAAATATCAATTTTAAAAATGGATTATCGATGTTAATCTTTATTACCCCTTTAATTATCGATTGTGGGATTGCTATCGGAGATGAAGAATATAATCAAGCGTTTCATGATAGAGTAGGCAACACCATTGTTATTCAAACCGAAAGGGGCTTTTCCTTAGATTTACGCTTAAAGAAATTATGGAAAATTATCAAAGCAAAAATACAAAGTCGTCAAAATAAACGAAAGAATTATCAAGATGATGACTATGATGATTACGACGACTACAATGATCGATATTAAACCAGTTATCAGTGACCAGTCTTAAATCATAACTCCGAACACCGAACCCCGAACCCCAAGGAAAACTATTATCTTTTTTTATAAAGTTTTGTAAACTAGAATTTAACCCACAGACTATCGATAAAAACTCATGAATACCCTTATGCGCGTAGAACGCATTCTTGTCATCGGCCACATTTTCTCTATGGCTTTTGGTTTAGCAGGATTATTGTTAGTGTTGCCTAATCCTGATTTTGTTGCCAGTTTACCCCCCATTGGTAAAACTGCCTTTGCTTGGTCCATGGCCGGCGGTGGTGTGATGTATATGTTGTTAGGAATGGCGGCCGTAACCGTCTATGCTTATCGGACCCTTGGGGTGTGGCATTGGTTAGGCTTTATGTTACCGGCTTTAGCCATTTCCCTAACCAGTGAATTACTCGGAACCAGTACCGGGTTCCCCTTTGGTCACTATCGCTATTTAACAGGATTAGGTTATAAAATTGCCGGGTTAGTTCCCTTTACCATCCCCTTATCTTGGTTCTATTTAGGATTTAGTGCTTATTTAATTGCCCGCGCCGGATTAAATAATAAAATTTCTCAAAATTGGCTTAAAATAGTCGCTTCTATAGTCCTTGGTTCCATTTTCTTAACGGCTTGGGATTTTGTTTTAGATCCCGCCATGAGTCAAACCACCATGCCATTTTGGGTTTGGGATCAACCGGGGGCATTTTTTGGAATGCCTTATCAAAATTTTGCCGGTTGGTTCGGTACCGGGGCAATCTTTATGACGGTTGCTACCTTAATTTGGAAAGTTAAACCCTTGAATTTTCCTCAACATAACTTAGGACTACCTTTCGCCATCTATGTCAGCAATTTTGCTTTTGCCATGATTATGAGTTTAGCGGCCGGAATTTATATTCCAGTTTTGTTAGGG
This sequence comes from Cyanothece sp. BG0011, assembly GCF_003013815.1. Lineage (GTDB taxonomy): Bacteria > Cyanobacteriota > Cyanobacteriia > Cyanobacteriales > Microcystaceae > Crocosphaera. Next base: position 5,228 of record NZ_PRLH01000049.1, on the reverse strand, counting down.
TTAATAGTTGGTTTAATTCCTGTCTTGGTATTGTATCGTCTCGCTGATACCCCAACAGAGGCTGATATTCCTGAAAATCTCGTCAAGGTGTCTTTTAATAATGGATAATTGACAATGGATTATGGATCACGGAGTGTCTATTTTGTTGAATGATACGGTTATCGGCCTTATTTCTCTGTCTGTGTTACTGTCTCAAGGAACAGCAACCCTTATTTTGTTGTCTCGTCTGCTCAAAGGGGCTAAGCGTCGCCCCCCCTTAAAACCCCAATTACCTGATCCTGAAATGTTGGGTAACGTGAGTGTGGTCGTTCCTACCCTCAATGAAGCAGAACGAATTACGCCTTGTTTACAAGGGTTAGGACAACAAAGTTATGAAGTTCGAGAAATTATTGTCGTTGATAGTCATTCTCAAGATGGAACCCAAGAATTGGTAAAAACCGCAGGATTACACGATCCCCGTTTTCGCCTGATCACCGATGATCCTTTGCCTTCGGGATGGGTTGGCCGTCCCTGGGCCCTCCATAATGGATTTTTAAACACTTCTCCTCGCAGTCAATGGGTATTGGGCATTGATGCCGATACCCAACCCCAACCGGGGTTAGTGGCGAGTTTAGTGAAAGCGGCCGAGGAAGAGGGTTATGATATGGTCTCGTTATCCCCTCAGTTTATCCTCAAAGATGCCGGAGAGTGGTGGTTACAACCTGCTTTATTAATGACCTTATTGTATCGGTTTGATTCGGCTGGCGTGAGAAACCAAACCCCCGATCGGGTGATGGCCAATGGTCAATGTTTCTTGTCTCGTCGTTCTGTTTTAGAAGCATTGGACGGATATAGCTGCGCTGCTGGTTCTTTTTGTGATGATGTCACTCTGGCCCGTGAAGCCGCTAAACAGGGCTTTAAGGTGGGTTTTTTAGACGGTAAGAACCTGATTCGGGTGAGGATGTACGAAGGGATCACAGAAACCTGGAACGAATGGGGGCGATCGCTGGATCTTAAAGATGCTGCTTCGACTCCTCAAGTTTGGGGTGATTTAGCTTTATTATTATTGACTCAAGGGTTACCTTTATTTTTGTTAATTATTTTTGTTGGTTTTTGGTTCGTTGGTTATAGTTTCCTGAGTTTAGAATTGGCGATCGCTTTAAATCTTATTTTAGTTATTATTCGGTTTGCGTTACTGTTTGCTGTTTTTCCTTCCTATTACAAAGATAAGTCTTCGCTAGGCAAATCATTATTCTTTTGGTTATCGCCTTTAGCTGATCCTTTAGCGGTTTTAAGAATCTTTTTATCCTCTTTACAAACACCGAAACAATGGCGAGGTAGAAGCTATAGATAGATAGAGTATGTAATTAAGTTTGTTATACATGAAAGTAATTGATTTATTTGCAGGATGTGGTGGACTCTCATTAGGATTTCAAAATGCAGGATATACCATACTTGCTGCTTGCGATAACTGGGAACCTGCTGTTAATGTTTATGGCAAAAATTTTAAACATCCAATTTATCGATGGGATCTCAGTGACTATGAATTATATTTAGAAAAGTTTAAAAGTTTAAATCCTGATTTAATTATGGGAGGGCCTCCTTGTCAAGATTTTTCAAGCGCAGGAAAACGTGATGAAAATTTAGGCAGAGGCGATTTAACCATTGCTTTTGCTCAAATTATAACCTATATTTTACCTAAAGTTTTTGTCTTAGAAAATGTAGGGCGTTTTAACAAAACTAATAAATATATAGAAACTAAAAATATTTTAAAACAATCAGGATATGGAATCACAGAAAAAATTTTAGACGCTAGTTTATGCGGTGTTCCTCAAAAAAGGAAGCGTTTTTTTTGGATAGGAATTTATCAAGGAGAAGATAAGGAACTGATTCCCTACTTAGAAAAAAATCTATCTAAAAAATCCATGACAGTTAGAGACTATTTAGGGGATAGTTTGGGAATAGATTATTATTATAGACATCCTAGAAGTTATAAAAGACGGGGAATTTTTAGTATTGACGAACCTAGTCCAACTATACGAGGTGTTAATCGACCAATTCCTAAAACCTATCAAAAACATCCTGGTGATGTTGTTCCTTTATCCTCAAATGTTCGTCCTCTAACCACTCAGGAAAGAAGTTATCTTCAAACCTTTCCTAATAACTTTATTTGGGAAGGTTCAAAAACAAATTTAGAACAAATGATAGGTAATGCAGTCCCTGTTAGATTAGCTGAATATGTAGCTAATGCTATTCTTGATTATTTTGCTACATCCAATATTATCCAAGTTCAACAGTTATGCTTACCTATATTTTGAGATTATGTAGGAAGTGATAAAAGAAATCAACTTATATATACATATAGGTATCTATGAGCAAAAAAAAATATGTCATTTTAACAACAGTAGCTGTTATCGGATCGTGGTTTGCAAGAGGCGTATACGATGACTTAAAGTTTTATAATGGTTATTGTCACGTAATTAATGGGACTGAGGAAGATAAAATAATTGAGCTTACTTTTCCTTCGGGAGAATCAACAAAGGCAAACATACAGCCTAGAAATTTGACGACTTTTGCTGTTTCAAATACAGGGGAAGGTTCTATTGCTGTTAAGTCCGATGGCCAGGAGATTGGAAACGTTGGATATGTAACGAGCTTTAACCCTCCGATAATAATTGTAGTTATGGATAATAAAATAGTCTTTCAGTATCTACCTAGACCTTAAATTTAATAACTAAACTTACCCATATGTTTCAGTTAAATTATTCAATTATTAATTACTCAATATGTCTTTTTTGATGCCATTTCCAAGCGTGGGAAAGAATATCTTCTAAACTAGAATATTGAGGATTCCAGCCTAAAACTTTAGTAGCTTTTTCGCCACTTCCTACTAAAATAGGGGGATCACCTGGACGGCGATCGCCAATTTTAACATTAATGTCTTTTTGGGTTACTTTTATCGCGGTATCAATGACTTCTTGAATCGAGAATCCGTTACCATTTCCTAAGTTAAAAACATCAGATTTTCCGCCTTGTCGTAAATAGTTTAATCCTAAAAGATGAGCTTGAGCAATATCAAGAACATGAATATAATCACGGATACAAGTCCCATCAGGAGTCGGATAATCTGTGCCAAAAATGGAAATAAATTTCCGTTTTTCTAAGGCGGTGAAAAGCACTAAAGGAATTAAATGGGGTTCAGGATCATGATCTTCCCCTAATAACCCGTCTGGATGCGCTCCAGCTGCGTTAAAATAGCGGAAACAAACATAGTTTAAGTCATAAGCTTTTGAGAAATCTTGTAAGATTTGTTCTACCATTAATTTACTAGCACCATAAGGATTAATGGGGTTTTGGGGATGTTTTTCTGTTATGGGAGAAAATTGAGCAACTCCATAGGTAGCACAAGTAGAAGAAAAGACTAATTTATTAATAGAAGCTGCTTTCATCGCCTCTAATAAAGTGAGGGTATTAGCAACATTATTACGGTAATATTTTTGAGGTTCTTTAATCGATTCTCCCACATAAGCAAAGGCTGCGAAGTGCATAACCGCATCAATAGAATACCGTTTAAATAGATCATCAAGTAGGGAGCGATCGCCAAGATCACCTACTATTAATTCTACTTTTAAAACCGTTTCCACTAAATCTTGATGACCATAGATTAAGTTATCGAGAATAATCACATCATAACCCGCTTTTTTGAGGGCTAAAACAGCATGAGAACCGATATATCCGGCTCCTCCTGTTACTAAAATTTGACTTTGATTAGATGACATAATTGTTGTTTGAATTGAGTATTAGTATTGAGTCAGATTATAAAATTTATATTATCTTTATATCATAAAGATTTGAAAAAAGCTCGATCTCCCGCTATTTTAAAGAGAATCTACTGAGGACTGAGGTAAAGATAAATCGGATATATTTTGCTGATTCTGAGATTGCCACTCAATCAACTTTCTGCCCATGACTTTTTCAATATTTTCTACATCTAAATATAATAAATTCCAAATTATTTCTTTATAATTTTCAGAAATAACTGGACGCTGATCTATTTTTTTATTGGTTAAATTACGTATATTTCGGTAAGCCCAAGTCTTAAAATTATTAGGAAGTAAATTTTTAATTAATTGGAAACTTTGATTACTTTTGATTTGATCAATAATGATATTTTCTTTTGATTTTCCCACAGAAATATTAGCATGAATTATTTTGTTTTCCTTTTGAAAAGGATAGTCAATAGATAAAAAATCAGCAATTCTTTGGCATACTGTAGCTTGATTATTGATAAATTCCTCGAAAGTCAATAGTAAAACTTGTTCATGACCAAATTTTTCTAAATAGGGTCTAATTTGCAGATAATATCTTGTTCTATTAATATAAGAAGGATCTTTAAAAATACTGTTTTCCAAAGCTTCTGATGTATATCCTCGCAAATACATATGCATCCAATGAGAAACTATCCTATCTACAGGATCTCTCATAATATAAATTAGTTTTAAATTAGGATTAAATTTATAAAGGGAATTCCAGATATCTTGATTGAATTCAGGATAACAGGTATAAGTAGTCGAGGCTTCTCCACAAATTTGGTGATTTTTAGGAGAATAAAGGGCGCGATAGTTATTAAGATTAGTCTCCCAATTAGGATTTTTACTAAAAAAATGTGGTTCTTTTTCGTGACAAAAATAAACATCAGGATGTTGAGATAAAATCTGACTTAGAGTTGTCGTGCCACTTTTCATCGCTCCAATAATCATAAAATCAACAAAGGACATAATTTTTATATAAATAACTTTTTAAGGGAAAATCTTCTTGTTTGTTATTATAAAATAAAATAGGTGAAACTTAAACGTCAATATTTTTCTAGGAGAGTGAAGAATACAATCTCGTTTTACTAATAGTAGATAAAAAGAAGGAATAGAGAATATACTAGGTACTCTAACTTATAGACATTTCATGGGTTAATTTTTTGTTTAGTAGACTTAATATTATGTTGATTTATTCTTAGAATTTCTTTCAAATCAACTTTAGTATTTTTGATTATATTTGTTGACATTAAATTTCCATGCGTAAGTGATGATGGTTCATTTTTTAAATGATAATAAATTAGTTTCCAAAAATTAACTCTCAGAAAATCTAATAATGATATTATATTGCTCCAGCTTTTAGTTAAACTGAAATAACTAGATTTTTGTCTCTCAGTAATAACCTTAAAATTATTTGACACAAAATTTAGAATTATGCAA
>NZ_PRLH01000044.1 GCF_003013815.1 Cyanothece sp. BG0011 | reverse complement strand
CATTCTGACCTATCAGAAGAGGGTAAAATCAAGAAAAAGGAACCAAAAAAAGCGGATAAAAAATCTCAGAAAAAACAATGGAATTTTACAGAGTCTCAACAAAATAGCCAACAACAAACCCCACAGCAACCCTACATCCAACAAATGAAAAGTCAAATTGAAAGCTCAAGTTCTGCTATTCAAGGAACCTCGGAAAATGCAACCATCTTAAGAACGTATTTTAAAAAAGATAATAATTAATAAAAGTTAAGCTATTAATAGCCATAAAATCTATCCTCGGTTAGATAGAGAATCTATCTAATTCGAGAGGGATCACTTCAGGTTAAGGATCATAATCTAGATAACTGAAGTTTGATAAAGAGTATATTTTATGACTAACCTAACCCAGTCCAACTTATCCTTTTTAGAAAAAGTTATGGCTAGAGCTAATTTAAGCGATATTTATGAAGCCAGAGAAATGACAGAAGTTGTGTATCGGACCATGCGGGATTTAGTCCCAACAGAAACCGTTGATAATGTTGCCTCCGAATTAAATAAAAAAGCAGCACAAAGCAATCAAAAACAATTACAAGAAGATATTGCAGACTTATGGAAAGATACCAATCCCATTGTCGCTTGGTTAAGCCGTATTCGGGGAACCCTTAATATTGACGATCAACTCTTTATTAGACGAGTGGAACAAGAAGGGGCAATGCCAGAAAGAACCACAGGAGAAATTGTGATCAAAGCGGTTTTTGCTGCCACCAAAGATGAATTATCCCCAGAAAGAATTACTGAACTTTCTGGGTTCCTGCCGGGTAAAATCCAAGCAATTTGGCAACAAGCTTAAAATGATTAATAATAATCCCTTAACCCTCAATTAAGACCTCTTCCGATCTGGGAGAAGCTTATCATATTTTGTAAATTGTACTATAATAACAAACAAGAATATAATAAAAAATGTCAATGTTATCCTTAACAAAAAATACATCCCGTCAAAGAGAAATCTTAGAAGTCGTCTTTCATCACGGATGGGATTATATGAAGGGTTTACTAACAGGAAACCAGTCCAAAGAACCCCAGTTACCCACCCCAGAAGTCTTATGTAATATTCTCATTGATTTAGGTCCGGTTTATGTCAAATTAGGACAACTTTTATCCACTCGTCCTGACTTATTACCCAAACACTATATCGAAGCTTTATCGGAATTACAATCGAATGTTCCCCCGGTTTCCTGGCCAGAAATCAACCAATTATTAGAACAAGAATTACCCCAACCCAGTCAAGAAATTTTCCAAGAAATCAAACAAATACCCATCGCTGCCGGGTCTATTGCACAGGTGCATCAAGCCACCCTAAAAAATGGCCAGAAAGTAGCCCTAAAAGTCCAAAGGCCGGGTATTGAAACAGTTGTCGATCAAGATATTAAACTCATCAAAGGAATTGCAGAATTAGTCTCTTTTACAGACTTTGGAGAAGATTATGATATCGTTGCGATCGCTGATGAATTTACGACCGCCCTCAGAGCAGAGTTAGACTTTACAATGGAGGCTGAATATACGACTCAACTCCGTTTAAACCTAGCGGAAAGTCGTTGGTTTGATCCGAAAAAATTAGTCATTCCTCAAGTGCATTGGGAGTTAACCACGTCAAAATTGTTGATTTTAGACTGGTTAGACGGAACCCTTTACTTTCAGCAAAAATCCCTGAGAAAGCTTCTAAAGATGCAAAAGAAAGTCCGAGAAGAGAGATTACAACCCTTTTATTTCGTGCCTTTTTCCAACAAATTTATATCAATGGCTTTTTCCATGCCGATCCCCATCCCGGCAATTTATTCTATTTAAAAGGACGGTCGAGTAGCCATTTT
>NZ_PRLH01000041.1 GCF_003013815.1 Cyanothece sp. BG0011 | reverse complement strand
GTTTGAGAAACCACAGAAAGGATGTTTCTTACTATGTGGTCTCTTGGGATTAATAACGCTCCTCATCCTTGAAAAACTCAGTGAAATTGGAAGTGCAGACCTTTATTTGTGGCTAACTAACCTACCTTTGTTTCCAGGATTATCCAAAGCAATTGAGTCAGAATTGTTGAGTACATTATGGGTATGGGACAAAAGTGAATCCACACTCATTTTAAGCCATTTCTTATTATCTTCTGGTCTCTACGCCGGAATATCCTTGTATAGTTTGATTTTCAGTGGACTCATTAAAAAGTTATCCTAACTGAGAGTTTCTTAAAAGGTGATTGGCCTCTTTTTTTTGTTATGCTAGCGCAAGAGTTAGCGATCCTATCAAGAAACCGGTGAAAATATGTGCGAAAATAGAGTCACCCTTAATATTTCCGAACGAGAGTTAGCAACTATCCTGGCTTCTTTAGAATTATTTAGAAAGGAAAGAGCAAAGGAAGACTTTAGACCGTTTTCAGAGCAATTCGAGGAAACGGAGCCTTTGACCGTCGAAGAAGTTGATAAGCTTCGAGAAGACCTGGAAAATTAGAGAATTGAAGCTAGGTGTCATCCTAGCTTTTTTTCAGGCTAGCGCCAGTTAAAGCGACCTTTAATTGCTTAAAAAAACATGAGTAATCAAGTAAAAGCCTGGAAATTATATCTTAAGGGAAACAAGCTCGCAGAAGAACAGAAGATCGAAGACGCGATCGCAGTCTATAAAGAGTCAATTGACCTCTATCCCCACCATGAAGAAGTTTACAACAATTTAGGCGTTCTTTACCATGACTTAGGCAAACATGAAGATGCAACCGCGTTTTTTGAGCAAGGAATTGCGATCGCCATGAAAAATACCAAGGCTCCCAGTTCTCAGTTTAATCCCAGAGAAGTAGCCACGATATTAGCGGCTTTACGATTATTTCAAAGAACTCCAAGTGTAAAGAAGCAACTATTAGAATATTTCGAGGAAACCGAACCTTTAACTGCATCTGAGATAGATGAGTTATGTGAACGACTCAACTGTTCATGGTCAAGCACAGACCCCGCATCTAAAACACTAGATATTAGTGAAAGGCTAACAGCACTTGGGGAAATTGAGGTTGTAATGGCTGAGAGTTACAGAATAAGGACATTGACTCGAATTTGGGCTACTTTTCCTGAAATTACTGCAGTCGAATTTGCCGAGATTGAAGAAGGTGCTGAGGTGACGCCAGGGACGATTGCTTTGACCGATATCAAGTTTATAAGTGAAGATTCTGCTACAGAGATTATCAAACGAAATAATCTTGAGTTAGTCGCCGATCAATATCGCATAGAAGGGGATTCACTAAAATTCTGGCAATATCTCCTTTTATCAACACCGCCGACAGAAGGATTGGTCGGTAGGCATCACCGTCCTGAAGAGCTATCTGATCTTATCGATACCATCGAGCAGATTTCCGAGTTAGGGAAACGCTTGGCGATCAACTAGCGTCATTAAACTTAGAGAGATTCAATTGCTTAATATCGTTTAATGCCGCCCATTGTGTTTTGCGATCTGCTTCCAGTGGCTAGCGCCCATCTGAAAGGGAAATATCAGAGCAAAAAATCAAATGGAGCAGTTTATCATCATCTTATTAGCCATAGCCGTAGTAGTGACATCTATGGCTCTGTTCAAAGGCTATTACATTAGAAATTATGGTGACGAGCCATCATTTGAGCAGATTTGCTACGTTGGTCTTTTAACTATAGGTGGACTTAGTTTACCAATGGTGGTAATGACGATTATTACAACGCTGTTATCGGCGTTCTAAGAGGGAAAAAGACTAGGAGGAGATGAGTAATAGTCATCCTCTTTTTTTTGTAAGCGATTGTCACAAAAGATCACCCAGTGTCGCTTAAAATAATATGGAATAAAGCGAGGTCGATTCATTAATGCAAACCACAGGTTATTTTCTAGTCAACGGACAAAAAATAAAGGTGTTAGCCCGTGTACCCTTGAAGCCAAGGAAGGACGGAGCTTTTTGCCGATCATTTAAGCTAAGGCACTCAGGCCGAGATGGAGAATGCTTTGAGGATGAGTCCACTTTTTTAGAGTCAGAACCTGCCGTATTACAAAGTCTCATGGAAGGGGAAGTTATCAGGCTATGAATAGTAACGAAGTTAAAGAAAACTTTAAAAGTATTTACGATAAATATTTACACACAATATGTATTTAAGGTAAAATGAAGTTTGAGTGGGACGAAAAAAAAGCGCAGTCGAACTTAGAGAAACATAATATATCCTTTGAGTTAGCAAAAGAACTTTTCAAGGAACCGACTGTATTGAGCTTCCAAGATGATCGCTTTGAATATGGGGAAATAAGAGAAGTAGCTATAGGAGAGTTATATGGAGTCTGTCTCTATGTCGTGTTTACCGTTAGAGAAGATATCATCCGAATAATTTCAGCTAGAAAAGCTAGTGTAAAAGAAAGGAAAGCCTATTATGAGTATTTCAAGAGAACAGCAAATCGAAATTCTGAAGAAAATGAGGGACGAGGAAATTGATTTCTCTGATGCTCCAGAAGCAACAGATGAGCAGTTGGCTCGTCTGGAGGCATTTGTGCCACCTAAGAAAAAAACAATAACCATTAAATTGGACGAAGATATAATAGATTGGTTCAAAGATGAGCAGCCACAGGGAGGATATCAAACCTTCATCAATGCTGTTCTCAGAGATTATGTACGGCGCAAAGTCGAAGAAAGACAAATAGAGTAATACCAAGGTCAAAGTCGGGATCGCACAGAGTCTAGAAGGGCGTTAAAAAATATGCCTAGCGGACTATTGAGTGGTTTATAGTAATAGAGAACTTATGAAAATGACCCCAAAACAGCTAGAACTAATCCAACAAAGCCAAAGAGCCGTATCCAACGTGGAGACAGATCCAGAAGCCCCTCAATCAGAAGAAAAATGTTGGAATATCCCCGTTACTTGGACTTGTTGGGGAATGTACAAAGTCCCAAAATCTCAATGTTCCACCATCGATGATGCGATCGCCTTTGTCGAAAAAGAACCCTTGCCAGATCAAGGAGAGTACGTGGATGATTCGATGCGAATCGATATGGAGGGATTATCAATCCATAACTCATCCGAAGAAGAAATCTAGGAAAAATCCGCAGCAGTGTCTGTAACTTATAAGCAAAAATAGCTGTTGCTGCGGATACCTCTAATTTAACAATAACCAGGGTTTCAGACATTTGGTAAGACCACTTTGCTAACGCATATTGGTAGGAACTAAACCTATCAACAAAGATGCTAATTTACTTCATCGAGTTAGAGAATAACGGTAAATACCAAGAAGTCCCACTGAACGATTTCATGATGGGGATTTTGAGAGAACGTTATAGCGGTGATCTCGACTCTGGAGTTAGTCTAAACTCCAGCCCAAA
>NZ_PRLH01000130.1 GCF_003013815.1 Cyanothece sp. BG0011 | reverse complement strand
TGATACCGCATTTGTCTGTACTAGGATCATTAATCAGCACTTGAACATCTTTTAATGTTAAAATGGCTGTAATCCAGTTAGAATGGACGGAATGGACTGTTACGTCTGGCATAGTTGCCTCTTTAATTTTCTAGGTTCTATAGGTTGTTCACCTATGAATATAGTATAGGTTGTTCACCTATAAGTCAACAGGTTTTTTATCTATCAATACTATAGGTGTTTATCTATATATTTTGTAGGTTGTTTGATGTACAATAAAATAACCTATACAATACCTATACACCCTATATGCCTGCAAAAAATACTATTCAATTTAGTCTCCCGTCTGATCTGATAGAAAAGCTTGAAAAACTCAGTAAAGACAATGAATCAGCAGCTTTATGTGCCAAAAGATTAGTCTTAGGCATACTAGAAGAGGAAAAACACCCAAGACAGGACTTATCTGAACTAGAGGAAAGGATCGAATCCTTAGAAAAAGCCTTAGAACAAATGGCTGACAGTTTTAACAATCATAAACAGAGAAACTCAATGGCGTTAGAAGCTTTGAAGGATATGATCCAGTCATCAAGTTTGCCCCCAAACATTCAAGAACCCGAACTTGAAAAGGTTGATCTTAGAGACGTACCCAATTGTAGCGGTTACAGTCAAAACGACGCTATAGACTGGCTTCGAGAGATAATCGGATCGAACGAAATGACCAAGATTAACGGTAGCCGTAAACGGACTAAAAAAGAATGTGCCGATTATCTAGCTCTACACGGTTATCCTGGCCCCGAAAATCCCTGGAACTGGAACGCCCGAACGTTTAATAAGGCGTTAGATGCTTGGGGGCTTACCTGGAAATAATAAAAAACCGTCCCAATTGGGACGGTCATCTAGAATTAGAAAATGTTAATTATTTTGACGGCTGCTAAAAACCGCGTTGATCAGCAAATATACAACACTAATCCCGATGGAAATTTTGAAAGCGTTAGGGGAGGCGTGATACTGATACCACGTAGCAAACGTTCTTAACCCTGACAAAATCCATAACAAGATTCTATCACCGATCATAATAAGCAGATAGAAGAACGTACCGACCCCCAAAGACTGAATAAATCGGTTTTTTAACAAAGATTCAAACATGAGCTATCCCGGCTAGTTTGCTTTAATTATTCCCATTTTGGATGTCTAATTTTCATCAAAGGGAAAATCTTTGACAGGATTCAACCCATTTTCAGAAATTAAAGTAATTAAAGCTCTTACTTGAGGCAAGGTTAACGTGGGTGTAGTTTTGCCATTTTCCCATCTATAAATAGTCGACTGTTCTGTGCCAATTGCTTTGGCAAAACCGCGTTGACTCATTTTAAGTTTTTGTTCACGAAAATCTTTAAGCAATTTTCCTATTTCGGGGTTGACTTCTTTTACGTTTTTCATTTTAATAAGAATGCAACTTGCAGTCAATCGAGTTGTAGGGAAGTAGAGAGGTAGAGATTACAGCTTTCCTCTCTTTCCCAATAAACAACTATCTAGGTAGTAGGTCAGGTTTCCCGGCCCGCTACTGCCTGGTAGTTGTCTCAATTATTACTTAAAACTGAGGATTTGCCTATTAAAAATCTTTAATTTTCTGATGTAACTTTTTGCCGTTTTCCTCACTTGGAAATTAGAACTATCAAATCTTACGATATGGGGCTTTTGCCCCTTTTTACCTACCTTAAAACTATGACAAACTTGACCATCCACTATTCCGCTACTGCTGATTTATACAACAATAGCAACATTCCTGAGACATTAGGACTCACTATTGATCTTGAATATATTGAAGACTTTGACGCTGCTTTAGAGGATTTAAGAGAAAGAGTCCACTCAAACCTTAACAGTTTTGATCGCTATGCTAACGCAAAAAAAAAGATAACTGACATCGAGTCAAAGCTAGAGGAGATGTCAGTTATCTATGCAGAATGCCTCGATCAATACAATAAGATGACTAATTTTATGAAAGCTCAAGGCATCAAAAATGATTTCCCGGAGTTTCCTCCGTTAAGCCCAAAAATCGTTAAGGCCTTACCTTCCAATGAATTCTAAAAACATTAACGAACACATAAAAGATTGTACCGAAAGGATGTTTGAACAGTTACTAGAACTCATTGTAACACAGTGTAAAAGAGTCAAATGGGACACACAAACCCGTAGAGAATACTTGCTAGAAACTTACGGCAAACGTTCTCTACAAGTATTAAGTCTTCCCGAATTGATTGAGTTTTTAGGCTATTTAGAAAGCCTTCCAACTCCATTAAGCTCACTTAATTTGTCTCATTTATCCAAAAATATCAAGATTTCTGTTGGCAAAAAGAAATCTGATTCTATCCCATTTTAATTAACAAAAGTAAAGCCCCTAGTGCTTGCCATTAACACTAGGGGGTATTGTCCAAAGGAGGACTTAACAATGGTAGTCGATTTTAAACAACGTAAGGAGCAAATCTTAAGAGCCTTACCAGATTTACCGCCTAGCAACATAGAAGCGGAGGAATCGATTTTAGGGGGAATCTTATTAGATCCTAACGCCTTCGCTAGGGTAAAAGATATACTTAAATCGGAACATTTCTATGTCGAGAGTCACCGACTATTGTACAAGAGAATTTGTGAATTGTCTAGTATTGATAGCGTAACAGATTTTTTGTCAGTAAAAAGTTACTTAGAAGACAAAAATGACCTTGATAGAGTAGGAGGTTTAAACAAACTTACTCAATTATTAGATAGAACGGTATCAGCCGTCAACATTGATAGATATGCGACTCTAGTTGTCAAGAAATGGCTTCAAAGGGAAACGCAGTGCCTAGCCAACAATCTATACAGTTTTGCTCAAAACTATCAAGATGCTCATCTTTCTGACTGGTTTGACGAGAAAGATTTTGATCAAGAATCTGTATATAATAATCTTGGTTTATATCTTGAAGTCGTAGAGAAACAAGTTCATGAGTTAACCCGCTCTAGATATAGAGAGAGTCTTTCGTTAGATAGTGAAACAGTTCGAGCTAAGCAGTTAATTGATAAGATCAAAGATATTGAGAATAACTGCAAAGACTTAGTGTCAAAACGATTCAAAAAAATGAATTTGGCTAAGCAGTATAAAATGTCTGAAAAACAACTAGAAAGCCTTTACTTAGCCTCATTAATTGGAGAACAAAACGAACCCATTCAGACCCTAGCAAGTCTTAGGGAAAAATACGGAGATGATG
>NZ_PRLH01000083.1 GCF_003013815.1 Cyanothece sp. BG0011 | reverse complement strand
TGAACTATGAACGGGATCGGGATGGACTCCAGAGGATATTAGTCAACGCAGAGATGGGAGTGGGTTTGATATTCGTAGTGTGGGGCCTCAAGAAGAAACAAAGGGAACCCTACCTATCAGACGCATTGAAGTTAAGGGACGTTCTGGTATTAACCAAGATGTGTCTTTAACCGCTAATGAATGGCGCAAAGCACAACAATTAGGGGATACTTATTGGTTATATGTGGTCTGGAATTGTCAGGGTGATCAACCCCAATTATTAACCATTCAAAATCCAGCTTTAGTGTTAGCTGGAGAGGTAAAAGAAGTTAAACAAGTGACTCGATATGTGTTAAATGCTCAGGCATTATTTCGATATCAAGCCTAATTATTACTCAATTTAATCTATTAACCTTAACCTTACTGTAAAAAACGATGGAAAAATTTGAATTTGAATTGGATAAACTTTTGACTGTTGATGGTGTTAATGGGTTAGAAATGATTACAATATTACTAATCATTACCCTAATTAATCAACAAATCAAAGAACTTATTGATTCCTTTTATAAAGAACAATTGTCTCAAGAACAATTTATCAAATTAACTAAAGATGAGTTACTACAAAAAATAGAAGAGGGACAAAGGAAGTTTATTAATGTTGACTTAAGTGGTATTGACTTAAGTAATGTTACTTTGAAATTTGGCTATGAGGCAAATATTTATAAAAAAGATGGAACAATAGACTTAGAAAATTTAGTCTTTGAAAGAGTGGATTTATCTAATTCAATTATTAATAATTCTATTTTTTCTGGGGTAATATTTAAAAATGTTAATTTTGAAAATAGTCAAATTTTAAAATCGGGATTTGCTGGAGTTAGTTTTAGAAAATGTAATTTTAATAAAGCTTCTTTATCTGAAAACTTTTTTAATGAAACTTGGATTTATGATAGTGATTTCATTCAAACTAAGTTAAACCAGACAACATTTTGGAATTATGAGATTACATCTTGTAATTTTACTGAATCCGAATTAGATTTTTCAAAGTTTAGTCAAGGCTGTATAGAACTAAGTAATTTCTCAAAATCGAACTTATTTAAAGCCCAATTAGAATTTATAAAAGTTTTTAAATCAAGTTTTGTTTTAGCTAATTTTAAAAAATCTGAGTTATCTAAGAGTTTGTTTCGAGAAGTTGACTTAGATAGGGCAAATTTAAGTTCTGCTAATTTGCATCAAGCTAAATTTATAAAAGTTAGTTTGACTGGTGCTAAATTAGCTAATGCTAATTTAAGTAAAATGCAGTTTAAAAATGTTGATTTTACTCAATGTAATCTAAACTATGCTAATTTAAGTGAAGCTAATTTGTCAGAAGAAACATTAACAAAAGCTAATTTTTATGGAGCTAACCTATCTAAAGTTGATTTTCATGAAGCAACGTTGAAAAATTGTCAGCTTGGGAATGCTAATTTATATCAAGCGAATCTAAACTCAGCAAGTTTAATTTTTATCAAGTTTAATATAAAAACTAATTTTACTAAAGCTAAAATCAAAAACATAACTATAAAAGATGATAAATTGACTTTCACAAAGTTACAAAAGTTTACAGGAAGTACAGTGTCGAAAACTTCCAAAAATAAAATCAAAACTTACCCTAAAAAGCAACCAAAACCTAAAACATATTATAAACCCTATTCAGGTTATTATGAAAGAAAGGGTTTGCTAGAAAGGGTTTTAGATATTTTTAGTTAGTATGTTTTAGATGAATATTGTTTTGTCAAAAAAGTTGAGATTTTATTAAATATAACTATCAAATCTGAAAAGATCAAGAATCTTCAAGTCGGAATTGAGTCCCTGGTTAGGCTAAAATAAATTTAGGAGGTAAACAAATAAATACTCAATTCTTAGAAACCTTAGCCTAAATAATCAATGCTTTGTGCAAATTATGACTATATAATCTAATTAAACAAGGAGAAATTAAACAATGAATACTCAATTAGTTGATACTTTAGCCAAAATTATTAATGCTTTAACCCTAGAGGAAAAAGCACTTTTAGAAGAAAAAATAACCTCTAATAAAAATCAAGAAGCCTATCAAAAGATGTTAGAAGTTCGAGAGAAGATTTTAGAAAGACGGGGAGGAAAGCCCTTAGATATGGATGTGAGTGAAATGATTTATCAAATGAGAGAAGAACGCAGTCAAGAACTCATGGATGCTTGTTTTCCGCATTTATCTGAATCAAAATCTAATATTAAGGGGTAATTAATAGGTTATGGTAAGCGTTGATGCTAGTTTTATTATTCGTTTAATAACCAGTAGTAATAACAGTGACTCATATAATATTAAATGGCAAGAATGGCAATCATCTAATACGGTTATTGTTGCACCAACGTTGATAATGTATGAAGTGAGTAATGGAATTTATCGTTATCAAAAAGCAGGTCAAATTATACAAGATGAAGCCGAAACTTTATTAAACAGTGCGTTAAATTTAGGGATTCGTTTCTATGGAGATGCTAATTTACATCAAGAAGCTTTGAATTTTGCTAGTTTATATAATCTTTCGGCAACTTATGATGCTCATTATTTAGCGTTAGCGCAACGGTTACAAGTAGAATTATGGACAGCAGATAAACGCTTATTTAATGCGGTTTCTCAATCTTTATCATGGGTAAAATTAATCGAGGTAAATTAATTATGAACACTAAATTAGTTGATTCCTTATCCAAAATCATTCAATCCTCGCAATGACTAAACCTAACTTACTTTAAATTGCTTCGTTTCTCACCATAACAACTTTTAAATACTAAAACACATGAATAATGACCGTCGCTTAATTGAAGATTTTATCCCTATTAAAGAGATTTCTAAAGAGTCTGCTAGAGAAAAGTCTATCCGTAAAGGACATATTTCTACGTTACATTTATGGTGGGCTAGACGACCATTAGTGGCGGCCAGGGCTGCTGTTTTTGCTTCTTTAATTCCCGCACCAGAAAGTCATCAAAAACGCACTGCTTTGGCGAAAATGATGATTGATTTATGTAAGTGGGAAGCTTCGGAAGAGACGATTAAAAAGGCAAGAAAGGCAATTTTAGAAGCGCAACGAACTCGTTTAGGTTTACCAGACAATACACCATTAAAAGAGGTTCCTGCACCGAAAATGGCGGACTTATTTTCTGGGGGTGGGGCGATACCTTTAGAGGGGTTAAGATTAGGGTGTGAAACCTATGCCATTGAACTAAATCCAGTGGCGCATATTATTGAATTATGTACCTTAGTTTATCCCCAAAAATACGGTAAAAAGTTAGCAGAAGAAGTGGAAAAATGGGGTCATTGGGTGATAGGAAAGGTCAAGGAAGAAATCGGTGATTTATATCCTTGTATTGGGGAGTTAGGAGTTGGGAATTTGGAGTTAGGGGGGAAGGAAAATGGAGAGTTACAAGGAACTACGGGTTTGGCAGAAGGGGATAGACTTGGTGACGGAAGTTTATCAAGTGACCAAGAAATTTCCACAGGAGGAGATATACGGACTAATCTCCCAAATTCAGAGGGCAGTAAACTCAATTCCAGCAAATATAGCGGAAGGATGGGGAAGGGGAGCAACCAAGGAGTATATTTATCATCTGAGGATAGCAAGGGGGTCACTGATGGAACTGGAAACTCATCTGATAGTCTCTCAACGTCTCAGCTATCTGGAGCAAACCCAACTCATACAACTTCAGCAGGAGATAACCAGTATCGGCAGAATGCTCAATGCGTTAATCAAGACATTACAAGCAAAACTGTAACAGAAACGCAATTATCCCTATTCCCTGACTCTCAAATCCCCAACTCCCAACTCCTAATTCCTAATTCCCCCAAACTAACGCCAGTGGCGTATTTATGGACACGCACGGTTAAATGTCCCAATCCTTCTTGTGGTGCATCTGTTCCTTTGGTACGCCAAACTTGGTTATGTAAAAAGAAAAAGAAATATGTCGCCTTAAAGGTAATTCCGAATCATCAGACGAAACGGGTTGATTTTGAGGTAGTAGAGGCAGCAACGGCGAAAGAGTTGGGTTTTGACCCCAGTAGTGGCAGTTCACGGGGTAATTCCACTTGTCATCATTGTGGGACAACGATTAAAAGTAAACCCTATGTTCAAGAGGAAGGGAAAACAGGGAGAATCGGACAACAGTTAATGGCGATAGTCTGCACGACTGAAGGGAAGAAAGGGAAAACTTATCTATCTGCTACGGATTATCAGCGTTATATTCCTGATGAATCAGCGATTTTAAAGCGTTTAGAGAAATTATGCCAAGAAGCGGAGTTAACCATTCCTGATGAACCTGTCAAAGAATGGTCTGGGGTTTTTAATGCACCTCTCTATGGTTTAGACAATTTTGGTAAGTTATTCACTCCTCGTCAATTATTATCGTTAATGACGTTTGTGAAGTGGGTACGGTTAGCTTATGGGGAGATTTTACAGGATTTAGGGGTAGAAAATGAAGAGTTAGGAGTTAAAGGGAAAGATAAGTTAAGTGTTGGGAATTTGGGAGAGGATAAGAATGAGGAATTAGACGAACATGGGAAAGATAAGTTAAGTATTGGGAATTTGGGGAAAGAATCGTTAACTGTGGTTAATTCAGGGAAGAATAGGGGATCAAATATTAAAGGTTTAGGGGAAAATACGTTACAAAATACTGAAAATTCTTCTAGTAGATACA
>NZ_PRLH01000174.1 GCF_003013815.1 Cyanothece sp. BG0011 | reverse complement strand
GATAGCAGATAACTCTTTAGAAATATCCATTGTTGACATTTCTACTTTATCTTGAGATAAACGAGTTAGTCCTAAAATTTGTTGTACCGATAACCCTAAGAATGATTCAGTTGAATTATCTTTAAAGGGTAAACGTACAATAATAAGATGGAGTAACTGAGAAGATGAATAAGAGGCGGAAAGATTCAATAAATGGGCAAAATCAAAAACGGAAAAAACAGAATGATGGTAATTTATTAATCCTACAAATGATGCTTTCATGTTAGGAATAGGGGTAATTTGAGAAGAAGGAATAACCAGAGTTTCTTGTACCTTCTCCATAGAAATCACCCCCGATATTTCTGATGTCAGTTGAAAGCGTAAATAAGGTTCCCCAGGAATGGTTTGGGGGTTGAATAAGTGAGGTAGTAAGGTTTCTAACTTGGTTGATAAATTAGTTGATGACATTCCTTATTTTATGCTGCAACTGACTGTAAAACATTCACTAAATCTTCTTGAGTACAAGGTTTAGTAACATAACCTTTCACCCCTTGTTTAAAAGCCCACATTTTGTCCACTTCTCTTTTTTTTGCACTACAAGCAACGACGGGAATATCAACTGTATCGGCTTGTTTTTTTAACTTACGACATAAATCTAATCCTCCCATATCTGGCATCATTAGATCCGTTAAAATAATATCGGGTCTTTTATGAGAAATTTTGTCTAAAGCTTCTTGTCCATTGGTAGCAGTTGTGACGGTATAACCGGCTTTAGTTAAATAGTTTGTTAATAGGGTTAATTCAGATTGTAAATCGTCAACAATTAAGATATTTTTCATGGTAACTCCTAGAGATTAAGATGATAGAAAGAGAAAAAATACAGAGGATTAACTATTTTTATTTTATCGTGATTATTCTTTTTTTTTATCCGTAAAAACTCAGATTTTTACATAAATACTTTTTATTTTTTTAGGTGTTTATTGACAACAGTTATTAAATCATTTTGACTAAATGGCTTGAGTAAAAAATCATTAGCAATATTGCCTTTTTTTTGTGCTTCTTTAATTTTGTTTGTATCAGCACTAACAATGACGATAGGCAGATTTTGAAAGGCACTACTACGCTTTAAAATTTTAGAAAGTTGATCACCGTTAATTCCAGGCATAGCTATGTCAACTAACAATAAATCTGGTTTTATTTCAAATAATCTATTAATGGCAATGGTGGGATTAGATAACATGAAGAGTTCAGTATTGTCCGAATCTAAGTATCGTTTGAATGTATTTAACATAGTCTCACTATCATCAATGCAAACAATTTTTCTAGATTTAGTTTTTTCGGGAATGTCTTGAGTTTTATTAATGGTTGTAGTTTGTTTTAATCCTTTCAGTAAAGGATTACTGGCCCTTAAAGATTTAGGAGAGGATGAAAGACTAGGCAGTTGATCAAAAGGAGGTAAAGGATCATAAAGTTGTACAACTTTTGACCGTAAATAAGGATAAAGAAGTTCGGCTACTTTACAATCATCTAACTTCATTAAAATGCTAAGTTGTCGAATACTTATTTTACCTTTTAATTGAGCAATTTTTAGTAATAAATGGCTAGATTTAGAAGCAATTAATTTTTTGATACCTTGTAAATTAGGACAATAAGGACGTTGATAAGGTGAAGTAATTAAAGGACTAAACTTTTGCCACGCTTCTTTTTTTGTGTGCCAAACTGTTAATACTTCCTTGACATTAAATCCTTGTTCTAAGGAAACTAAAAAACTTTTATTATGACTGGTAGAATAATCACCTTTGGTTAGATTAAAAAACGATTCTAGAGCATCTTGTGTCAATTGGTTAATGACTTTTACCTGTTCCAATCCACTCAAATTATATTCTTTTATTAAGCAATTAATTGCGTTTTCAATAAAAGATTGGCCGTTATCTAAATCTAAGCCTTTTTGGGTCATTTTTTCGATAATAAGAGGAGTTTTTTGCCCATATCCTAACCCATATAGACATAATTCTAGATTGGCAAGTGACTGCAATGAATGAACAACAGAGTTTAAATGTCCCTCTGATAAGTCAAGAGTCCAAGTAATTCCTTTACTTTCTATCGTTATTTGCCCAGTATAGTTAGAATGTGCAGCTTTTTCTAAAATATTAAATGGACTAAAAACAGATTCCATAATTTTTCCAATACATTTTTGATCCTACTCATCAATATATCTTTACTATTGGGTAAATGCCTACATTATTTTTCATTAATTCTCGACAAGCTTTTATCATAAAAAAACCGTAGTTGTACGGTTTTTAATCTAACATTAACTTTTCTATTTATAGATCCATTTAATATGTTCAGGTAATAACTTAGATAAGTCATATTTTTCTTGAATCGTTTCTCTGGCTTTAACCCTTAAATTAGCCATTTTATCGGGATTATCTAATACTTCTTCTATTCGTTCTACTATCCTATCAATAGCAAAGAAATCCACCAATAAACCATTAACACCATCTTCTATCACTTCTTCAACGGGAGGGGTTTTTGAACCCAAAACTAAACCCCCTGTAGACATGACTTCTAACATCGACCAAGACAAAACAAAGGGACGGGTTAAATAAACATGAACCGATGACGCTTGTATCACTTGTAAATATTGAGAATAGGGTAACGATCCCGTAAAATGTAAGCGATTTAAATCATAATCAAATGTTTCTAACATTAACTGTTTATAGGTTTTCCCATTGGGTAGCGATCGCCCATAAGCTACCCTATCTTCTCCCACAATGACCACGTGACAATGGGGCCGTTTTTTTAATAAGATTGAAACCGCTTCCATAAACTGAGGAAACCCCCGATAAGGTTCCATTCCTCTAGCGACATAAGTAACAATTTCATCAACTTCTGATAAGTCCAGATTTTTATCTTTTAAGACCAATTTTGCCCCAGGTTTGGGTTGAAAATAGTGAGTGTCTATCCCATCGTGACATACTGTAATTTTAGAATGGAATTCGC
This sequence comes from Cyanothece sp. BG0011, assembly GCF_003013815.1. Classification (GTDB taxonomy): domain Bacteria; phylum Cyanobacteriota; class Cyanobacteriia; order Cyanobacteriales; family Microcystaceae; genus Crocosphaera. Next base: position 1,609 of record NZ_PRLH01000174.1, on the reverse strand, counting down.
GGGGAAATTGTTGTCGTTGCCACTGGGTGGGAGATAAACCGCGATCGCAACTATACAAGTCCGTTAAGATGGGTGTATTCTTAATGCGAATACGGGCTTCATCATCGGCCGTTAAGGGTTCTTTCGGGTCAAAGTCTGCATCGGTCCCGTGAGCGTGATAAAACCATTCAAAGAAACATAATAACTTTGCGTTGGGAAAGATATCTTTGATAAATAGGGTCGGACCCCACCCAGAATGACCGTAAACGACATCAGGGATAAAGTTTTCTCGTTTTAACTGGTCTGCCAAACGATAAACCGCTTGTCCTTGTAGTACAGCATTTTCTAAGGTTCTCACATAATGATGGGTTTCGGGGCGAGCTTGGCGAGAAGGGGTATAGATAGCTTTAAAAACCCCTGGAATCTGCCCTTCTTTGCGTTTTGTGCCAAAGACAACCTTGTTTTTGGGATTTTTACCCAAAGCGATCGCTACATGGCGAAATTGCGCTGGAAAATTAGGGTGTAAAAATAAAATATTCAATTGTTACTTATTCAATAAAAAAGAGTCTAGAACTTAAATTCTAGACTACAACCAAAACGAAACTTAAATCAAGGAATTAACCCCGTCGTGTTTTAACTTGAGAGGCCATGTTTTTAAAGTTGTTTAAACTGGGACCGGGACGACGACGAGGGGTCGGCATCATATAGAATTTAGTGGCAAATTCTACTTCTTTGGGTTCTTCTTTTTGAGCAGCTTGACCATTGGTTAAAGCAGGAGAAGTGGGAACAATTTCGGTTTTGGGTTCTTCTTTTTTCGCTACTTTTTTAACTGATTTTTTCTTAGATTTCTTCTTAGCGGGTGCAGGGTTTTCAGTCACCTCTGCTGCTTCTGTTTTAGGGGCTTCAGCTTGCTCGGCTTCTGCTTTGGGTTCAGGGGTTTCTACTTTAGGTTCAGAAGCAGGAACGTCCTTAGATTCGTCTAATTCTAAGAAAAATTCTTTTTTCTTGCCACCACCGAATAATTTTTTCAACATTTTTTCTAATCTCCTAAAAAGCAAGTTAATCGATAATTGAATCTATGAAAATCTATCTCTAAGAAACTTTATGGTTGCACATTAACTTTCCTAGATTGAGTTAATAGTTTACTGAAACTGATTAACAAGGTTGATTAAGGTTGTTTTTACTTTCCTCTTCTAACCATAAAGCCAGATGTAGAAACGTTTTGCAATGATTTTTAATAAAACTTAATAATTAATTAAGGTTTAGGTCAGTAGATATCCCATTATCTCCATAGTGTCACCCTACAGTGAAGCGATCGCTCTTAATTGGCTCAAAGGTCTTTATTAAGACTAATCGAATTTATGTTCAATGACCAAAGTTGAACTCGTCCATGCACCGGTTGCGTCATAATTACGGATTAATCTTTGACGTTCTTTTTCATTAGCTAACCAACCCACTTCTAAAAAGAACGGTTTTCGTAATTCTAACTTTGAGGGTGCATTAGTTGATGTTCCATCAGGTAACAATAAAATCTGTCGAGAACTATCACCTTTATCAAATCTTAGCTTATTTCCTTCAATTTCTGCCGTTGAAGTCAGAGTTTTTCCCGCAAAACTCAACTGTTGTTCTA
>NZ_PRLH01000036.1 GCF_003013815.1 Cyanothece sp. BG0011 | reverse complement strand
TTCATCGCAGGCCCTAACACATCGAGTACACAAAATACAACGGTTGCGATCGATCGCAAAGACTCGATGGGAGAGGTCAACCGTTTCTTTAGGAAAGCGATAGGGAAAGCGAGTATGGTCCATCCCTACAGTAATGGCCATATCTTGCAATTCACAATTTTCATTGACCACACAAACAGCACAAACATGGTTCCCTTCTGCAAACAAAAGTTCTACCACCATGCGTCGATAGGTTTTTAATTTTTCGGTTTCTGTGTGTATGACCATTCCTTCTTGGACGTGGGTGACACAAGCGGGTTGGAGTTGGGAACGCCCTTCGATTTCAACTAAACATAAACGACAAGCGGCTACATTGGAAAGACCTTCTAAATGACACAAGGTTGGAATGTAAATATCTGCTTCTTTTGCCGCTTCTAAAATGGTTTGATCTTCTGAGGCTGCCATTAATTGATTGTTAATGGTTAAGGTTTTAACACTCATCTTTTTTTCCTTAAGTTGATTCAAGTAAGGTCAAATATTCTTCTCGAAAATAGTGCAAGGTACTTAAAACAGGGTTGGGCGCAGTGATTCCTAACCCACATAAGCTGGTTTCTTTGACCATCTGGGAGAGGGTTTCTAAGGTGTCTAAATCTTGTTGATTGGCTTGTTTATCAATTAACTTAGTCAATAAATTGTATAACTGGACGGTTCCTGCTCGACAAGGAATACATTTGCCACAACTTTCTTTTTGACAAAAATCCATGTAAAATCGGGCAATTTCGACCATACTGGTATTTTCATCCATGACAATCATTCCCCCTGATCCCATAATAGTTCCTAATTTTTTTAAGGAGTCATATTCGACAGGAGTATCTAATAAATGGGCCGGAATACAACCCCCCGAAGGGCCGCCCATTTGTACGGCTTTGATGGTTCCTTGGTTGGGAACGCCTCCCCCCATTTCTTCTATGATAGTCCGCAGAGAAATGCCCATAGGAACTTCAATTAAGCCGTTATTCTTCACGTTTCCTGTTAAGGCAAACACTTTCGTTCCCTTACTGTTTTCGCTCCCAATATCGGCGTACCACTCTGCCCCTTCTCGGATAATGGGAACAATGTTTGCATAGGTTTCTACATTATTGATTAAGGTGGGTTCTCCCCGTAACCCGGCGATGGCTGGATAAGGGGGACGAGGGCGAGGATTTCCTCGTTTTCCTTCTATTGAGGCGATTAAAGCGGTTTCTTCCCCACAAACAAACGCCCCTGCGCCCACTCTAATGTCAATTTTGAAGTCAAAGGGAGAATCAAAGATTTGTGACCCCATTAAGCCGTATTGTTTGGTTTGTTGAATGGCTTTTTCGAGGCGTTTGATGGCCAGGGGATATTCGGCGCGAATGTAGATATAACCGTGATTTGCTCCCACTGCATAGGCTGCGATCGCCATACCTTCTAAGATGCGATGAGGATCGCTTTCTAAGACAGCGCGATCCATAAATGCCCCTGGGTCCCCTTCATCGGCGTTACAGATGACATATTTCTGCTGTTTTGGCATTTTCGCCACCGTGGCCCATTTTACGCCGGTAGGATAGCCTCCGCCACCCCGTCCCCTTAACCCGCTTTTTGTCACTGCTTGGATTACCTCATTGGGGGTCATTTCTAAGAGAACATGGTGTAATTGTTGATAACCTCCTTCGGCAATATAATCATCAATACTTTCGGGATCAATTTTGCCACTATTTTCTCGAACAATGAGCTTTTGATAAGCAAAAAAAGGATGAGCGAGATCCCCTTGAGGAGGTAAATTTTCTGAAGTATTGGTCTGATTTAAACTGGCAATAATTCCAGGAATATGTTCAGGGGTAACGTGATGATAGAGGGTGGTGTCTGGATCAATTTCTATAGAAGGTCCTCGGCCACAAATTCCCATACAACCGACACCACGAACCTCAACTTCTTGTTCTAAATGGGCTTCTTTGATGGCTGTTTCAAGACTTTTTTTAACAGTTTCTGCCCCACAAGAAAGACATCCCGATGCGGTACAACAGCGAATTTGTTGAGGTTTTTGTTGTCTTTTTTCTTTCGTTTCTTGTTGAATGACTAAAAGTTCTTCTAAATCCATAATAATTATTGTTCTCCCTTTTGTTGCCAATTTTTGATTTTTTCTAATACATCGTCTACGGTTTGTTTCTCGCCCACTTCTCCATCAAAAACGACAACAGGAGCAATCCCACAAGCTCCTAAACATCGAGCAGATAGTAAAGAAACTTGTTGATCAGTTGTGGTTTCTTCTGATTTTATGCTTAATTCTTGTTCTAATGCTGCTAAAAGTTTATCACTGCCTTTAACATAACAAGCAGTTCCTAAGCAAACAACACAAGTATGTTGACCACTGGGTTTAAGGGAAAATAAATTATAAAAAGTGGCGACTCCATAAACTTTACTTAACGGTAGTTTTAAAGCATTAGCAACATATTCTAAAACATCGAGGTCTAGATAACCAAAAGCTTCCTGTGCTGTATGTAAAATTTCGATCAGGAACTCTTGACGGTAGTGATTCCGCTTAATGGTAATATCAAGTATTTGGAAGCTTTTATCAACGTTTTCATCAGATTTTTGAGGCTTTTTGGTCAAAGTTTTACTTTCCATGTTCTTGCCTTTTCTCTTACTTTCTATTATCCCATTTTTTGACTGGGTTGAAAAAGATGATAATCTTAGAAAAATATTAAGATTCTTCTCAATTATTCTTGTCTCTTTACTATGCTAGAAAAAAAGCCATAGCTTGAACTCTGGTGTTAACGTTTTTTTATAAACAACAAAATGCTTTCTAAATTCTGATGTTAAAATATAAGGAAAAAGATCAAGAGTAAACAATAACTAACAAAACAATTAGAGTTTAAGGTTTTTAAAACTATTTTATTAACTAATTAGCTATATCAAAGATTTGTTGTGCTGTTAAATTGAGATCAGGAAAAACTGAAGATATTAAAGCATCATTATTCCTAAATTGTTTAACTTGATATTCGTCATCCACTAATTGATAAATAGAAATTGTTGGCTTTTTCGGATCACCAATGTACCGTTTTCCTCCTAATCCTAAATAATCAACAATCCAATATTCAGTTATTCCTAAAGCTTCATAATCAATCAATTTATGACCATAATCATAACCCCAATTACTGCTAACCACTTCTATCACTAACGGAACGGTTTTTCCTTGTGTAATCGTTGATCGTGTTTTCCACAAAGATTCATTATTTAAGTTAGATTTATCAAGAATAAGTACATCAGGATTATAAGCTGATTTATTCGTATCAAGAGGCTTAATTAAAGCTTGTTTAGGTATTAGATAAGGGAGATCAAGTTTTTCAATTTGTACAGCTAATTTAATGGTAAGAAAACTAATCACTTCTTCATGATTTCCGATTGGTTGCATTTCAAAAATAGCCCCATCATGTAATTCATAACGTCCATAACCGTCGGGATACCAGTCCCAAAATTCTTCTAATGTGATAGGTTGTGAAATTGTAGTAATCATAATTTTATAAAATTTAAAGTTGTCCTAATTCTCGTAATTTAGCCTCTAATTCTTTAACTTTAGCTTCAGCTTCTTGCGCCCTTTGTTCAGCTTGTTTTGCTCTTATTTCAGCTTCTTGTTTTAATTTTCCTAATTCAACATAGGTTAAAAAAGGTTCATCGGTTGGAGTAAATAATTGTAAGTTATTTTCAGTTTGGTTATTTATCTGCTGTACCATCGTTTTTATCTTTGCTATGACAACATTAATTTAATTATATCGTAAAATAATTTGATTGATGTCGCCATTGTCTTTTCTGAAAAAACAATTCATAATAAAAACAGTCAATTTAAATCGAGAGGAGTGGTAAAGAATATGATTACTATTCGTCCTAGTCAAGCAAGGGGTCACATTAACCTGGGTTGGCTTAATAGTAAACATACTTTTTCGTTTGGTAGCTATTATGACCCAAATTACATGGGGTTTGGTAATTTACGAGTGATTAATGAAGATAAAATTGAAGCTGGCCAAGGGTTTGGTACTCATGGCCACCAAGA
>NZ_PRLH01000175.1 GCF_003013815.1 Cyanothece sp. BG0011 | reverse complement strand
TTTAAAGGCAGGGGCTGATTATTTAGTGATTGGTAGACCGATTACAATGGCAGATGATCCTGTTATGGCCTGGAATCGTATTATTGATGAAGTTAGAAGTCACAATGACAAAATGGGGTAATGTTAGCCGAATAACGGTTATCACAATTTTAACTGTTGCCTCTTGCCTCTTGCCTCTTGCCTTACCCACACAAGCGTTACCGAAACGAGAGACAGCTTGCCCCTCTGATATTGAAACCTTAATGACTCGGATGTTAAAAGATTTACCGGGTTACAGCAACCGAGTGGCACAACGCTCTAATATTGGCGATCGCAGTGTGGAGATTTATAATTATATATTAGTGGCAGGTAACCCAGAATTTGAGCCGTTACCCTTGAGTAACTTACAATATGAACCTGAGTTACCGGATGAAACAAAACAGGTTTTTTTTACTACGTTAGAACGACAATATACCCCCACCGAAGCGATTTTATTACAGAATTATTACTGGTTATTTTTAACCCCGACTTCTGAAGGTTGGCGACTGGTTTTATTATTTTCTCAATTAGCTGATTTAGAACAGGGTGATCTCCCTTTACCCCCTCAAGATGCCATGAATGGAGCGATCGGACAAGGGATAAAATTATGGTTAAAAGACTGTCGGGCAGGGGTTTTAAGACGATAATTATTCTATCCAATGTAATACATCTCTAATAATAGACCAGCGCGGTTTTTTGATACTTTGAATATTTCCTTGAACCCAGTAATCATAGAGAGATTGTATGGTTTTATCTTCTTGTTTTAAATCTAACCAAAGATTAATAATATCGGCTAAACTGTGGGCATTTTTAGGTAGCATATACCCGACAGGAATTGATACGATGGGTTGGGGAACGGCTACCCCATTATTGGGATAAAGAATCGTCCACGCTGACGCATTTTCTGCTGGTATAACAATAGCATCAAATTCCTCTGAGTTGACTCCTAATAAATCTCTAATGGTTCGATTAGTAATGGCAACTTCAGCATTAGGTAATAAGCCTTTCAATTTCGCAATATAGTAAGGAACATCGGCAGGAATGGCTAATTGTAAATTATGTTTTTTTTGAAGTTTTTTCCAATTAGTAAAGGGTTCTTTTTTATCGTCTTTAAAAACAAAAGATAACGTTCGTTTAGAAAAAGATTGGGTAAAGGTAACGACTTCCGTTGTTTCTGGTGTCAAAGCCACAGCAGGAATTAATATATCACAGTAATTTCCATTGAGATAAGCAGCAATATCTTCTTTTTTATTGATAGGTTCTTGGAGGGGAAGAAACTCTAATTTTACTCCTAATTCTCTGGCTAAAATATGAATCATTTCTACATCTAAACCGACCAAATTTCCTTGATTATTAAAATAAGAAAAAGGATAATCATCTTGTAAATAACAAGCTCGTAAAAGATGATTAGTTTTGATTTGTTGATATCTAGAACCTTCTGGTTCTTTTGGCTCTAAATTGTTAATCATAGGAGGCGTTTTAAAAACGTTCACAGGTTGAGCATCTCTGACTCTTAATAGTTCCAAATTACTTAACAGTTGATTTTTAGTATAATCACTCGGAAAAAAAGTAGTATAAATAAAATGAATCGATCCTAAAATCAATGCTAATAACAAAATAGAACTAATAGCAAAGTTAATTATTTTCTTTCTTCTAATGACAATTAATCCTTGTATTGCACAAGTGGCTAAAATGCCTAACACAACTGTCTGCATCGCTGCTACTAATACCCCAAAACGAGCGGTAAAAATCTCGACAGTGATATAGAGCGTTAACATATCTGTAGGTATTTTAAACAGATTTAATAAAAAAGTTGTTCCTAAGGTTCCATCTGCAAAAAAAACAGCAATTCCTGTTACTAAAAAACTGGGATATTGAGTCGCTGATAAAGGTGATCCGACATACCAAGCCGCAAAAGGAATAAATCCTAAAGATAGTAATTTTCCCATATTAGGAAAGTTAAAAGAAGCAGGGATTATAACATCCAAGGGTGATTCTTCTTCATCTATTCCACTATCACTAATTTTAATATTGGCAATCAGTTTTTTACTATTATCCACTAAAATCGGAATCACCACTAATAGGTTGGCCGTGGCAAAAGCTGTGGCTAAAGGATTTTTTATACTATTAATAATATCTCTGTATTTAATCGGGGTTAAAACAGTTACTAAACTAGGTAAAATCCAAAAACTTAAGACTAAAGCAATACAGCCTTGTAAGATAATATAAACTTGTAATCGTTCAAAATCCTCAAATCTTAAGGTTCCAGCCGCATTGGCAGCAATAGCAAAAACACCAATTGGTGCTAATTTTGCAACCCATCGAGTGATTAACATTAAACTATCACTGAGTTTACTAAAAACTTCAATAACTGTTGATTTTTCAGGAATAAAAATAAAAGCTAAGCCCACAGCTATACTAAACGTTACCACAGAGGGAATAATCGTATTAGCCATCGCATAAAAAGGATTAGATGGCAAAAATAAATCTAAAAAGTTAATACTCTTTTGGGGTTCGATTAAACTTGCACTAAAAAAAGAAGCTGACTCCCAACTGGGAAAACCAAAAGGAATCAAGATCAAAAACAACAATAGTCAGCATCCATAACGATAATAAAACTATTCCCCCTTTAATAAAAATTCCTTTAGCTGCTGTAAAATCTAATTTACCTAAACCTGAAATTAAAGAAACTAAAATATAGGGAATCACTGGCATTTGAAACAAACGAATATAAGCAATACCAACCCCACCGAAAAACTGATGCCATTTCCCCTAGAAATAGACCTGTTAATATGCCTAAAATAAACCCGATTAATACTTTTAATGCTAAAGTCGATCTAACCGTGTTATAGAGTTTTCTCACGCTTGATTGATCCGAGGTGTAAATAATATTTAGGTAGCGATCGCTTGGGTAGACAATGTAACTAAAATTACTAAATTTACCCCAACCGATCATTTAACTTGAATGACAATGATAGAATAAGTTTTTATATGGATAGACAAAATATAATAATGATTCAACCTTCTGGTGAACAAGAGATCAATCAAGCGTGAGAAAACTCTATAACACGGTTAGATCGACTTTAGCATTAAAAGTATTAATCGGGTTTA
>NZ_PRLH01000133.1 GCF_003013815.1 Cyanothece sp. BG0011 | reverse complement strand
AACAAACGCAGCTTGAGAGAGATCAGGGGTGGCCAATAAGAAGGAAGGGGAAACAAGCGGTCTGGCATAAATCTAAGCTAAATCTAAAATCTCGCGGTAGAATCGAGGCGGTCAGGATTTAGTCGATATAATAGCTACTAGCAACGGGTCTAAGGAGATCATCAGCACGAAATAAGACCTTATCTCTTTTTCTTGCTGCTGAGCAACGCCGGTCTGTCCTGCTGCTCAAAACACACACTTATTGTTGCACAGGTACTCAGACCACCCAGTGCAGTTATAAACAACTAAAAACAGATGACTCTAAGTTTACAATACCCTATTTACGGGCCAGAAATCCAATGTCCCCATTGTCGTCAGGTAATTCCTGCATTAACCTTGACGGATACTTACCTATGTCCTCGTCATGGTGCCTTTGAAGCTAACCCCCACAATAATGAGTTAGTTCATTTGCAGTCCGGTAGACACTGGCGACGGTGGGAAGGGGAATGGTACCGACAACATACCCATCCTGACGGCATTCGTTTTGAAATTCACGAAGCCCTAGACCGACTGTACACCCAAGGCTATCGGGCAACCAAGGTGATTATCGCCAACCGTTATAAAGACTTGGTGAGTACCTATTTAGAGCGTAACACCTCTTGGCGAGGAAATTCTAAGTCCGTGCCTCGTTTATATGGTTTGCCGGTGGAATTTAGCCCCGATATCCCCAAAGAACCCCATTGGGATGTTATCAATTTTGACCTCGAAAAAGAGCCAGGGGTTCCCAAACGTTATCCTTATTTTCGGTTATTTGAATAATCATGCACCATGCTTCCATTCGCACGGCTAATATTCATCAAGCGATCGCTTTTTATGAACTGTTAGGGTTTACAGTAAAAGAACGATTTACCACGGGTTATACCCTAGCCTGTTGGATGGAAGGGTTAGGGGGCAGAATTGAACTGATTCAAATTCCTGAACCCAAACCAGCCCCCGATGCTTTTGGGGATGAGCATTATGTGGGGTACTATCATCTCTCTTTTGATTTAAGCGATCGCATCTCGGATCTAACCACTTGGTTAACCACATTACAAACTCAGTTAACTGAGCTTTCTCAACAAGATCCGACTCAATTTTGTCCCCTAACCATTTTACTTGAACCTGAACAACAAATGATCGGCGATACAGTCTATGAAGTGGCTTTTATTGCCGATCGCGATGGTTTACCCTTAGAATTTCTTCGAGTAATGAAATAATTATCAGTTATCACTTACCAGTTAACTTGAATTGTATCCAGTAATTTATGACATCAGAGTTTAATTTTTTTCGTCATTGGTATCCCCTAATTCCCCTAGAAGATATTGATCCTAATTATCCCACTCCTGTTACTTTATTAGGGTTAAGGTTAGTTATTTGGAAGCCTAGATCCTCGACTCATTATCAAGTTTTTTTGGATCAATGTCCCCATCGTTTAGCCCCTTTAAGTGAGGGAAGAATTGATGAAAAAAGCGATAACTTAATGTGTAGTTATCATGGTTGGGAATTTGATCAAAATGGGGTGTGTACCAGCATTCCTCAAGCCGAAAAGCCAGAGATTCTTACTAAAAATAAAGAACAGTTTGCTTGTCTTTCTTTTCCCTCTCGTCAAGTTAATGGTTTATTGTGGGTTTGGCCTGATAAAAATAGTCAAGACTTAGCTAATAAAACCCCCCTTCCTTTATCCCCTCAAATTGATGCTGATAAGGGGTTTATTTGGTCGTCTTATGTACGAGATATGGCTTATGATTGGCAAACGTTAGTGGAAAATGTAGCGGACCCTAGTCATGTTCCCTATGCTCATCATGGGGTACAAGGAAACCGTAACAATGGGCAACCCCTTCCCATAGAAATTGTTCAATCTACCCCTACTTTAATTGAAGCAAAAATAGAGCGAGGATTGAAATCAACCATTACCTTTGACCCCCCTTGTCGCTTAGAATATAGTATTAAAATTGGGGACAGTAATAAGCAAGTAGGTTTAGTGGTTTATTGTGTGCCTGTTGCCCCTGGAAAATCAAGAATAGTAGGGCAATTTCCCCGAAATTTTGCTAAAGGTTTCATGAAAATAATTCCTCGTTGGTGGGAACATTTAAACACGAGACATTTAGTCTTAGAAGGGGATATGATTTTATTACAACAACAAGAATATTATTTACAAGAAAAACAAGAGACCGAAAGCTGGAAAACTGCTTATAAATTACCCACAGAAGCAGATCGTTTAGTGATTGAATTTCGACGCTGGTTTGATACTTATTGTCAGGGTAAGTTACCTTGGGAAACAGTAGGCATTAAAGACACAAATTTAACCATTAATGATAATCGTCAAGAAGTATTAGATCGTTATCATCAACATACTCAACATTGTTCAAGTTGTCGCAATGCCTTAAAAACTATTAAAACGTTGCAAGTTATTTTATTAATTATTTCTATTCTTTCTATTCTAGGCTGTTCAATGATGCCCGATCAATTTCGTCAACAATGGGGATTACTTTTAGGGGGATTTGTTATCTTTGGATTAGGACTTTATAGCTGGTTAAAATGGTGGTTAGAACCTCGTTTTTATTTTGTTGATTATGTTCACGCCGATAAAAAATAATTTAAGTAAGGTAGGCATTGCCCACCCTACCCGTTAAACTTTATTTAGACAGAAATCGCTTAGCTAAAGAAAGAGCATCAGCAATATCAACATCTTGATCCCCATCGGTATCAAGAAAACTTTGGAGAAGGGAATTATTTCGCTGTCCGGGAGGTTTAGAATTATTAGCCCCTGCTTGTAATAATTGTAAGATGAGAGGAATAAGAATGGGTAACATTG
>NZ_PRLH01000217.1 GCF_003013815.1 Cyanothece sp. BG0011 | reverse complement strand
GTTAGTGTAGTGACTAAGCTCTCATCGTTGTTTATGATTTCGTAGTCTGCATTCGGGTAGGGAGTCAGATTTTTACTATATTTCTCTAAGAGGGAGTCTAAGTTAGTTAGATCGACTCCTAGAGTGTCTTTGGAAGATCCATCACGATCGGCTAACACCAAAGTCAGTTGTTTTGTTGCCATTATTAAAACCTCATATACAACTTTTTGCTAAAATGCGCTAGCAGATGAAATAAAGTCTACGACTCGTAGAGAATATCTAAAGATTTATTTCCCCGAACTGTGCTGACATAATAGGTTAAATGATAGTAGATTTTCGACTTGGGGAGCGCTAGCTTTTTGAATCAAACTCCACCCGCAGCAACCACGTTTATTTATAAGAAAAATAGTAATTGCTGCGGAAGGTTATAAACTTTAGCCAGACTGAGATAGAGGCTGATTCATTAGCGCTTTATCTTGACCGTATTTTTGTGTATGATTTCAACGATGAATCGCAATACTGCTCGGTTAAGAAGGAGAAGAGAAATTGTCTCTAAGAGTGAGTCTAGGTTCGTTAGTTCAATTCCTAGCTTGTCTTTTGAAGATCAACCGAGATCGGCTAACACCAAGGTTCGTTGTTGAGTTGTCATTGTAAAAACCTCATATACAACTTTTTGCTTGACTGCGCTAGCAGACTAAGATAAGAAACGTCTACGACTCGTAGACATTTCTTAGGAGCCGTAAACCTTACCTAAATATTTATTTCCCCGAACTGCTTAGACCAAAAGCAACCGCGTGACTCGAAGAAAACTACGCTCAATGTGGGTTGCCATTTTTCATCACCTTTGGCGATTGCATCTCGGATCTCATTTAAGTCGAGTTGGGCAACTGTGCTATCTCCTTTGATTACCGTTGGTGAGATAATAGGTTTAAGGATAGTATATTTTCAAGTTGGGGAGCGCTAGATTTTTGGATCAAACTCCATCCGCAGCAACCACGTTTATTTATAAGAAAAATAGCTACTGCTGCGGATAGTTATGATCCTTGTCCAGACTGAGATAGATGCTATTTCATTATGCCCTAAACTTAGCCATTTTTTCGTGCTTGATTTCAACGATGGATCGCAATACTGCTCGGTTAAGAAGAAGAAAAGAAGTCGTCTCTAAAACGTTGTGCCTCTTCAAAGTTCATCTTCACGCCATAGTTCGTTTCGTCCGGGTAAGATGTCAAGCTCTTAGCCTCTAGAAGTGAATCTAGGTTAGTTATTTTGTTACCATTGTTACAACCTCATTACAACTTTTTGCTTAAATGCGCTAGCAGATGAAATAAAGTCTACGACCCGTAGACATTTCTTACGAGCCGTAAACCTTACCTAAAGATTGATTTCCCCGAACTGTTTTGACCAAAAGCAACCACGTGACTCAAAGAACACCACATCGTCGCAGTTAAGACACTTCAGTAATTTCTTCTGCTTGCCGTCTTTCTTACTACGATATTCTCTTAAATGCAGTGGCTTTTGACACTTTGGACAGTTTGCCTTGGTTTCTTGGGTTTGTGATTGACCGCTTCCAGGCTGTTCCCATTGCTTACGCTCTTTATTGTAGAACATGACTGTTTCACAGCCCTCACATTTGAGGAAATAAGGCCGGTGTAACTTCTTAGATTTAGATGGAACCTTACTCATAGCAACGTTACACTTAGGGCATTTAGTCCTCGATTTTTCTAAGGATTTGCCATTACCATTGAACGATTTAACGGCTGGGTTTCCTAGGGTTTGTGCTATCTTGATCAGGATAGGTTGCCAATGGTCAAAATGAAATTGGCACACATAGGGCTGCCATTTTTCATCCCCTTTGGCGATCGCATCGAGGTGGGACTCCATCTGAGCAGTAAACTCGACTGTTCCTAGTTCCGTTAAATGCTCTTTGACGAAGTGGTAGACTTTGAGTCCTATCTCAGTCGGTTTGAGCATCCGCTTTTCGACCGCAACGTAGTCTCTGTCTTTAAGAGTTTGGATTGTTGGTGAAAACGTGCTAGGTCGTCCAATTCCTTTCTTTTCCATCACCTTTACCATTTGCGCCTCGGTATAGCGAGAGGGCGGCTTAGTCTGTTTCTTTTCAGCCTGAGCGTCTTCTAAGTCAAGCGATTGATTGTGCTGTACTAAAGGCAACTCAGAATCAGCCCCTAAGTCTCTCCAATAACGAAGATAGCCAGGGAAGGTAACAACTTGTCCTTTTGCTTTCCAGAACACAGTATCCGACTGGGTGGTAATGGTGGTTTTATCTAACTCGGCGGGCTTGCATTGACTGGCTACTGTTCTAAACCAAATCAGTTGGTATAGCTTCCCTGCCGCATCTCCTAGTTCACTAGCGATGTCTACTTCAGTTTTGGCTAAATCTACAGGTCGAATGGCTTCGTGCGCTTCTTGGGCATTCTTGGACTGTCGATGCTTCACGACTGACTTAGGTGGGTTTTCAGGGTCATTTGCTTTGAGATACTCTCGTATAACCTCACAGAAATCGTCGGAAATTACCGTGGAATCAGTTCGGTGATAGGTAATCACGCCCGCCTCATACAGCTTCTGAGCCAACTTCATTGTCATATCTGGCGAAAGCTTTAGTCTAGCTCCAGACGCTTGTTGTAGGTTACTCGTTGTAAATGGCGCAGGTGGGGACTTCTTGCTTTTCTTCGTTTGAAGGGATACGACGTTGTGAGAGTTGTTCCGTGCGATCGCCACAAGACGATTAGCCTCTGCTTCGCTTGTTACTCGCAAGGACTCTTTAACTTCTTCTTTGTGGCTTTGGCTATCATCTCTTTCTTCGTCAGCTTCTTCGTTAGTCTCGTTGCTTTCTCCTGCGTAAAAGGCTTTGAAGCCTTCTGCGTAAGAACTCCATACAGAATAGTAAGTCTCAGGTTTGAAGGTTTGGATGGTTTCTTCCCGTTCACAGATTAATGCCAATACTGGGGTTTGAACTCTCCCCATGCTTTTAGCTCCTTCTATATAATCCCACAACAAAGGTGAACCGGTGTACCCGATCAGCTTATCCAAGGTGGAACGTCCGAGAGCCGATGCTACAAGATTAGTATCAAGGAGTCGCGGAGTTTCGATAGCCCTCCTGACTGCTTTCTCTGAAATTTCGGAGTACACAATTCGCTGTGGATTTTTGATTCCCATTACTTGGGCGGCGTGCCACCCGATGCACTCCCCTTCTCTGTCCGGGTCGGTGGCGATAAAAATCCGTTCACTGTTTGTCCTTTTAGCCGTCATTTGCAATTGTCGAATTACCTTCTTGCTACGCTCAGAGCGAGGCACAAACTTCGGTATCACTGTCCCCTTCGGTGTTAGCTCAAACCCCAAGTTATGTGTACCTGATTTGGCGAATTCTCTGATATGTCCTCCCGTTGCGATAACTGTCCAGTCTGCTCCTAGGAATTTCTCTAATTTCTTACGTTTTCCTGGCGCTTCGATTACTAACACATTTTTTGACATAATAAAACCTCGTTTATGTTGAAATTAAAAAGGAGTAGCCCAGATGGACTACTCACGTTGAGTTAGAAAGGAATAGGGGTTTCTTCCTCTTCAGTTTCAACCTCAGTTTCCTCAACCTTTGATACTGGCTTCGGACGCGCAGATACTTGTTTCTCTTGAGGTTGTGGGGTAGGGGTACACTTCTCGAAGAAGTCTGGATCATTCTCCCAAGAAGCGGTGTCGTTTTCTTGATTAGATGCGTCAGAGGATTTGGATGAAGTGTCATCTTCCTCAGCACCCCCATTAGGAATAGGAAAATCGCTATAAGTTTCTCTTAGAGAGAATATTAGCTCACCAGCTTTAGATCCTTTGGGGATTAAAATGTTATTGAAAGGCTCTCCAATCAATGTAACTATTCGACCTTTATTCTCTTTTTCCTGTTCAACGTCAATTAGCTCGGCTTTTGTTACCGGGTGTAGCCGTCTTATAGGTACGACAAAAGGTGATTTACCCTGGCTTTTGTGGAAATCTAATTCCATATCTAAGACAGTCAACGAATGAACTTCATCTTCAAGAGCCACGCCTTTATTACCAGTCGCTTCCGAATAAGCTTGGTTAAACTCATCTCTCAAACTAGCAACTTCTGAGCCGATAGCACCCCCAGTTCCTGCACCTAGTCCTAACTGTAAGGGCACTTCGTGCAATGGGTTGTTATCTTCGTCTACAAACAGCAGTAAATATCGAGTTCGCATACGGTAGTTTTCCCGATCGCCATCGAGAAGTTCTTTATACTTAGTCGGCTTCCCGTATTTATAGGCTGGTCCTTTGTAAAACCATCCCCTCGCTGTTTTCTCCTGAAGTTCGATCGTGTCAGACTGATGAATGATACAACAACGTAATCGCTTAGTGATGTATCCTTGTACCGTTGCTGGATTGGGAGAATCTTCATTGAAGGTTAGTGAGATTCTTTGAAACCAACCAGTGGGCGTGAATGATACTCGTTCTGCTTGTTCTAAAGGGATGAAAACCCCATAGGGACAGTTACTATCGCGGATTTTCTTCTCAGAGGATAACCTTTCAGGGTTAACTAATTGACAATAAGCTGTCGAATTGTCACGAGTTTCAAACTCTTTTAGCCCGTCAAAAGCTGAGGTATCGATGGTTTTGTTACGTTTCTTTCCAGAGTTAAATGCCATAGTTTTAGTTGATAAGTGTACAAGGTACTTCATCGCCGTAAGACTTTCTATGAAAGCCATCTAATTCGATGAAGCTTTATCTAGGTCGATGCCGTGCTAACGGCTCTCAAAGCTTTTAAACAGGACGGTAAGATGGATTGGTTGAAGTTCTTCTAGCGCGTTGAATAGCATCTTTGAGTGAGGCCATTTCTTTTTTACAACTTGCTTTGAGAATAATTTTCAAAGTCTGTGGAATAGTATTCCAAAATAGATTGGATGAGCTTTTGAGCCACTTTATTTAGCGGAGTTGCGTAAACGGGAGTTTTCTTTTCTGCTTTGGTTTCCCCGAAGATAATTCGGAGATTTTCATTTTCCC
>NZ_PRLH01000220.1 GCF_003013815.1 Cyanothece sp. BG0011 | reverse complement strand
ACCTAATCCTAAATCATTAATAATGGGACTAAGATTAATGCTATCAAAGAGAGATTATTTTTTAACCAATCATTACCAATTGTGATATCTAAATTTCCTAATTCACCGATTAATGTCCCAAAGAAACTGGGAATTTCTAGTCCACTAAAAAGATTTTGTAATTGTAAATTGGGAAGAGAAGGAATATTGAATTCATAAGAGGGTAATTCCCCAGCAAAATCTAGATTAATTTTAGGGGCATTAATCGTAAAATTATCTACATTAAATCCTAATCCTAATCCATTGAGTAACGAAGAAATATCTATATTGCCTAGGGTAAAACCGAAGGAATCTAAACCTATATCCAAGTTTAATTCACTTAAATTTATATTTGGTAAAACTAACCAATCGGGAAGGGAAAAACCAAATTTCCCAAGTAATCCTATGAAATCTAAATCTACATCACCGTCAATATTATCTGCTAAAATTTCACCAATACTTAATTTGTAATCAGTAACTTTCCCAGTGGTATTATCTTTGTCTAAATAAATTTCAAAGTCTTTAATTCCTAATAATAAGTCAGAATCAACAGTTACGTTAGGGATTTGATTACCTAAATGACTGATGATTGCACCTGCGTTTATTGTGCCATCATAACCTAATAATAAAGTATTTCCTTTTTGTGTGAATTGTATTTCTTCTCCATTAAATAATCCAGTTAAATTAACGTCTGTTTCTGTTCCTTCTTTCAGGAGTGAAATATGACTTTCTGCTAGGGCTAAAGTTGTACCTGTTCCTCCTAATGCGGTTACAATAGATTCTAAGGTAGATTGTAAGAAAGATAGGTTTTTCATTAAGACTGATAACTGTGCCAATATCTAAATTAATGGTATCATCATAACTGACTTCAATGCCATTACTAGAAACAACTAAATCAACCTCTCCTAATGTTCCTAATTCATTGAACAGGTTAACTTCTGTTAGATTAGCTAATAATCCTGTAATTTCATTAGTTGGAATTTGAGAAAGGGTTAATTCATAGAACTTAGTATTATCGGCTTTTTCTTGAATTAATAAACTTGGATTAAGAACGGTTAATGTTTGCTCAATAGTATTATTATAACCTAATTCTCTGGTCATGGTATTAATAACAGAACTTAGGTTAACTTCTCCTAAATAAGTGACTTTAATATCCTTATCAGATAGTTGTAAATCAATATTATTGACGGTGGTTAATAACTCTGTAGGAATTAATTGTGCTTCCAACCAGTCTGTTAATTCTGTAATAGGTAATTGAGAGACAGAAATATCGTAATTAGGGGTTTGTGAAGTGGATTGATTAATAGTAATACTAGGATTACTAATGGTAATATTATTAGGTAAATTTAACTCATTAGCAATAGTCTCCACAGTTGGGATAGATTGTAGTAAATTAGAGAAAGATACATCTCCTAAGTAGGTAAGACTCAGTGAATTTTCTGCTAAGTTTAAGTTAATATTATTACTATCTGGGATTCCTAATAAACCGATTTGTGTCAGGAGAGATGAGATAGCAGAAGTTTGTAAATTAGGGATTTGTAGTTGAAAAATAGCTTCATTATTTTGATAATTCTCAATAATTAAGCTAGGATTTTCAATGCTAACAATATCTTGCGTTAGATTTAAACTTTCATAAAGACTCTTAAGAATCGGAAAAGCACTAAGAATGGTCTCTGCTTCAATGGTATTTTGATAAGATAAAATGAGATATTGTTCGGTAATTTTTTCAATTTTGATTGGTAAGAGGTTATTGCTTAATTGTTGTTCTAAGGTATCTTTAACTAAGTCATCTATAATATAACCCTGATTCTCTAATTGTTGAAATAATTGACTCCAAGAAGTAGAGGTTTCTTGAGTGGTTGTAGTCGTAGATAAGGGGGTAGTAACCATGGCAGTATTGACTCACAAATAAAACAAGAGTGAAGAAAAAAATGAATCTTTGTTGCTTTAATAGATATAGTTTTAAAATTTGTCTTTTTTAAAACTCTCTATTTATTTAATATCTTTTTTAATGACAATAAGGTGATTTAAATCACAAAACAAATTGATTTTATTTACATTTACCATAAAGACAAAAATGTCCATAAGCTATTTATATCTAGGTTATAAATAGCTTAAATTTTTTAAAACTGCTTTTTAATATATATTGATTGAGCAAAAAATATGACGTAATAAATACAGAAAATATTGTTTGTCTTAGGAATAAATCTGTAAAATTACGTATGAATTTGTATTAAAATGTAAAATTTTTTGTGATTTTATAAGTAGGTTGGGTTAAAAAGTAAACCCAATATAATCTTACATTATTGAAAATTATTAATAAATTCTAAACCCATAAAAATTGTCGCAATCGTACCAGCTACGCAAATTTCTTGTGACATTATTTTCTCAATAACATTATCAAGAGGAACTAAAATGACTTCAATTTCTTCGGTAATATCTAACTCTATTTTTCCTTTTTTTTCCACGTTCAAACCTAAAAAAATGTGGATTTTATTATCATCTTTCACAGGATTATCATAAATAGTTTTCATAAAGATTAATTCTTGAGCAATATAACCCGTTTCTTCTTCTAATTCTCGTTTCGCTGCTGTTAAACTATCCTCTTTTTCAGGATCAAAAGCACCGGCTGGCAGTTCTAATAAAATTTCTTGAACCCCATGACGATATTGACGGACAAAAACAATTTCGTTATTAGGAGTAATGGGTAAAATTAACGCAATTTCAGGGCGAACATTAACAAAATAATCATCAATAATCGTGCCATCAGATAATTTAACTTGATCTTGTCTCACCCGACACCATTGATTATCAATAATAAACTTAGACTTGAGAATTTTCCACTTTTGAATCGCCATATTAGTTTAATTTTGTCATTAACTTGTTGGACATCAACAAAAAAAATCTCCCTAACTCCCTGCTCCCCTGCCTAACTCTATTCAACCCACTGACGCAATAAATTAGCATGGGTTTTTGCCAGTAAATCAAATTCTACGGATTTACCTTCCTTGGCAAAAATAGAACGCCGTACCGTGTCAATATCAAACAAAATTTCTCTTTTAGCTGTATCTCGGATTAAACTTTGAATCCATCCGACAACCACTAATCTAGTTCCTGTCTTAACAGTTTCTACCCGATGTAAAAAGGTGGAAGGATAGAAAATAATTGACCCTGCATTTAACTTATAGGAAAGATCACCCTCTGGTTTTTCAATGATTAACTCTCCCCCCTCATAACTCTCAGGAGAACTCAGAAATAAGGTAAAAGAGACATCAGAGCGAAAAAACTGCTTACCCCCCATCACAGCATTATCGGTATGACTTCCATAGTGCATATTCGCTTCATAGCGACTAAACCGTAAGGAGTGAATATGTTTTGGATTAATCGCTAGTTTAAATAATAAGTTCCGTTGTAAGGCATTAATCACCAATGCTTCTAAGGGTTTAATATCTGGAGAGGTGCTATCGAGTTGACGATTCTGTTTAACTAACTTAGCGTGCCATCCTGCGGTGGTTTGGCCATCAACAAAGTTGCCTTGAGAGAGAGTATCGGTTAACTGTTTGAGTTCTTCGGCAGTCAAAATGTTGTCGATAGTCAAAATCATCTTCAATACTGAATTCTGGGTGGATGTTTTTCCATTATCTCAACTTATGTGTTATCTATAAGATAAATTTATTGGCAATTTTTGGCAGTCTTTTTTAAAATAGAGGCTTTAAGTTAAGATCCGATTAATTGAGGAAACCCATAATGAATTCTAAAGCTGTTCAACTATTAGTTACCCTTGGTTTAGTAACCTCTCTTGGTGCTTGTGGCGGTGGTGGTACTGATACAACTGCCCCAACTGATGCCCCTGCCGGAGAAGCTACCGAAGAAACCACCCCAACTGAACCCGAAG
The DNA here is from genome assembly GCF_003013815.1 of Cyanothece sp. BG0011. Classification (GTDB taxonomy): domain Bacteria; phylum Cyanobacteriota; class Cyanobacteriia; order Cyanobacteriales; family Microcystaceae; genus Crocosphaera. The sequence goes on along the minus strand of NZ_PRLH01000220.1, from coordinate 385 downwards.
CGACCGAAGAAGGTGGTGAAGGTGGTGAAGGTGGCGAAGGTGGCGAAGGATAATCCCTATCACCCTTTAAACCTTGGCTAACTCAAAAGCTGTTGGTTGAGTTCTGAACAACATCAGAGCTACCAACAGCTTTTTAAGTTTGAAAATCGAGAGAAAAAGAGATTATTTACTATTTACCTTAACTTGAATCGCACTGAGAATAGGGGTTCTAAATTTCAACAAAACAATTAAACTCAGGATATGAACTAACCAATGGGAAATGACCAGTCCCCAGATAACACAAGCCAAAGCACTGGCAAACGCTAAGACCCCGAAAATATCATTTCCTGTTCGTTGATACCAAAGCACACTCCCGATGGAAGTGATTAAGAATAAGAGTGGGAAA
>NZ_PRLH01000050.1 GCF_003013815.1 Cyanothece sp. BG0011 | reverse complement strand
ATAACGAAAGAAATTTTAAAAGTCAAGTATTTTTATCAAGATTGTTTTTATTTGGTTTAAAATCTTAATCTATCTTAAATTTGTATCTTTTTCTAACACAATGTAACGTATAATTAATAATTAGTGCTGAAAAAAATTACCATAAAAAATTGTCCAAACTTAGACAAAGTTATACAAAGTTATACAAAAAAGCCCTTGAAGCCGACAATATAAATAATATTTATCAATAAAGCAGTGGATTTGATCTAGAGTCATTGTTTCAAAAAAGAAAATAAAATGAAAAAGCTAAAAAAAGAAAGCGTCAAATTTTACACTTTTAACAATTCGATAAATCAGTCAAGATTGAATCTTTTATAATAGAGTTAAGAGAGTTATAAGCCCCTAATCTATTCATATGAGTGATTCTATTTTTCATACGCTAACTTGATCTAAACCTATTTTGAGAAAAGACTCATGAAGGATATCTTAACCATTAAAGAAGCTGCTCAATTTTTAGGAGTCAGTCCTAAAACCCTCCGTCGTTGGGAAAAAGCAGGGAAAATTAAATCTTATCGAACTCAAGGGGGACATCGAAGGTTCAACCTTGAGGAATTATCCCACACATTGAACTCGGATTTATTAACAATTTGCTATTGTCGAATTAATTACAAACAATCCCTAGAAGACTTAGACAAACAAGTAAATTGTTTAGAGAGTTATTGTCAGTTTTATGGTTGGAATTACGAAGTAATTAAAGACATTGGCAGTGGGGTTAATTATAGAAACGAAGGGTTAAGACGGCTACTTGAATTAATTTGTAATCAAAAAGTAGAAAGATTAATACTAACCCAAAAAAATAAATTACTCAGGTTAGGGGATGATTTAATTTTTACGCTTTGTGAATTTTTTGAAATACAAGTTATTATTATTAACTGTTCAGAAACTGAAAGTATGGAAGATGATTTTACCGAAGATTTTCACGAAATTGTCACCCAACTCAAAGATCGTTTGTATGGTCTTCATCATCCAACTAATGCTAAACTTTTAGAAGAAGTGGAAAAAATCACACTCAAGTATTCAGTGACCAGTAACCAGTGACCAGTGAGTGACCCGTGGCCGATAATTAATAACTAACGAGTCAAAGGATGAATATGGATTTATTAACTGCGGTCATTACCCTTCCTTTTGTGTTTGTGTTCGGTGCTTGCATTGGTAGCTTCCTCAATGTTGTTATTTATCGCTTACCCGAAGGACTCTCCTTAATTCATCCTCCTTCTCGATGTCCCCATTGTGGACACCGGTTAGGAAAAACAGAGAATGTGCCAGTGTTAGGATGGTTATGGTTACGGGGCCGCTGTCGGTGGTGTCGTGCGCCCATTTCCATGCGTTATCCTTTGGTAGAAGGGGTTACCGGTCTATTATTTTGTTTCGTCTTTTGGCAATATCAATTTACCCTTGCAACCCTCGCTTATTGGGTGTTGATCAGTTGGTTAGTGGCCTTATCCATGATTGATTTTGATACCATGACCTTACCAGGAGTCTTAACCAAGTCAGGGTTAGTATTAGGGTTGATCTTTCAAGGGGTGATGGGTTGGCAAGTGGCGCAAACCCCTGAATATTTGATGACTGGTGTTGTCAGTGCAGTGTTAGGAATTTGGTTATTTGATCTCATTGGTTTGGGGGGTACATTAGTATTAGGTCAACAGGCCTTAGGGGGAGGAGATTCTAAGTTAGCTGCCATGCTTGGAGCTTGGTTAGGGTGGAAATATCTGTTAGTCACCAGTTTTTTAGCTTGTTTAGTGGGTTCTATTTTTGGTATGGGAGGAATGATCTTAGGATTTATCGATCGCCGTCATCCCTTTCCCTTTGGTCCGTTTTTAGCCTTGGGTGCCATGTTAAGTTTATTTTGGGGAGAAACCATGATCTCCACTTATATTCGTCTCTTTTTTCCCGTCAGCTAATGGGACGGAATTTGTGCGACGATATATTTACCAATTTCTAAGGATGCAGTGGCGGCCGGCGACGGTGCGTTACAAACGTGCAAAGACTGTTCATCTTGGATCATTAAGAAATCTTCCACTAACTGACCATCCCTCCGCAAAGCTTGGGCCCGTACCCCGGCTTCACAAGGGAGTATATCGTTATCCGTCACCTCTGGGATTAATTGCTGTAAACTATGAACAAAAGCAGCTTTACTAAACGATCGCACAATTTCCTTGATCCCCTCATCGGCGTGTTTGGCTGCCAGTTTCCAAAACCCAGGATAGGCCATCACCTCAGCAAACTCCTTGAGATCAAAATCTGTCTTTTTATACCCTTCCCGTTTCAAACTTAACACCGCATTGGGTCCAGCGTGAATGGTTCCGTCGATCATTTTGGTGAAATGCACCCCCAAAAAGGGAAAGGCTGGGTTAGGAACGGGATAAATGAGACTTTTGACTAAATAGCGTTTTTTCGGGGGTTAATTGATAATATTCACCGCGAAAGGGGACGATTTTTGCCTGGGGGTTCACTCCATCCAGTTGCGCCAGGCGATCGCTATATAACCCCCCACAATTGATAATAAATTTGGCTTTAATCTCCCCTTGACTGGTTTCTAAAAACTTATAATTATTACTATTATTTATCTTCAACACTTTAGTATTAAACCGAATTTCTCCCCCTTGTTGTTCAATGATTTCTGCATATTTTTCGCATACTTTTTTATAGTCAGCAATGCCAGAAGTAGGAACGTAAATTCCAGCTAAACAACTCACATAGGGTTCCTTTTCTTTCACTGCTTCGGGGGGTATTTTCTTCACCTGGAGACCATTTTCTAACCCCCGTTGATAGAGATTATCTAATAGGGGTAACTCCTTTTCTTGGGTGGCAACAATAACTTTACCACACACCTCATGAGGAATATCATGTTTTTGACAAAATTCCACCATTGACTGACTACCGGCGCGGGTAAACTTGGCTTTAAAACTGCCGGGTTTATAATAGATTCCAGAATGGATAACGCCGCTATTATGGCCCGTTTGATGAAACGCTACTTTACTTTCTTTTTCAATGATAACTAATGACGCATCAGGAAACTTTTTTCCTAACATCATGGCCGTGGAAAGTCCGACAATACCTCCACCGATAACAGCAAAATCATACATAATTTTATTAGGCTTAAGTTTAGTGTTAGGTTGGGTTAGACGGCTATCATTGAGGTATATTGCAAAAATATAATAATCCGTCTCAACCCACCACATTCTTGTGTTATGACGGGTTTTCTTTCGGTTTCGTTCCTCAACCTAACTTATGTTTACTATCTTTATGTTTTATAGTTTAAATGATTTTTGATTTCAGTAAAAACTTAAACCTAATTTTCAATTTCAGACTTCATCCGTTCTAATGTCATATTCATTTGATCAAACATTTGTTGGGGAGTCATCCCAAACTGGCCTAACTGAGTTTTTAACTGTTGAACTGTCATTTGTGCCATAAAATCTTCTGATAATTCAAACCGTTTCATAAAAATTTTATAGCGGTCCATGAGGGCTTCCATTTGATCAATGAAAATCTTTTTACCTTCACGGTCAAATTTACCATATTCTCCTCCTAATTGTATCAAAGATTGATAATCTTCAAACAACTTTTTAGCTTCTTCTTGAACCACTTCAGAATCAAAAAATCCCATGATTATCTTCCCTATGTTATTAATTACGATTGACTATAAGCTAAACACTTTTAATTGTAAAGCAGTTGAAACAGATTGAAAACTACGGTTTACCGTATCCTCTTTCAGTTTCACCCTAAACCCCTGGGAACTGTCCCTGCTTGAAACCGTCTTTTACAGTAGACTGGTTTTGTCCATCCATCTGCTTAACCCCAATGGAACAATTGGAAAAGCTACTAAATCACCCAAAAAGCCGTAAAGTGGGGATCATCCTCGCTTTAGTCTCTACTATTGTACCGTGGCCGATCGCTGGTGTGCATAAATTTTACTTAGGCCAACCCCTATGGGGTGTCATTTATTTATTATTATGGAATACTCCCATACCCACTATTGCTTGTGCCATTGATGCGGTATGGTATTTTATACAGGGAGCCGATCAGTTTAATGATCAATTTAACAACTTAGAAAGTGATCCTCATACAGTCTATAAGCAACACATAGAACCCCTACAAGTCAATGTCATTTCTGAAGGGTTACGGGAACTGGATAAACTACGAGAAGAAGGGTTAGTTTCCGACTACGAATTTGAACAAAAACGCCGTAAATTGTTAGATAGAATTAATTAAACAGTGATTAATTAAAGTGTATGATATCAGGCTAAGAAAATTTGTACTAACAGAATAGATAAGGATTGATTCTCATGAAAAAATTGACTCGTTAACTCCTAAAATCATGGTTTTTAGCTCCTTTTCTCAACAATTTAATCCTCGTAAAAGAAAGCTTCGTCAACAAATAGAAAGTGATCCTTTTTATCGGTTTCAGTCCCTAGAAGAAATTGCGATCGCAACGGAGTTAGGGATAAAAATTGATATAACGCAAGCCACTATCGACGACTTATTAAGATTACCTGGGATCTCAATTCATCAAGCTAGAAATTTGGTAGAATTAGTACAAACAGGGGTAGAAATTTTATCCATAGAAGATATGGCGGCAGCCTTAAATATTCCCCTATCCCGTCTCCAACCCTTAAAGCCAATTTTAACCTTTTCTTATTACGATCCCGATAGTTTAATCAACCCGAAAAAAATAAATATTAATACAGCAACCTCAGCAAAAATGCAAGAAATCCCGACAATTTCTAATAATATTATCCAAAAAATAATCAGCGATCGCCAAGAAAAAGGAAAATATAAAAATTTAATTGATTTACAAAAAAGATTGCAATTAGATGCTACAATAATAGAAGAATTAATGCACTATATTACTTTTTAAGTTCGGATTCAAACTAGCTTTAAAATCCTCCTGCCTTTTCAATCAAAAATGTTAACCTTTAAAAAAACAAGCCTCATTGATGCCCCCATAGAAAAAGTCTGGGAATTTCACGAACGTCCTGATGTTTTAGATATTTTAACCCCACCGTGGCAACCCGTTAAAATTGTCAAACGAGAAGGAGGGTTAGATATGGGTGCTATCACAGAATTCCAATTGATGTTAGGGTTTATTCCCATTCGTTGGTTAGCCCGTCATACTGAATGTAATCAGCCCTATTTATTTGTCGATATCCAAGAAATTGGTCCTTTGAAATCTTGGGAACACCGTCATCAATTTACTCCAAAAAACGATCAAACAGAATTAACCGACGAAATTAAATACGAAATTCCTGGGGGTAGAATTGTAGAAATTTTAATTGGGTGGTGGGTTGACTTTCGTCTGCAAGATATGTTTAGTTATCGTCACGAAATCACTCAAAAAATGTTAAACAGTGAACACAGAGAAGAGAGAAGATAGAATCAACAAGGTAAAATTAAGGCTAACTTCTAAAGGGTTAATAACTGATAACTGTTCACAGGTCACAGGTCACTGACAACGGATAACGGGTTATTAAAGAATTAGTTAATAAATGAAACGAAAATCAATTATTATTATAGTATTATCAATAACCCAGAAGGTGAATATACCTACGGGTTATTTAATTGACTCACAAGGGAAACAAAAAGAACAAAATCCAAACACCCCCTATCATTGACCCTAGAGGAAAACAAATTATGATCGTTGTTATGAAAGTTGGTTCACCAGCAGATGAAATTGAACGTATTAACCAGGAATTTACAGATTGGGGATTAACTCCTGAGAAAATCGTCGGTAAACACAAAGTCGTGATCGGCCTGGTAGGAGAAACCGCTTCCCTAGATCCCCTACAAATCCAAGAAATCAGCCCTTGGATAGAAAATGTTCTACGGGTCGAACAACCTTTCAAACGGGCGAGTTTGGAATACCGTCACGGAGAATATAGCGAAGTGATTATTGAGACACCAGATGGCCCAGTGGCCGTGGGTAAAAATCATCCCGTTGCCGTGGTGGCCGGTCCTTGTTCAGTGGAAAACGAAGCCATGATCGTCGAAACCGCCAAACGGGTCAAAGCCGCCGGAGCAAAATTTTTACGGGGTGGGGCCTATAAACCCCGGACTTCCCCCTACGCTTTCCAAGGCCACGGAGAAAGCGCGTTAGGATTATTAGCAGCCGCTAGAGAAGCCAGTGGACTCGGCATTATTACAGAAGTCATGGACGCAGCGGACTTAGACAAAATCGCTGAAGTGGCGGATGTGGTTCAAGTGGGCGCGAGAAATATGCAAAACTTCTCCCTCCTCAAAAAAGTCGGGGCCCAAGATAAACCCGTCTTACTCAAACGGGGAATGTCAGCCACCATCGACGAATGGTTAATGGCCGCTGAATACGTTTTGGCCGCAGGGAACCCCCGTGTTATTCTCTGTGAAAGAGGGATTCGCACCTTTGACGGCAAATACACCCGTAACACCTTAGATTTATCAGTGTTGCCGGTATTACGGTCTTTAACTCACTTACCGATTATGATCGACCCCAGTCACGGCACCGGAAAATCCGATTACGTTCCCGCCATGGCGGCGGCGGCGATCGCAGCTGGAACTGATTCGTTGATGATAGAAGTTCATCCTAACCCGGCAAAAGCTTTATCCGACGGACCCCAATCTCTGACCCCCGATAAGTTTGACCGTGTGATGCAAGATTTATCGATTATCGGTAACACCGTTAATCGTTGGCCGCAAGTAGAAGTCGCTTTAGCGTAAAGTGATGGGCTTTAGCTAAAACGCATTTAAAATGCGTTTTAGCCAGACAAAAAGAAGTGATGCCACATTCAATTAGGGTAGCTTTTTTATTCGGCAAGAATCCCCTAGAAATTTATAATAAAGATTTAGATCAATATATAAGTCAATCATTCTTGATAAAAAAAATCTAGCCTTACTGATATTTTATCAAAAAGTCGCTATGATAAACAGTAGCAAGATTCGTGAAATCTTAGCGACTTTCTTTATAGTTTACTCAAGACCACCCTTTTGCAATTTTAAGTTGATACTATTATGATTGACTCATCTGTCAATACAATTGAAGACTTTGATCTCTCCCGTGAAGAGAGAGTCATTGAAATTCAAAACCTGATTGAAACCCTACGCATTGCTGATGAAATCGCTGATAAGGGTTATTTAATCACTAGCTCAGAATTAGCGGATTTAATGGACATCAATGCCAGTGCGGTCACCAGTCGTGGCGATCATTGGTCTTGGCGTAATTGGGTTGTTTCACGGGTTCGCCGAGAAGGAAATCAAATTCTTTGGCAACTCGAAAAAATTGATTAAGTCTGAAATCAGGCCAAACTATTTTGTTAAACCCCGTCAGTTACGACGGGGTTTAACGCTGTTCAGGGAACTAATCAGAGCCGATGGCAGACATAAGAAATAACACCAAGGCTACTTCATCATCTAGATAACCCTTCCTCACAGATTATGCTCAATCGTATCCGTCGCTATTTTTCAACCCTTCCGTTAACCTTAGTGATGTGGCAAATGATGACTCCTTTAACGGTAGCTACTCCCCCTCGTAACCCCGACAAAACCGTAGAATGTGAGTTATTAGTCGTAGGGGGCGGACTAGCAGGAACAGCGGCCGCCTATGAGGGCTTATTGGCAGGGAAAACCGTCTGTTTGACCGAGATCACTGACTGGGTTGGGGGACAACTCTCCTCTCAGGGAACTTCGGCCCTAGATGAGCGTCCTACTCAGCGATCGCAGTTAATCTATCCACGGGGTTATTTAGAATTACGGGAACGCATTAAAGACTATTATGGGGAACTTAACCCCGGGGACTGTTGGGTGAGTGAGTCTTGTTTTCTGCCAGAAGATGGTCATAAAATTCTCAAGGCCATGTTAGACGATGCCGCTAAAAAGGGAGGAGGACAACTTAACTGGTTCCCCTCAACGGTGATCAAAGATTTAACCATCGAAAAAAATCCCAACGGGGGAACGGGAAAACAGATCATGAGTGCGATCGCCATTCAACATACCCCCAGAGAAGGCGCACCCCCCTTAAATACCTATCCCCTCTCCCAAACCATCGAGGATGCTTACACCTACGAAGATTCTAAGTTATTCAACAAAACCATTATCAAGTTTATTCCCAAGCCTCATGATAAACCTGAACCCTCTGATTGGTACGTCATAGAAGCCACAGAAACCGGGGAAATTATCGCTTTAGCGGATGTTCCCTACCGTTTAGGGATCGATCCCCGTTCCTATTTAGAACCCTCTTCTTCGAGTGCCACGGGTGATCCCTATTGCACCCAAGGGTTTACTTATACCTTTGCCATGGAAACCACCGAAGAGCGGCAAACCTATGAATTACCTGATTTTTACCTTCAATATTCCCCTTACTATAGTTATGAACTCGAACGGTTAGCAGATTTTGATTTAGTCTATACTTATCGTCGTATTTGGAGTCCCCAACAGGGTGAGCAAAAGACCTTTGGGGGTCTGACTTTCACCGTTCCCACCCCTGGAGACATTTCCATGCAAAACTGGACCTGGGGGAATGATTATCGTCCCGGTACGTCTAGAGATAACCTTATTTATACCCGTCAACAACTAGAAGAAATGGGTCAACTCGAACCCGGCAACTGGATGGGGGGGTTACGGACCGAAACCTTACGAAAAGGGGAAGAACATTCTATCGGTTATTTTTATTGGTTAGTGGTGGGAACCACTGACTCCCAGTTAGGAGAGGGGGTAAAAACCCCAAACCCCTATCATGTTTATTTAAGCGGTTTAGACTCTCCCATGGGAACGGTTCACGGGTTATCGAAATATCCCTATATGCGTGAAGCAAGGCGCATTATTGGCCGGGAATCATTTATTTACGCAGATGGGTTTATGGTCAATGAAATTGATATTTCTCGTCGCAACTATCAAGATGATTATTATAAAAATACCCTCTCTCCTGATACCTATCGTCGCTTACACGGTGCTTTAGCCGGGTTAGAAGGGTTTAAGATCCTCAGTGGGGATGCTTCTCCTGAACAAGTGACTCGACGCAAGCGATCGACCATTTATCCTGACTCTGTGGGTATTGGTCATTATGCCATTGATTTTCATCCCTGTATGACGGAATATCCCGCGGAAAAACCAGGGAATACGGAGCGGAAAGGGGAAAGAATGGGTCAAGGTCAAGCTTATCCTTTCCAAGTGCCTCTACGGGCTATGTTACCTCAAAACATCGATAATTTGCTGGTAACGGGGAAGAGCATTGCGGTGAGTCATATTGCTGCAGCCGCTTATCGGGTACACTCGTTTGAATGGTCTTCCGGGGCTGCTGCTGGAACGACTGCGGCCTTTGCTATTGATGAGCAAATTTTACCCTATCAATTAGTTGAAGAACCCATTTTTCGCTCGAAAAAGTTACAAGATTTACGACAAAAATTAGATGCTAACAACAATCCGACAACATTTCCTAATACGTCTATCTTTAATAATGATTGGGAGGATTGGAGATAATTAGTTATTAATATATCTAGCTCATAGAACTAAGTAGGGTGGGCATTGCCCACCTTACAAGAACTAATATCAATTATTAATGATGCACGACAAGTTACAATAAGGAACAATACAATTAGAAATGGTCTTTTTACCGCTCTTTCTGGCTAATAACTCCCCAATAGAAAATCAACCCCCTCAAGAAATTGTCCAACCGCAAGAGGTTCGTCCCCTTCCTGGGAGACTTAATCATATTCCTGTTTTCAATAGCAATAGTCCTGAATTAGTTCAAAAAGAAGGGATTTTACTCTCAACCTTTCCCCCTTTAGGAAAACGAGAGCGCAGCGCACACTTAGACTATTTATTTGTGAGGCGGTTTGACGTTTTTGCCCATCATGTGGCATCTGCCCCCAATCCAGAGGATTTACGAACCTTATATTTAGGGGTTCTTCTCCATAACCCCACAAGAACTCCTGTTACTGTCAATATTCTACAAGGAGCGACTTATCTAAGCCAACCCGATGCTCCCTTTATTGAATTACCTCCTCAAGTAGAAGATCCATTAGGGACAGTTTATGCTGGGCCTGGGAGTCGAGTCATGGGAGAGATCCTCAGAGAAACTCGTCAAGAAATCTCTGGTCCGGAACTGGTTATCCCGCCAAAAGAAAGCCGAATGTTACTCAATTTACCCATTCCTGTCAAAGACCTTGAGCCTCCATTAAATGGACGTTCTGCTTATTTTCGGCTCAAAACTGATGGCAGCCTTTATGCGGCTAGTTTAGCGAAGTTTGCCCCCATCGATGAGAACACAGGAGAAGAACGCCCCCCAACTCTAGAGGAGTGGGAAACGCTGTTGGTCTCAGGAGAATTAGTAACACCTCGCGATCGCCCCCCTTCACGCCCTGAAGATAATCAGTTAATCTATGGACGAGTTGCTGGAGTCTCTAGAGGTTCGGTTTGGTATGCTAGATTAACCAATGGTCAAAGATATCTGACTATCCCAGAAGTTGGACAAAGTCTCTCTTATGGACTAAGTACCCTTGAGGGAGGAACTTTTGGCACGAATCAAGTCCAAAGCGCACCTTTGATGGTCCGTTATCCTGATACCGCTTACGAATCTCATGGGAATTACGGGGTACAATATAGCGTGACAATTCCCCTCTACAACCCCACTCCACAGAAGCAAAACGTGACCATCAGCGTACAAACCCCTCTCAAACAAGACAGCATAACTGATGAATTGCGTTTTCTATCGCCCACCCCTAAATCAGTTTTTTTCCGAGGAACAGTGCGAGTAGGTTACATTGATGAGGCGGCAACTTGGCAAACTCGCTTTTTTCATCTGGTACAACATCGGGGTCAGATGGGTCAACCCCTTGTGCATCAAACTATTCCCTCCCAAAGATGGCGACTGGTTCGCTTAGATTTTCTCTATCCTCCTGATGCTACACCCCCGCAAGTGTTAACTATCAGAACTGACCCCTCGTTTGAGCCTTAATTTATAAACGTAAGTTCGACATTTTTGTATTGTGCAGTGGATAAAGAAGCAAATACTTTAGACCTCATGCTGAAAACTAACTTCGAGAAAAACGAATGAATTTTTATTATCTAAATTTGAAAAAAATAAGAATTTTTGGTTTGATTTTATCCTTTATTTTTACATCTTATCTACCTTTGAAAGCCAATGAGGTCAATTCTAATATAAATAGTAATACAGAAAATACGTCAGTTTGTGAAACTGATTTGAAACCAACAATAGATGATATTTTAAACAAGGAAAAATTAAAGCGATCGCATTGGGGTATTTTAGTTAAAACCTTAGATAAGCAAACCCCGTTATATGAGTTAAATTCTCAAAAATATTTTATTCCTGCTTCTACTGTTAAACTATTAACCACAGCAGCAGTATTGATTCAATATGACTCTAATTATCAAATAAAAACCCCTGTCTATGCTTCGGGATCATCTCCTAATTTAACCGTTTTAAAAGTTGTAGGAAAAGGCGATCCAACCTTAAAGAGTGAACAGTTAGAAACCCTTGCTAAACAGTTAAAAACTCAAGGAATTAAACGCATTGAAAACTTAATTGTAGAAGATAATTCTGCTGCAATGCAAGTTATCAATTCTACTTGGGAATGGGAAGATATTCAGTTTTATTATGCACCATCAGTTAATCGTTTAATTCTCAATGAAAATGCTGTTATTTTAACCTTAAATCCTCAAAAATTAGGAGAAAAATTAACAATACAATGGTCTGATTCCATTGCAGGACAACAATGGAAAGTTAACAATCAAACTATAACAGGTGAAGAAAATAGTCCTTATTCTGTTTCAATTAATCGTAATTTTGAAGCACCTTTATTAACCATTACTGGAAGTTTAGCCAGCAATTCTGATCCTGATCCTTTCGGAATGGCAGTGGTTAACCCAGGAAAATATTTTTTAGATTCCCTACGATTTTATTTAGAAAAAGAAGGAATCACTATTATTAATTCTGAGGTGAGTTATGGGGATAGTGAAAGGGATAATTTAGCCAAAATAATAGAAATTAAATCAAGTTCTTTACAAGAAATGATCACAAAAGCCAATCAAGAAAGTAATAATTTATATGCAGAAAGCTTGCTTAATCTTTTGAGAGATGATAAGATAGAAAATAGTAAGATTGATAACTTAAAAATAATTCTGACTCAATTAGGATTAGAGCCGAATTTATATCACTTAAAAGACGGTTCGGGGTTATCTCGTCATAACTTAGTCACCCCGGAAGCATTGGTTAACTTACTCACCTTAATGATCAAAACCCCAGACGCTAAAATGTATCGTAATTCTTTAGCCATAGGGGGGACGAATGGAACCCTAAAAAATCGGTTTAAAGATACCATTGTAGAAGGAAAAATACAAGCTAAAACAGGAACTTTGTCGGGATCATCTTCTTTATCAGGGTATATTGAACCTGGAAATTATGAGCAATTAGCTTTTAGTATTATGGTTAATCAATCCGACTTACCCCCATCAGAATTAAGAACTATTATTGACCAAATTGTTATTAAGTTAGGACATATTAAACAGTGTTGATAAAATAACTGTAGTCTATTTCATCGCTGTTAATAAAGCAGAAAGCGCATGATTTTCGTGGGAATTAATTTCTTGATCAAACCAAGCAATTTTAACTGCAATGGGAAAAGTGACAGCAGCAATATCGGGGTCAACCCTTTTTAATAAATCGGGAGATTGAGGCACTTTAAGAGCGGATTTAATCCCCGATAACATAGAATCATCAAGATTCAAAGCAACTAATTGATGTTCGATTTCTGGCCAAGTAATCTCTTGGTGGGGATCACTGACTTGAATTAAATAAGCTAATAATCGCGCAATTTGTAGCTGATGAGACTCATGAAAGTTATGTGAAGAGGTTACACGATTGTTTTCCTGGGGATCAGGCGATCGCAGATTATTTAAAATACGACACCAGTCTCCATCATCACAAGAATCCGGTTTACCCACTCTTAAGGCCACATGGATGCGATCGCTTTCAGGACATAACTTAGTCACTTGAGCTTCAACCCCAATATAACCTAACCATCGAGCGATGGTTTCTACTAAGGTGGTTTGAGTGGTGTGAGAGTTGGCTAAAAGACGGACTTGTGTGTTAACCAAAGGACGCACAATTTGTGAGAGCATAGCACCTCATCTTCAGATTCTCTATCATTTTCTATTGTAAGGCTCCATTTCTTCTCTAACTGGCCGTTTTGATACGATTTCAAGATTCATTGATATCTAACTCATATCTTGCACCTTCGATTACACCCCCCACACCCCCCTTTATAAGGGGGGCAGGGGGGGTAAGGGGCAGGGGGGTAGGCAAAAGGCAAGAGCGGTGAGACCCCGCGCCTTCGCATCTGCGCAAGGGAACGCTCACCAAGACAGGCAAAAGTATCTTATTTTAAGGCTAACTGCTTGAGCATTGACTGTCTTTTTCTTAGCCATCAAGTTATTTTGTAAGGCGTGCAAGATGTCAGTCTAAGGAAAACCCCTGATGATACAAGAGATAGTCATTTAAGGTTAAAAAAACTACCTCAGAGGTTGATCAAAAGGGGTACATAGGGATTTTTAGTGACAAGAGCATTCCCTACAAGGAGTAGGAAACCTCCTTACCCAATAGAAGTAAACTTAGGGTCTAGAGTTCCGATCTCTGTTGATCTCATCAGCATAATTGATTAAATTTACTCTAATTTGCGGAAACTTTTCTAAGGTATTCGATAACTGCTCAATATCTAAGATATGAATATGATTGGCTAAGATTTTGCTATAGTTGATCAGCATTTGACAATGATGAGTCTGTCCTAATTGTTCGAGGTTATCACAAAATTTTTGCAGTTCCGATAAGATCATTCTTCGACGCATTAAGTTCCAGGAATTATCTTCTATTTGTTGTAGTTCTTCTAATAACTCAGATAAATTATTAATCTTTTGATAGTCGGATTCTGTGAGGGTAAATTTTATCTGACTTTGTTGTTCTGCTTTCTGCACTAAAATATTACTGAAAACCTCAACAAGATCACAATAGTTAAGCGGTTGAGAGAGAATTCTTTCAAAAAGATTTGGGTGATTTTCTCTGATGTTTAGCGGAACATCTGTCATGGCAATGATAGGAATATTTTTAATTGTATTTTGTCTGGTTAACAGTTCTAATGTTTCTAGACTATTATCAATATTGTGAAGAGAGAAGTTAATTAATATGGCATCAAGACAATAATGGTTGGCTAAATTAATGGCTATTTCTTGATCATTGGCAAAAAATAAATTGTGTTTGCTTCCTGCAAAATAACCCTCAATTAATTCACAATGGGCAGGAACCCTATCAAGGACTAAAATCGTCATTTTATCAAGATCGTGAAGAGTTTTTTTATAAGACTTTCCCTGAGTCTTTTCTGTTAAATCAATAATTTTTACATTAGGAAAAGTCACAGTAAAAGTAGATCCTTTTCCCCATTCACTCTCTAGGGTTATCGCTCCCCCTAAACATTCCGTTATTTTTTGGGTAATAAATAGACCTAAACCATTACCTCCATACCGATAATTATCTTGTCCTTTACTTTGGGTAAAGGCTTCAAAAATTCGCTCCTTATCTTCGTCTTTTATACCAGTTCCTGTGTCTTCTATAATCATTTTTAATGTACAGTATTGACTGTGTAAGTCTTCAATACTAACAACAATTTTAATATGACCTCTTGTGGTAAACTTAAAGGAATTACCAATAAGATTGACTAAAATCTGACGTAATCGTAAAGAATCAAATTCAATTAATTGAGGAACATTATCTTGAATATTGATTGATAAATCAACTTGTCCTTGTGAGGCTTGATTAGAAAAAAGATTGACGGTTTCTTTGATAAGTTTTCTAAGGGAAAAAGGATGATAATTTAGTTCTATTTTTCCCGCTTCAACTTGATTAATGTCTAGTAATTCGTTAATCAAAGATAGCAGGGAATGACTACTATTATAAATGGTTTCAACATATCGATAAATACTCGGTTCATCTACTTTCAATTTCAACTTGAGAAGTTCAGAAAATCCTAAAATTGCATTCATTGGAGTGCGAAGTTCGTGACTCACACTTGCTAAAAATTCCGTCTTTGCTTGATTGGCTAAATCCGCTTCTTTCTTAGCTTTTATTAGGGCTTCTTCTGCTTTTTTTCTAGCGGTAATTTCTCTAAAAGAAACCAAATAAACCGATTCGTTTTCCCATTCTGTTAGGGTGACATTCATTTCTACTAAACCCGTTCTCTGATTAGATTTAATAATTTCTAATTCTACGGGTTTATCTGGTTTATTACTCATAATAGGAATGCCAAAATCATAATCTAATAAATTTCGTAAGGGTTGCTCAAAAATCTTGGTAGCCGCAGGATTAGCAAATTTAATTTTTCCTTTTTTATTAACAATAATAATACCATTATCAATATTATAGACCAAATCTCTAAATTGATTTTCTTGCTTGATTAATTGAGATTCTATTTTGATTCTTCGTTGAATTTCTTGCCGTAAGTTTTTATTGGTTTTTTCAAGTTGATCTGTTCTTGCTTTGACTAATTTTTCTAAATTTTTGTTAATGGCTTCAAGTTCCGTCTCTGCTTGCATTTTTTCTAACTCTCTAGCAGCATTGATGGCAAAAATATCAATAATTTTGGTTAATACTTTGGTATTTTTAAGGGGAGAACAATTCATAACACAAAGTAAGCCGATCCCTTCTCCTTTTTGATTATATAAAGCTGTCCCTATATAACTTTCAATATTATTTTTTTGAAGTAAACTATCATCTTTAAATTTTTTTCTAATATTATCATAACAAACATATTTGCCTTCTTTGATGACAATTTCACAAGGGGTATTACTTAATTGATAAACACAATCATCACATTTATGCCCCCGAAAACACCCGGCTAAAGTCATAGCAGAATCATCACTTTCTAATTGACTAATAAAAGCATAGTCTACTTGTAAAACTTGAGTTAAATGAAACACCAATGATTCAAAAAAACCCTGTTCATTGGCTGAAGAAATGCCTAAAAAGATATGGTGTAACAGTTCAGACAAACTTTGAGCATTGGTGAGACTTTTGAAATTACTGTCCATCTTTTTTGTATCATTGGCAACATGAGAATGAATAGAAGAATGGGTTAACATATTCCACCAAGGGATAAAGAACATGATTAAGAATATCTAACTTTTAGGCTAAAGAGTTGATAATTATCATACAATTTTTGTAATTAGCGAAGAAAATAATGAGGGATAGATTATAATAAGAGACTTTGTGGTCTTTTCTTAACAATCGAGTCATAAAAATCTTGTCTCTCTTTAATATAAACAATTCTCAAAGATAGCAAGAAGCATGAAGCAAAAATTAATCGTTGCTACTGGTAATCCGGGAAAACTGCAAGAAATGCAAGAGTATTTAACGGGATTAGATTGGGAGTTGCACCTTAAACCCCCCGAAATCGACATCGAAGAAACCGGCACAACCTTTATGGAGAATGCTTGTCTCAAAGCCTCTCAAGTGGCCAAACGTCTAGGGGAATGGGCGATCGCCGATGATTCCGGGTTAGCGGTAGAAGCCCTCAATGGTGCGCCGGGGCTGTATTCTGCCCGATATGGTAACAGCGATCAAGAAAGAATTGAACGATTATTAAACGAGTTAGGCAATCAGGACAATCGTCAGGCTCAATTTGTATGTGCGATCGCCATAGCCCGTCCTGATGGTTCCATTGCCCTACAAAGCGAAGGCATTTGTCAAGGGGAAATCCTCAAAACCCCTCAAGGAAACGAAGGGTTTGGTTATGATCCAATTTTTTATGTTCCCCCATACCAGCAAACCTTTGCCCAGATGACACCGGAACTGAAACGAGATGTCTCTCATCGGGGTCAAGCCTTTGCCCTTCTCCTACCCCAATTAAAACAGAGGACTTAGGAGATCCCAAGTCCTCGGAACCCTTAAATCGCTTCGAGATCGCTTTCTCCAGTCCGAATGCGGATAATTTGGTCCACAGGAGACACAAAAATCTTGCCATCTCCAATTTCTCCTGTCCGCGCAGAGGCTGTCAGTTCTTCAATCACCATGTCCACCTGATGATCTTCGACAACAATTTCCACCTTCAGTTTTTGGAGGAATTCTACAGTGTACTCAGAACCGCGATAACGTTCGGTTTGTCCTTTTTGTCGTCCAAACCCCCTAACTTCAGAAACTGTCATACCAACAATTCCAGCGTTGACTAAAGCGATCTTCACTTGGTCTAGTTTAAAGGGTCGGATAATCGCTTCTACCTTTTTCAAAGTGGGTTACTCCTCGTAATCTAGCTTTATTCGTTGTCTACTATAGATAGAAATCATGGGAAACTTGACCATAAACCCTAAGATTTTTAAGCATTGGTCAATCCCTCCTTACCCCCCACACCCCCCACACCCCCCTTTATAAGGGGGGCAGGGGGGGTTAGGGGCAGGGGGGGTTAGGGGCAGGGGGGGTTAGGGGCAGGGGGGGTGTGGGTTAACCCTCCAGGGTAAAAAAGGTGAGTTCTGGGGGACAAAATAAGCGTATGGGCGCGATACTCATACCAATACCAGGGTTAACATAAAGCTGATTACCCGATGTCCCAAAGCCTTTGGCCCAACCATCAGCATAGACTTTATCTTTCTGAGTAAACCTCAACCAGGACCATTGAGGGAACCCTGGAATACGCACTTGTCCCCCATGGGTATGGCCTGCTACGGCAAAGGGGGCTGAATTTTTAGGAAACTGCTCGAAGGTATCGGGATTGTGCATCATCACAATTCTGGGACTATTATTGTCGATCGCATTGAGTGCTTGCTTAACATTATCTCTACTGGCCCATAAAGAACCCACACCCACTAAATATAACGGCTCATTACTATTAGGGAGTTCGAGTCTAATGGCTTCATTTCTTAAAACTTGGATACCGGCCTCTTCTAAGGCTATTTCTAATTTTTCTGCTTGTTCGGTTGAGGGTTGGGCTTTTTTGCTACTCATACCATAGTCGTGATTCCCTAGCACTGCATAAGTAGGGATACCGGCATCGACCAAAGGACGGACGATGTCTACTGCGGTTTCGATCTCGGATTCAATATTAGAACCCGGATGATAAACAAAATCACCACTAATTAAAGCGATCGCTGGTTTAGCTTCTAGGATCTTAGCAACGCTGCCCCTAGCCGTACCGCGATTATCACCCCATAATCCAATTTGAAAGTCTGACAACTGTGCTATTTGTTTACCCGACCAAGATTGAGGTAAATTAGGAATTTTTGCTGTTTCATTTTCTATATTAAGAATGCGAGGTTCGATAAAACTCCAGATAATCAATAAAACGATGATGCCAACGATTCCTAAAGTCGTATATTTAGCTTTATGAGCTAGATTTTTCATAATAATTTCCAGGTAAAAGGCAAAAGTCTCTTTTTTATTTAGCTTCAACCAAAAATATTCTGACCGATTCCCTCTTTTTTTGACTCTCTCGAAGGTGCAAGATATGACACTTGATCCCAGAAAAATGACCACTTATTTAAAACAACCCTCCTATCCCTTGCATCTTTTTGAAACCGTAACCTCTACTAATCAAGTGGTTTGGGATCTTTTAGGAGAGGGGAACCCTTTCCCAGTCGTGGCCATCGCCTCTCAACAAACCGCAGGACGAGGACAATGGGGGAGAAACTGGGTTTCCGATGCCGGAGGTCTTTATTTATCAATTGGTCTAGACATCAACCTTGAAGCTCAAAATGCGCCTCATCTGACCCTTTTTACTGCCTGGGGTATTGCCCAAAACTTACGTCGTTATGGACTCCCGGTACAATTAAAATGGCCCAACGATTTAATTTTAGAAGGACGCAAATTAGGGGGAATTAAAAGCGAAACCCGCATTCACAACCAGATGATTACCCACGCTGTCATTGGTGTGGGGATTAATTGGGATAATCCAGTTCCCGATCCTGGCATTACTATTCAATCTTATGGTAACTCCCACGAAATCGATTGTTTAGAAACTTTGTCCGCTATTACCATTAATGGGGTTTTCGAGGGTTATGACAATTATCTGAGAGAGGGGGTGGATAACTTAGTGAGAAATTATGTACAAATATTGGATAGTGTCGGGCGTAAAGTTATCATTGAAGGTATAACAGGAACTATCATCGGTGTTAGCACTCAAGGAGAATTAAAGGTTTCTTTGCAGTCCCCAGGGTCCAAAACCACCCTCACTCTACCCCCAGGAACCCTATCCCTTGGTTATCCACAAGGGGAGTCGATACCCTAACTGAATCAAACGTAAAAAGAGGAAGACGTAAGATTATGCAAGCGATTTATATTCCCCATTTACTACAGACCCTTAATCGAACCCAAACCCTTGTTCTTGATGATTTTATCCCTGAATTAGACACTTTAACCCCCTTTCGAGGCAAAATGATGATCCGTCACGGGGGAACTTTTCTCGAAGTGAGTGTGACAGGAGAAACCATTATTACCTTAACTTGCGATCGCTGTTTACAACAGTATAATCGTCGTCTAAGTTTGGATACCTCGGAGATTATTTGGTTAAATAAAGATGCAGAATTAGCCGAAAATTATCCTCAAGAAAGAGAAGTTGCTTGGGAAGATTTATCAGAAAGTTTATCCCCACACGGTCATTTTGATCCTCAAAGTTGGCTTTATGAACAATTATCGTTAGCTATCCCCTTAAGACAGTTATGCGGTAAAGATTGTCAACCTCCTACCCCAAAAACTGATGATGATAAACCAACAATTGATAGTCGTTGGTCGGGTTTAGAAGCTTTAAAACGACAACTATCACAGTAATAATAGGCAGTAATCAGTTGTTAATTAATGTGAGGTTAGGCAAGAGGCAAGAGGCAAGAGGCAACCGAAAAATGATTAATAGATAATCAGAAAAAATACTGAAACTTTATTTTTCTACCTCTTCTATTCCCCTTACTCTTAAAAGACCATTGTTAGTTCACTGTTAATCAGTTTAGTTTAGGGGATTCTATGATCAAAAAAATTGAAAAAGTTGCTCTTTTTGGTGGTACTCATGGCAACGAATTGACAGGAATTTATTTAATTAAAAAGTTCCTCAAGAATCCCCATTTACTGAAACGAGAAACCCTAAAAGTATTTCCATTTTTATCTAATCCCAAAGCGATAGAATTGAGTGTTAGATATACAGAAATTGATCTGAATCGATGTTTTGCTTCAGAAGATATAGAAAATTTAGATAATATTTTGTATGAGCAACTTTTGGCTAAAACCATTCATCAAAAGCTGAGAGATAATCAGATTAATTTTTTGGTTGATATTCATAGTACAACCTCGGCTATGGGATTAACCATTATTCTTTCTGATCAAAATGATTTTCATTTACAATTATGTAGTTATTTAAGTTTAATTTATCCTGAACTTAAGGTTTTATACTATGTTTCAAACGAAACCAATAAGCTATTAAGAAGTAACACAGAATTAGGATTAACCATAGAAGTCGGTGCGATTCCTCAAGGGGTTTTAGAGGCAGAATTATTCATTAAAACTGAACAACTTATTTATAGTTTATTAGATTTTTTGGATAAATATAATCACAATGAAATTGAGAAAAAAAGTCATAATTTAGTTGTTTATGAAGTCTTTGAAAGAATTGATTATCCCAGAGATGGAGAAGAAGTTATAGCAATGATTCATCCTAATTTACAATCAAAAGATTATCAAGCTATTAATTTCGGTGATCCTTTATTTATTACGTTTAACGGAGAAATAATTACTTATCAAGGAGATAGTAACGTTTATCCTGTCTTTATTAATGAAGCAGCTTATTATGAAAAAAGTATCGCTATGTGTTTAACAAGAAAACGAGAAATTACTGTAACATTTAATCCAATTCAATAATAAAAGGAGTGGGTGCTTTTTACCCACTCCCCTGAATAAAAAATCCTGCTATTTCGGTTAAATTTTCAACAATAGAATGATTAACAAGGTAGAGGTTACACAGGCAAAAAATGTTCTAATTTCGTTCCATCGATTCCAACGGGTTTCAAAGTTTAAACGGGCTGATTTTAACGTTGTTTCATTCATATTAATAACATCCCAAGTTTTTAGTTTGTTATTCAAGGGAACATTAATCATGAAAGTCGGTAATTGAACCCCAAAAATGTACAATAGCGCACTAATAATCAGCAGAGGCACTAAACCATTTAATTGCCCAATACTAAGTATGGCAGAAACAATTAAAAATACTACTGAACCAACCCAAACTAAAACAAAAATCGGCTGATTGTTCTGAATAATGCCATCGATAACCTGAAAACTGCGGATAAATTCTTTATCATTTAAACGTCGTATTCCCGGCATCACTACTAACATAAAAGCAAACAAAAATCCAGCTACCAAAGAACAAAATAATGTCGCTATACTCAAGGAAATGGGTAAGATTAAGTCTGTTAACATAAAACACTCCTTTTATTAATTTAATAAGATAAACTGGGTGCTTGGTGAAGATAGACATCATCAACCAATTGCTTCAAGATAAAATCAGCCACATCAGCATGGGTAATTTTTAGTTTTGAGGTCTTATCCGTTCCTGGAAAACCGTGACGATACTTACCTGTAACGGACCCTTCTATAAAGGCACCGGGCCGAATAATCGTCCAATCTAAACCACTGTTTTGCACCATTTCTTCTTGTCGTTGATGGTCCGCAAACACATTCCGCAAAATCAAGCCAAACATAATATACTTCCAGTAAAAATCAAGACTTCCCCAACTCTCACCCACTCCTAAAGTGGTTTGACAGATTAACCGTTTCATCCCACATTTTTTCATTGCTAGGATAATGTTTTGAGTGCCTTGTGAGCGCACCATCCCCGTTAACTTTTTCCCAGAACCCAGGGTACACACCACTATGTCTTGACCTTGTAATGCTTGTTGGACCCTTGCGCTGTCCATTACATCTCCCTGAAATAGTGTGAGTTTGGGGTGCTTAATATCGAGTTTGAGGGGGTTTCGTGCAAAAGCTGTCACCTCATGGCCTTGTTCAAGTGCTTGTTTTACCACTTGCTGACCCACATTCCCAGTTGCACCAAATACTACCAGTTTCATCATTCATATCTCCTAAATCGTAACAACACTGTCAGCTTAGAGATTTTTTGGTTGAGAAACTATCTCATTCTTGCTTTACTTGAACAATCTTGCGGTCAATTTTTCATTTCTTGCCTATAATTTAGTCAAAAAGCATGAATCCGACTCATTTACCAACACAAAGGCAACGGCCCGAAAACATCCGCGTTGAACACCTTCGCAACCCACCCGGAGAAGGTAACTATTTTTGTCAGGATAAACATACTATATTTATCTCCCTCTCCCAACGTCCCCTTGAATATCTGCAGATTCAGGATGGTGTGAGTTACAACGGGTTATATCGTCCTGGGGAACTATTGATTACCCCTGCTAATGTACCTTTATTTGTTCAATGGAAAGGTCAAGAAAATTGTTTACAAATTCAAATAACAACTGAGTTTTTGCAGAATATTGCTCAAGAAACCCTTGATTGTGATAGTAACTTTTTTCAACTCATTCCTCAATTTCAGGTGCATGATTCCCATATTCAAGGAATTACGATGATGCTGCTTGAAGAATCTCAAAAAGAAGTCTCTAACAATCAACTTTATCTTGACTCCTTGTCTAACATTTTAGCGGTGAATCTCATCCGAAATCATAGCACAACTAAGCCTATATTACCGATTTATCAAGGAGGATTATCACCCTATCAACTCAGTCAAGTTTTTAATTATATTGAGGCTCATCTTGACGAAAATCTGAAACTAGAAAATCTAGCGCAATTACTTGATATTAGTCAATTTCATTTTAGTCGTTTATTTAAGCAATCTGTTGGTTTATCTCCTCATCAATACTTAATCGAGCAACGAATAGAACGGGCTAAACAATTATTGAAAAAAAACAATCAATCTATTCTAGATATTGCTTTAAATTGTGGGTTTAGTAGCCATAGTCATTTAAGTAAACAGTTTCGACAAGTAACTGGGGTAACTCCTAAAGCTTATCGGATGAATTAGGTAGGTAGGCATAATTAAATGGATGAAACTTGTAGGGTGGGCAATGTCTTAAATAGTTTCTAGGTAAGGTTTACAAGCGTTTTCTTAGTATTGCCCACCTTAGGTTTATTTATAATCACTTATATAGGTAAAAATGAAATGTATGAATCTAGTTATGTTTTAGAGACTCCTATTAATTATAGAAAAAAATATGGACAGTTTTTTACACCTTCTTTAGTTGCTTCTATTATGGCTAAATGGGTCACAGAAAATCATCCTAAAAAAATACTCGATCCTGCTTTTGGTTTGGGTATTTTTTATGAAGAAATCAGCAAATTAAACTTACAATATCAATGGCATTTTACCGCTTATGAAATTGATACTAATCTTCTTAACTACCTAGATAATTTTCAAAAGAATAATCATTTTACTCTTGTTAATCAAGACTATTTAAAATCAGATATAAACTATTATGATGCAATTATTTGTAACCCTCCTTATCTACGGTTTCAGAAATTTATAGATAGACATGATATTCTACCAAAAATAGAACAACAAATCGGTAAAAAATTAGGGGGATATTCTAATATTGCTTCTATTTTTCTCATCAAAGCATTACAGCAACTCAACCGTAATGGAAGACTTGCTTTTATTCTTCCCTTTGAATTTTTTAATACAGGATATGGAAAAGAAATAAAAAAAACACTAATAGAAAATAATTTATTAAAACAGATTGTTATTTTTGCTAACGAAAAAGACATTTTTCCTGATGCAACCACTACTATTTGTATTTTATTATGTCAAAATGATCAAATAAAACAAGATATTAAAATAACGAATATTAATAATACGCAAGACATTAAAGAAATAGCTAATATTAGTAACTATTATCATCATCAACTAACTCATAATAAATTACCTTATCAAAAGAAATGGACACCCATTATTTTATCCTTACTCTCTGATCAAAAAATTCCCGAAGGTTTCTGTAAACTGTTAGAATATGGTACATTTAAGCGAGGTATTGCAACCGGTGCAAATGATTTCTTTGCGTTAAATAAAAGCAAAATTGAACAATTACAACTTAATGATAATAATCTATGTCTATGTATCACGAAAAGTAATTTAATTAAGACAGCTATCTTTACTGATAATGATTTAGAATTACTGATTAAACAAGATAAATCTATTTACTGTTTAGATGTGAAAGACATCAATAATGAGGCAATTCTAAATTATCTTAAAATCGGAGAAGAAAAAGGTTATGATGAAAGGTATTTAACCAAAAATAGACAACCTTGGTATAAACTAGAAAAACGAGAACCTGCACCTATTTTATTCGGTGTTTTTAATCGAGGAAGATTAAAAGTTATTCGTAATTTTACCAAGGCGATTAATTTTACTTGTTATCATGGTTTCTATCCGAATATTTTCGGAATTAATATGATTGATAAACTATTTATCTATTTAATTAGTGATATTGGGCAAGATGTTATTAAAATGAACAAAAGAAGCTATGGTAATAACTTAGATAAATTTGAACCAGGGGACTTGAACAATAGTTATTGTCCCAATATAAAACAATTTAATACTATGAATGAACAACAAGTTAATCAGATTATCGAAATAGCTAAAATAGATGAAAAAGAGGCAATTTTACTGAGTAATAAATTAATTAAACAGATAATATCAAAATAAAATTCTATAGGGTTTTTTATTCTGATGAGGTATATGTTAAACTCCTGACTATTACCACCCCCTCTAACTCCCCCTTTTATTAGGGGGAGAACCCTTACCACCCCCTCTAACTCCCCCTTTTATTAGGGGGAGAACCCTTGCCTGTTGCCTTAAAGCAATCAACTGTGTACCTTATGAGTATGAGAACTACTATATGTTAAATAATCAATCAAAATATATTTATTTACATGGATTTGCATCTAGTCCCCAGTCTATCAAAGCTCAAAAATTCAAGGATCTTTTTGCTGCTGAAAATATACCTTTAATTATCCCTGATTTAAATCAAAACGATTTTTATCATTTAACCTTAACCCGACAAATTCAACAACTATCAACTTATTTAGAAAATGAGCAAAATTCTGTCATTTTAATTGGTTCAAGTTTAGGAGGCTTAACCGCAACTTGGACAGCAGAAAAACACCCAAAAGTTAAGGAATTAATTTTATTAGCACCTGCCTTTAATTTTTTCACCCATTGGTTACAAAGTATTGATAAAAATACTCTTGATACCTGGAAAAAACGAGGAGAATTATCAATTTATCACTATGGATACGACAAAGAATTACCCTTAAGTTATCAATTCATAACTGATGGAAAAACTTATGATGAAACGACGTTAAAGCGTCCCATCCCTACTTTAATCTTTCATGGTAAACATGATGAAGTTATTCCCATTGAATCGAGTTATGATTATGCTAAAACAAGAGAATGGGTTAAACTAATAGAACTGGATAGTGATCATGGGCTAACGGACATGATTCCTGAAATTTGGAGACAAATTAAAGATAATATATGACTGAAATTCGTGATAAAATCGTCTGGCTTACTGGGGCATCTTCTGGTATCGGGGAAGCCTTAGCCTATCAATTAGCAGCCAATGGAGCTAAACTAATTTTATCCGCTCGTAGAGAACAAGAATTACAACGAGTTGCCCAACATTGTCAACAGGAATATAAGGCCAACGTAAATATATTATCTCTGGATTTAAGTCAATCTGAAACCTTGATTACTAAAGCTCAACAAGCCTTAAATTGTTATGGGAAAATTGATATTTTGATTCACGGAAGCGGAATAACTCAACGCTCAACTGCTACAGAAACTCAAATAGACGTAGAAAGATATATGATGGAAGTGAATTTTTTTGGAGCGATCGCTTTAACTAAATTTATCTTACCTCAATGGCAACAACAAAAATCAGGTCATTTAGTTATTATTAGTAGCTTAGTAGGAAAATTTGGCACACCTTTGCGTTCAACTTATGCCGCTTCTAAACACGCCTTACACGGTTATTTTGACTCATTAAGAGCAGAAATATGGCGAGATAACATTAAAGTGACTCTCATTTGTCCAGGATATATTAACACCAATATTTCCTTAAATGCCTTAACCGCAAATGGACAAAAATGGAACAAAAAAGATCAACATCAGGCACAAGGTATTACCCCCGAAAAATGCGCCAAAAGTATTATTAAAGCCATTCAAACGAATAAAGCAGAAGTCTATATCGGCAAAATAGAAATTTTAGCCATTTATATTAAACGGTTTTTTCCTCGTATTTTTAGACAGTTAATCAGAAATTTTACACCCAAGTAAAACCCCACACCCCACACCCCACACCCCACACCCAACAGAAAAGCAACCATAAAAAACACTTTCTTAGGGTTATTTTTGTAGAGTTTACGGTTTAATAGAGATTAGGAAAAATTTAGAACATCGAGAGGAGTTAATCAAAAACAGTGTTTGTCCTCAATGGTTACGAATATGTCTTGGGTTTTCTACTCGCTTGTAGTTTAATCCCCATTCTCGCTTTAACCGCCTCCAAAATTTTACGGCCCAGTGGCGGTGGACCCGAAAGACGCACCACCTACGAGTCAGGAATGGAACCCATCGGCGGAGCTTGGATTCAATTCAATATCCGTTACTATATGTTTGCCCTCGTATTCGTGGTATTCGACGTAGAAACCGTCTTTCTCTACCCCTGGGCCGTTGCCTTTAGTCGCTTAGGTTTACTAGCCTTTGTCGAAGCATTGATCTTTATCGCCATTTTAGTCGTCGCCCTGGTTTATGCCTGGCGGAAAGGCGCGTTAGAATGGTCTTGATGAAGTCAGAAGTCAGAAGTCAGAAGTCAGAAGTTGTTCTTATAAGGGGTTTAACTACTCCAAATCAAAAAACTTCTGTTTCTTTTGACAGGGCTTTAGACTCTATTATTTTGGTAAAACCTAGCAATTATTATCAATCGACGATTGTAGTTAATCATTAATCTCTTATGAGTCCGAACCCAACCTCCGATCTATCCGCCATTGAGCAGTTGCAAAAGGAAAAAATCCTTAACCCGGCTGCCCGTGGCCAAGTTACTCAAGATTTGTCAGAAAATATAATCTTAACCACCGTAGACGATCTGCACAACTGGGCTAGATTATCCAGTTTGTGGCCTTTGTTATACGGAACCGCTTGTTGCTTCATCGAATTTGCAGCCCTCATCGGCTCTCGCTTCGATTTTGACCGTTTTGGTCTCGTTCCCCGTTCTAGCCCCCGACAAGCGGATTTAATCATCACTGCGGGAACGATCACCATGAAGATGGCCCCTGCTTTGGTGCGTCTTTATGAAGAAATGCCCGATCCTAAGTACGTCATCGCCATGGGTGCTTGTACCATCACCGGGGGAATGTTTAGCAGCGACTCTACAACCGCCGTTAGAGGGGTGGATAAACTCATTCCTGTGGATGTTTATATTCCTGGGTGTCCTCCCCGTCCCGAAGCCATTTTTGACGCGATCATCAAACTGCGGAAAAAAGTCTCTAATGAAACCATTCAGGAACGGTCTAGCGTAATGGAACAAACCCACCGTTACTATAGTACCCCCCACAACATGAAAGCGGTTTCTCCCATTTTGACCGGAAAATATTTGGCGACTCCTACCCGTCAAGCACCTCCCAAAGAATTGACAGAAGCGATCGGTATGGAAGTTCCCCCCGCTTTAGCATCCCAAAAACAGAGAGAGGAAGCATAATATGGTTGATGAGAATACACAAGATAACGCCCCAGAACAAGAAGAAGAAGGCGCGATCGTACAAGCAGGCCCGGTGTCGAGTTGGTTAACAGACAATGGTTTCGACCATGACTTACTTGAACCGGATCATCTGGGGATAGAATTAATTAAAGTCTCTCCTGACTTTTTGGTTCCCCTCTGTACTGCTTTGTACGCCTACGGGTTTAATTATTTACAATGTCAGGGAGCTTATGATCTGGGCCCTGGAAAAGAACTGGTTAGCTTCTATCATTTGATCAAGGTGAGTGATAACTGCGAGCAAGCTGAAGAAGTTCGCCTTAAAGTCTTTTTACCCAGAGATAACCCCCATGTTCCTTCCGTTTACTGGATCTGGAAAGCGGCAGATTGGCAAGAACGGGAAAGCTATGATATGTATGGCATTATCTACGATGGTCATCCGGATCTTAAACGCATTTTGATGCCGGAAGATTGGGTAGGTTGGCCCTTACGAAAAGATTATGTTTCCCCCGATTTTTACGAGTTACAAGACGCTTATTAAACAGTGAGCAGTTATCAGTGACCAGTGACCAAAAACTGATCAGTGATTCTTTAAAACTCCCTAATATTTCCCCTCAAATTAGTTACTTTGGGGGGCTTTTTTAATAATTGATCATCAATTTTTGACATAATTCTAAATCAAGATAACCTTTATTGTTAATATCTCCTTTGATCATTTTAAAATGATTGTTCGGTTCTCCTAGATGATTTAAAACTAAACTAGCTAAAGAAAAATCTTGATTTTTTGTGTAATCATGTAAAGTAATGACTGTCTTTAAACCAGCCTCAGAAGCGGCTTGTAACCCATGAAAAGAATCCTCAAATACTAAACATTCATCAGGGGATAACTTCATCTCATTTAAGACATATTTATAAATATCAGGAGCGGGTTTTTTATTCGGAACAATATCCCCGGCTGCGATCACTTCAAACCACTGAGGATTAAGATGTTTTTCGATTAAAGCCAAAGCATTGGGTAACGCGCTAGTGGTGGCGATCGCTAATCGTATCCCCTCCTGATAAGCTTCTTCAATTAACCGTTTTACCCCTAAACGTAATTGAATTTCTCCTGATGATAATAACTGACCATAATGGTTCGTTTTTGCTTGATGAAGTTGAGGAATTAAACTGTCCAAATCTTTGATCAGATCAGGATGATATTGTTGTAAATAATATCGAATCCTTTCTTTTCCACCAGAAATTTCTAACAATTCTCCGTAGAGGGTTTCTGACCAATTCCAGTTTAAATTCCCCTCAGCAAAAGCCCGATTAAACGCAATTCGATGGCCATCTCTTTCCGTTTCGGCTAAGGTTCCATCCACATCAAAAATTAAAGCTTTTAACATCATAACTAACTGATTGAAGTAATATTTCAGATTAAAGTAATATTTCTCCCCAACTCCCGACTCCCAACTCCCAACCTCCTGCCTCCTGCCTTCTGCCTCCTGCCTTCTCCTCAACTCCCGACTCCTAACTCCCAACCTCCTGCCCCCTGCCTTCTGCCTCCTGCCTTCTCCTCAACCCAGTCCCTCAACCACCGGATGGAAATAAAAGGCTAAACCAATTACTGCATAAGTCGCTAATAATAAAGTCCCTTCTAACCAATTAGAACGACCATCGGAACTAATCGAATTCGTAATTAAAACCGCCACAGCGACAGCGACTAATTCAAAGGGATTAAAATCTAAATCCATCGGTTGTCCTAATAACCAACCCGCAATCACTAAAACAGGGGCAACAAACAACGCAATTTGTAAACTTGAACCTACCGCCACGGACATGGATAAATCCATTTTATTCTTCATCGCAACCGTAACCGCCGTAGCGTGTTCAGCGGCATTGCCCACAATGGGGAGTAAAATCACACCGGTAAACAAAGCAGTTAACCCTAAAGATGAGGTGGCTTCTTCTAGGGAATTGACCAATAACTCTGATTCAATGGCAACCCCAAGGGTAACTAATAAAAGGATAATCACCCATTTACTCAGATTGACATTAGTGCCATCTTCTTCGGATTCTTCTTCGGCCACCATCCCCACTTCATATAAATAAGCATGGGTTTTCATCGAAAACAATAAGGTTAATCCATAGACCAAGATTAAAACAACCGCTACAGCAACAGATAAATTCTGTAAGGTTTGTTCTTCAATCCCACTCGACGTATATTGCACCGCCGTCGGTAATAAAATAGCAATGACGGCCAAATTCATCGAAGACGCATTAACACGGGCTGCCACCGATTGAAATTCCTGTTCTTTGTAGCGCAGGCCACCCAATAACATTGAAAAGCCCACCACTAATAATAAATTCCCAATAATTGAACCAGTAATGGTGGCTTTAACCACACCAATTAACCCTTCTTGCAAAGCCACGAAAGCCAAAATTAATTCAGTGGCATTACCAAAGGTAGCATTTAACAATCCCCCTAAATTCGGACCAACCACCACAGCAATTTCTTCTGTGGCCTGACCCATAAAAGCAGCCAACGGCACAATAGCTAAACCGGCGGTGATAAAAGTAATCGATGCCCCCCATTCCAAGTATTCAGACCCTAGAGATAAAGGGATAAAAATTAATAAAATCGACAGAATCGTACTTTTATTGAACATGATAATACTCATCAATGGGTTAACATTCTCAAATCCCTTTTTTAGTTTAGGGGATCAATGAACTTGACAGATTCTTGTAATGTAAAGTTATATGATAAAACGATTACCATGCTTTACAAGTATCTAGGGTCTAACCATGAGTCAAGCCAACCGCCAACCCACTCGAGATAAACACAAAAAACCTCTCCCTGTTGTGGTCTATGAACCAAATAGTCGCGTCAGACACCCCATCAAACTATTACAGGAAATGTGGTACGACTTGCTTGCTTCTCGTGAATTAGCTTGGCAATTATTTCAACGAGATATTCAATCTCAATATCGTCAGTCTATTCTCGGTGTACTCTGGATTTTTATCCCCCCGTTAGTCAGCGCAGTGGGTTTAACCTTCCTCAGAGAAGCCAGAGTTTTGAACTTAGGAGACACCCCTATTCCTTACCCAGTTTATGTTGCTCTGAGTATGACACTGTGGCAAACTTTTATTCAAGTTTTTAATAATACTATGGGAGCCGCCCGAAGTGCGAAAGGGATGCTGATGAAATTAAATGTCCCCCCAGAAGCGTTTATCCTCTCGAAAGTATCACAAACTTTATTTAATTTTCTGATTCAATTGATTCCCATTTTTTTCTTATTTGTCTGGTTTAAAGTAGGGGTAACTTGGACAATTCTTATTGCTCCCGTGGCCTTCATTCATTTGATCTTGTTTGGCACAGGACTGGGATTAATTTTAAGTCCATTTTCTTGTCTCTATGGTGATGTTAATAAAGCCATCAGTTTTGTCACTCGTCTCTGGTTATTTGTCACTCCTGTCATTTATCCTCAACCACGGGAAGGATTTTGGGCAATTTTGGTAAAAATTAACCCTGTTACTCCCCTATTGGTCACCACAAGAGATTTAGCCACCACCGGAGAAATTTCTAACGTAGCAGGATTTTGGATCGCTAGTGCTGTGGCGATTATCTTGACGTTGTTTGGATGGATATTTTATCGCTTATCGTTACCCTTTTTAGTCGAAAGAGCTTAGACAATTACAGTTCATCAGCGTTGAGAAAATTAAGCATTAGAAAACGCTAGAAAATCAGTCAAAATCCACAGAGCAAGGTTCAGAAAAAACGTTTAACTTAAACACTTTATGATCAATAATTGCTTGATGAGTTAACCTAAAATCACTTATGATAATCAATTGAGCTTAAAAAGCCCTACCTCTAACTGAAGGTAGGGAACTTTACTAATATTGACTACAGGAAAAATTTTGTGACAGTCAGAGTTCGTATCGCCCCAAGTCCCACAGGAAATTTACACATCGGAACCGCCAGAACCGCCGTTTTTAACTGGTTATTTGCTCATCATCACCAAGGCCAGTTTATCCTCAGAGTCGAAGACACTGACCAAGAGCGATCGCGTCAAGAATACACCGACAATATTAAATCCGGACTGGCCTGGTTGGGCTTAACTTGGGATGAGGGTCCTTTTTTTCAAACCCAACGCCTCGATCTCTATCGTCAAGCCATTCAAACCCTACTCGACAAAGGATTTGCCTATCGTTGTTATTGTACCCCAGAAGAATTAGAACAAATGCGAGAGGCACAAAAAGCCCAAAACCAAGCCCCTCGCTACGATAACCGTCATCGTCATCTCACCGAAGAACAACGCCAAGGGTTTGAAGCAGAAGGCAGAAAACCAGTCATTCGCTTTATGATTGATGATCAGCGCGAAATTGTCTGGCACGATCTCATCCGAGGGAAAATGACCTGGAAAGGCAGCGATCTCGGCGGAGATATGGTGATCGCTCGTATGGCCGATAGTCCCGATCAACCCTTTGGACAACCGCTTTATAATTTAGCCGTAGTGGTCGATGACATGGATATGAAGATCACCCATGTGATCCGAGGAGAAGATCATATCGCTAATACCGCTAAACAAATTCTCTTATACGAAGCTCTCGGCGCAACGGTTCCAGAATTCGCCCACACCCCCCTAATTTTGAACCAAGAAGGACGTAAACTGTCAAAACGGGATGGGGTAACCTCTATTGATGACTTTCGTCAAATGGGCTTTCTACCCGATGCTTTAGCCAACTATATGACCCTATTGGGATGGACTCCCCCAGACTCGACTCAAGAGATTTTTACGTTAAGCGAAGCAGCCCAACAGTTTAGTTTAGAACGAGTCAATAAGGCCGGGGCTAAATTTGATTGGGACAAACTTGATTGGATTAATAGTCAATATTTACATAAACTGTCAGGGCCAGAATTAGTGGATTTATTGGTTCCCTATTGGCAAGGGGCCGGCTATCCTATCAATATCGACAGCGATCGCCCTTGGTTAGAAACGATGGCCACCCTCATCGGACCGAGTCTCACCCGTCTCAGTGACGCAGCACAAGAAAGTGTCTTATTATTCGGCGAAACAGTGGACTACAGTGAAGAAGCCATGGCCCAAATGAAACAAGAGGGAGTTCAAGGGGTTTTACAAGCTGTTTTAGAAAAAATTGAAGCCTCTTCTCAGTTGAGCGAAGATGAAGCCAAAGACACCATTAAACAAGTGACGAAAACGTTTAAGGTGAAAAAAGGGTTAGTCATGCGATCGCTTCGTGCCGGTTTAATGGGTGAATTACACGGTCCTGATCTCATTCAATCTTGGCTTTTATTAAACGAAAAAGGATGGGATAAAAGCCGTTTGCGTCATGGCTTAGGTTTACTATAACGTCACCAGAATACACAAATCTAGCGTAAGATGGGCAAGTATTTAAAGGGATTAGAAATATTTGCCCATCCTATCAAATTGATGACGATCACATCGGATTTTCTTTACTGTCACAGTTTACCAATTTTTAAAATTGTTATAGTTAAATAATAATTCTCTTTTATGGAGAGTTTTTCAACCATCAAACTTCTGAAAAATGTGATAGTAATAAGGACATGATAATGTGTTATTCAGACGATAAAAACTCCCATACCGGGCTTATTTTCCAAATTGAGCGAGTTCTTGAACAAGGGAAATTGACGGCAATGGATGAAAAATATTTTTTAGATGCCATGTTATGTAATCAACCCATTACCCAAGAAGAACTAATCGGAATTACTGAGATTTTTAATCGATTGCAATCAGGACAAATCACATTAATCAATGATAAAATGTAATTCTTAATCTCATTTTATCAAGATTGATTAGAAAATGGGATGAGTTTGGCTAACTTATCTTTTCCTGATTTAACTCTGACTAAATTTTTAAGACTGGCAATAACTAAATTCCAAAAATATCCATATTGAGGATATACTTTTAGAAGTAAACACTCGGCTAAAATATACCGTCTATTCGTCGTATTATAGCGAAATTCGGGAGGATTATTTTCTGTACGAAATTGCTCAGGAAACGGTAAAATATGTCCAATAATATCGCCTTTTTTGGCAATTCCTTTGCTGTATAAATTAGCTTGCATGGCTAAACCAAGTAATCGATCAGAACACCAAAAAGGAACATATTTAAACGGCCCTAAAAGAGTAAATTGCTTAACAATATCGTTTAATTGCTCTTGAACTAAACTATTTTTCCACACTTTTTTATCAAAATTCTCTTGATGGGGTCCATGATGATCTTTGCGATCTTTGATCAGACAAAGTAAATTAAATTCATTGTCTAAAGGACAGATAGGAATCTCTTGAAGGGTTTCTATTGTTTTTAAATGATGATCGTCTCCTTTCCTGACTGTGATATTCTCTAGATTCGTAAAAGTTTCCCAGTCTTCTAATAATTTCTCTTGATTACCATAAGGATAAAACTTTTGTCTTAACTTAAATAAATAACTATTGGGAAATCTTTGAAAATATGCCAGCACAACTTCTTCAATTTTGGGGTACAAATATTCATCACAATTAATAGATAAAACATAGGTTCCCGACGCATTTAATAAAGCTGTAATTCTTTGTATAACTTCTCCTCTTAAAGCACTAACGATCTGACGAATTCTCGGATCATTATTACTCAGTAAGGGAACTTCAGGAGGATAAACTAAAATAAATTCTACATTACCCTCAACTTTTGATAACGCTTCTATCCAGACTTGGGGAACATTATCCCTCATGGGAATAATGACTGATAACGTTGGTTTTTTCATATTAGCTAATATATAGTTCTAAATGATATTAGTTATTAATTGATCACTCTTATTTTTTAGAATTAATCTAATTGAATGATCAATCTTACTAAAAGTTTAATAGATTTTATAGAATTTATACATTATAATTATCCTTTTGTCAACGTTTCCAAGCATTGATCACCTCTTCTAATTGATTTCTTTGCTGAAACATTGATCTTTTCTTCTTAGATTGTCTTAATCTTTTACCATTTGTCTATGGAAAAATTTTCAGATTTTTTCTAGCATGATCGAAGTTAGCTAATTACGTGAAAGATTAAATGATGCACAATCTAGTTAAGGATGCTGTTAAGTTTTTTGTTTTGATTGCAGCCATTTTATTCTGCTTAGGATTTTCGTCCCCTAGTTCAGAAAAATTAGCAATTTCTCCTGATTTTTCCCAAGGAATTCGCTATTTAAACGAACAAAACTATCAAGAAGCGATTCTGAAATTTACTCAAGTTATTAATAACAAGGATCACAAAATTGCCTCTGCTTATAGTAATCGTTGTCTGGCCTATTTACAAATCAATCATAATCAAGCAGCTAAACAAGACTGTGAACAAGCTTTAAAGAGAAATTCAAACAATATTGAAGCTTATCTTAATAAGGGATTAGCCGATTATCGACTCGAAAATTATGGTCAATCTTTAGCTGCTTACCAAGAAGTCATTAAACGCCATAAACATGATTATCGTGCTTACTATAATCAAGGATTAGTCCATTTTCAATTAGGGAATTATCAGCAAGCTTTAGACAGTTATAATCAAGCTCTAAAAAACCATAGAGATCATTCTTTGCAAGCTAAAACCTTGATTTATTACGATCGCGCTGTGGCTCATTTAAAACTGGAAAATTTTCAAGGGGCGATCGCTAATTTGACTCATGTTCTTATTTTAAATCCCAAGGACGAACAAGCCTATTATCAGCGAGGTTATGCTTATCAAAAATTAGGGAATTATCAAGCGGCTTTTCAAGATTTTACCGAAGTCATTACCTTAAATCCTCAGTTAACCAGTGCTTATATTAATCGAGGTATTGCGGCTGGAATTTTAGGATTACAAGACATGGCTTGGCAAAATTTTAAAATCGCCCTCAATCAGTTTCAACAACAAAACAATGAGATGGGTTACCACAAAACACTGAATTTAATTCGTCAATTTAAACAAATCACCTCAGATGTCTATCATACCCCCATTGGTTAATGGTAACCCCTTAATCTTTCCCTTCTAATCCAGGTTTCTTAAACTCTAACCATAGTGTCATCCCTACCCACGCTATCACAGCAATTAAAGCCAAAATACCAAATTGAGTGATCCAATGAATTAATTCAGGTAACGGCACTAATTTTCCGACAAAAAAGGATAAGCTAACCATAATTAATGCCCAAACTGTCGCCCCTCCTAAATTACAGAGTAAAAATCGATAATAAGGCATTTGGGCAATACCCGCCACCGGACCGGCAAACACCCTTAATAAGGTGACAAAACGGCCAAAAAATACCGCTTTGGCTGCATTTTTACTAAACTTGTTCCTAACGTCTTCTAGTTGTCTCGTGGAGATGTTAAAAAAGCTACCTACTTTTATTAATAATGGCCATCCTCCCCAACGGCCAATCCAATAACCAAAATTATCGCCGATGACGGCACCGGCGATCGCACTTCCTAACACAACCCAGTAGCCTAATTCTCCGCTGCCGGCTAAAAAACCGCCTACGATAGTGATAGTTTCCCCAGGAATAGGTATTCCAGTATTTTCTAAGGCAATGCCAATAAATACTGCCCAATACCCGTATTGACGTGCAATTTCTTGAATGTTTTCTAATGACAGAAATTCGATTGACATCTAAGCAAAACTTTACAAAGATTTACGATATATTCATATCTTGACTTATTTTGCTAAGAACTGTCAATCAGAATGAAGAATTTAGAATGTAGAATTTAGAATTACCTCCACCTCAAGTTGGAGGCTTGAAACAAGGAAAACTCTTCTTTTCATCCCCTTGAAATAGGAGGCTTGGAACCCTTTTTTTCGGTCAATTATCATCGGGGAAAAGGTTGTTCAAACATCAGATAAGGAAGGGGTGTCATTCCCAATGCGCTATAGGTTTCTTGGGCAACCCGATTATCTTTTTCTACATATAATCTGAACCCACAAACTTCTTCTTTATTATTAGCGAGTTCTTTGATAAATTCATACATTTTTCGATAAATACCACGACGACGATATTCCTGTTCAACAAAGACACTTTGAATCCACCAAAAGACCCCATTACGCCAGTCACTCCACTCCCTAGTAATCATCAAACAGCCCACTACCTTTGACTGAACTTCAGCTACTACATAAAAACCGTGGGACGGGTTGTTTAATAAGGCTTTAATCCCTGCCTTTAGAACATCGGGTTGCAAAACTTTTCCCTCCGTTTCCATGGCCATTGTTTGATTAAAATTGGCGAT
Organism: Cyanothece sp. BG0011; assembly: GCF_003013815.1. Lineage (GTDB taxonomy): Bacteria > Cyanobacteriota > Cyanobacteriia > Cyanobacteriales > Microcystaceae > Crocosphaera. The sequence goes on along the minus strand of NZ_PRLH01000050.1, from coordinate 24,460 downwards.
CGCTTTGACATCATCGAGTTGAGCTAGACGTATACTTATGGTATCCAATATTTTACTTAAGTTAGTTCATTTCACTATATTACAATATTAAATTCCCCAATCCTCATCTTTAAGCTTTCATTTTTAATTAAATTGGTTATCACTAAAGGTTGTTGATGGATAGGGATTCGTTGTAAAATTTTATCCGTTTCATTTAAGGTTTTTTCTTCTGAGAAATATAATTGAGTAATCAATTCTTTTTGACGAGGAAGTGTTACCTTAAAGTGAATATGAGGGGGTCTTTTCCAAGATCCCGTAACAGGATAACCCCCTGGTTTAACGGTTTTAAATAAATAGGAACCGTCTTGACGGGTAGTGGTCCATCCCCAACCTTGAAAGTTAGGATCAATGGGGGCTTGATTGGGATCATAAGGGTGATTATAACGTCCCGAAGCACAAGCTTGCCAAATTTCAACTTTGGCTGCGGAGATCGGTTGATGTTCCTGGGTTAAAAGTTTGCCTGAAATGATAATTTTTTCTCCCAATGCCTGATTTTTTCTGTCATTAATCCAGGTTAAATCATTATCATCATCTAGGGGAAAATTGACAGGATAAAAAGGCCCTTCAATTTGTTGTGGAGTTAAGGTATATTGTTGATTGATTTGGGCTAAAGGCAAGGTTAAATATCCCAGACTAAAGCTTTTGATTTGTTTGAATAATTGTCTTCTCTTTAATTTCATTATCTTCTTTTAGTTTGATTAAGATAATTAATCACTTTTTGGCGATCGCTAATAGCAGTTTTCAATTGGGGGTATTAATATTTTAGATAATTTTTTGGTCAATGAATTAGAATCAGTCACTATTTTAAGATAAAATGGATAACTGATATCTCTAATCATCAGTTAAATGTCTCAAGCACAATCAAACTCATTGATTATTCCTCAACTCATTGTAGGATTGGGAAATCCTGAACCTAAATACGATAAAACTCGTCATAATATTGGTTTTGAAATTGTCGATCTTTTAGCTGAAACATGGGGACTCTCTTGGAAAGAAAACCGCCGGTTTCAAGGAGTAATAGCAGAAGGAACCAGCAGAAATAATCAAAAAATTTATCTACTTAAACCTTTAACTTATATGAATCGTTCCGGTCAATCCGTTCGGGCTGTGGTAGATTGGTATAAACTAACCTCAACGGATGTGTTAGTGATTTATGATGACATGGATCTGCCTATTGGTCGCATGAGAATGCGTTTATCAGGGTCAGCCGGTGGTCATAATGGGATGAAATCCATTATTTCCCATTTGGGAGGACAAAATTTTCCTCGTTTACGCCTCGGTATTGGTAAGTCGGGTCAACTCGATAATACCGTTTCTCACGTTTTAGGGCGGTTTAGCCCCGAAGAAAGAAAAATTATTGATAAAACCTTTCCTTTAGTGGTTGATGCCATTGAAACCAGCTTAATTGAAGGAATTGAAAAAGCCATGAGCCTATTTAATAGTCAAACAGTGACGCTATAGGGTATGATAGTGTGTTGTATATTATTAAATATAGTCGTCGTTTATTTAACGGGAGGGGCAATTGGAGCCTAGATTTATTTTAAAAGTATTGTGGTTAGATGCTAACGTAGCGATCGCAGTTGATCAAGTGGTCGGAAAAGGAACCAGTCCTTTAACCGCTTATTTTTTCTGGCCACGTAACGATGCTTGGCAAGAATTAAAAGAAGAATTAGAAGCCAAACACTGGATTTTAGAAACCGAAAGAATTGAAGTATTAAACAAAGCCACAGAAGTGATTAATTACTGGCAAGACCTACGTAATCAAGGTAAAAGCATTACCATGAAGGAAGCTCAAAGTAAGTTTCCAGAAGTTACCTTTAGCGGCAGTAATTAAATTGAATTGAATTGAGAATTTAGAATGCACAAAAGAATTAAATTCTAAATTCTTCATTCTAAATTCTTCATTTTCTTAATTCCTTGTTCCCTGAGAAACGATAAACCCGATAATCGAGATTGGGGAAAATATTATCCATTGCCTCAATGCTGTCTAGAAAAGTAGCATTGATGGTTCCCAGTTGAAAATCATCATAAATCTGATTAAAGCGAAGAAGATGGGTTTTGGTTCGTTCCACTGCGTAAGGAACCATCGTACCCGCGCGCATAATAAACGCCCAATCAGAAGATTGAGCCAAGAGTAATTCCCGTGCAGCTTGATTTAACGCTCTTTGTTCCAACTCATCAGCCGGTTCTAAGTTACTTAATTCTATCATCCGTTCCGTCGCTTGATGGAGATGGGGATAAATCCAAGTATTAGTATCATTGAGCCAAAACTCATGAAACCCCTTATAACCCCAACTCGACTGAGAGAGACGACACAACTGCTGAGTGGGGTTATACCGTAAATAATCAGCCAAATGAACCAGATCAAAGGTACTTTGATCATACCAAGCCTTACGGAATAAATAATCAAGAAACCACGGTCCCTCGTACCACCAATGGCCGAATAATTCCGCATCATAAGGAGCCACCACCACAGGGGGACGTTGCATCATGTTCGCTAAATGAGCAATTTGTTGTTCCCGATTGTACATAAAATTCCCTGCGTGTTCGGCCGCCTTTTCCCTAGCCCAATAGGGGTCATATAACGCCTTATCCCCCATATTGCCCTGAGTATTGGTAATTTTATGGTATTTTATCCCCGTATTCTTCCGTTCACCATTGGGCATAATGTAAGGCTTAATGTAGTCGTAGTCTGCCTCCCAACCCAAATCCTTGTAAAATTCCCGATATTCAGGATCACCCGGATACCCCATTTTAGAGGACCAAACCTGACTAGAGGACTCGTGATCTCGACCAAAAGCCGCCACCCCAGCCTCAGTAAAAACAGGGGCGTAGGTTCCATAACGGGGGCGAGGATGAGCGTATAAAATGCCGTGGCCATCGATAATAAAGTAACGTAACCCCGCCTTAGCCAGCAGGGTTTCTAACCCTTCATAGTAGGCGCATTCGGGCAACCAGATGCCTTTGGGGGGACGGTCAAAAGTTTCTTGATAATGGTCACAGGCCACTTTAATTTGTGACCACACCGCTTGAGGATACATTTTCATCAAGGGAAGATAACCATGAGTCGCCCCAGAGGTCATGATTTCGAGATTATTGCTGTCTAGGAATTTTTTAAACCCGACAATCAAATCTCCGTTGTATTGGTGCCAAGTTTGGCGAATTTTCGTAAATTCTTGGTGATAAAATTCAGCTAAATAGAGAATATGGCCATTGTGTTGATTATTCTCAATTTCTTTAACGATCAGTTCTTCTAATTTTCCCAGATGGTCAGTATAGCGTTCTTGTAATAAAGGATCTCGCAACATGGACACCAGAGGAGGGGTTAAACTCATTGTGAGTTTAAAATCGATGCCATCTCGTTGTAATCCTTCAAAAACTTGCAATAGAGGAATATAAGTTTCTGTAATCGCTTCATACAGCCACTCTTCCTCTAGGACATAGTCCCGTTCAGGATGTCGGACAAACGGTAAGTGAGCATGAAGGACGAGGGCAACATAGCCAAGAGCCATAATCGTTTTCAACCATTGCAGTAAAGTTTTTACAATTAAGCTATAACATTAAGTGTAGTTGATTTTATACTATCTTAAGAATCTAGAATAGAATAGATAGGAAAATCTCTGATTCTAAACAACCATCTTTATTTGTCAGTATATAATATTAAGTTGCAGTGCTAGAACCCCCCAACCATCAAACAACCGCTAAAACTGATCAGGCTGCACCGATGTCAATTCAGTTATTGTTGTTTGTCGATGAGCGCCCCAGTTCCCATGAGTATATTCAACCCATCCGAGACTACGTCAAAACCATTAGCGAAGATTGTCCTTGCCAGTTAGAAGTCATTGAAATTCACGAACAACCCCACCTCGTGGAGCATTTTCGCTTAGTGGCGACTCCGGCGTTAGTGAAAGTGGTTCCCGAACCCAGACAAACCCTAGCAGGAAGTAATCTCGTCAATCAACTGAAAAAATGGTGGCCAAAATGGCTTTCATCCCTAGAAGAAAATCATCGCGACTCATCCGTCGAAACCGCCAGCAGTGTGGGTTATTCAGGGGAACTCATGCGTCTTTCCGACGAAATATTTCGTCTCAAGAAAGATAAAGAAAACTTACTTGAACAACTCAAATTCAAAGATCAAGTCTTAGCCATGTTAGCCCATGATTTACGGAGTCCCTTAACCGCTGCGTCTATTGCCGTAGAAACCCTAGAACTGGCGCAAACCCACGAGCCTACCAAAAAACAGCAAAAATTAGCTGCCCAATTATTTCAGCAAACCCGTAATCAATTTCGGGTGATGAATCGTCTGATTACAGACATTTTACAAGCCTCCAAAAGTATGAATGCTCAACTGCACGTGCAACATACAGAGGTTTTCTTACCCCGTTTATCGAAAGAGATTGTCGCCCAATATAACGATTTATTAAAAGAGAAATCCTTAACCTTAATTCATGATGTTCCCCAAGATGTACCCGGAGTCTATGCCGATGAAGAATTAATCCGTCAGGTGATTGTCAACTTGATCGATAATGCGATTAAATATACACCAGAAGGAGGAGAAATTACCTTATCAATTCTTCACCGTACCAGTCAAAAAGTACAAGTTAGTGTGTGTGATACTGGTCCTGGCATTCCTCAAGAAAAACAGGAACGAATTTTTGAAGGCCACTTCCGCTTGCAACGGGATCAAGGAAAAGAAGGATATGGATTAGGGTTATCCTTATGTCGTAAAATTATTCGTGTCCACTATGGCCAAATTTGGGTTGATAGTGTACCAGGACAAGGTAGTTGTTTTCATTTTACATTGCCTGTTTATCGTTAGCGATTAACATGGGTAATCTCTCTACAGAGATAGATTAAATTTTCCCACTAACTCGAAAACACAAGATTCGCTCAATCATTCAACCGATATGCGTAAAGCTTTAATTATCGTCAATGCTGAGGTCAAAGCTGAAGGTACCACCTATTTAGCTTCCCCGGCAACCGAAAAAATGGTTACGGCACTTGAAACAGCCATTTATGCTGATTCTCCCTCAACTCAGGTTGAAGTGATCCCAGCAGCCTCATTATGGTCAAGAAAATCTCAAGTTTCCCAAGCAGATGCAGATATCCTCTATTGTCCTCTGACCATAGAAATGCCCAGTTGGCTATCTTTTCCCGAACAAAAAATTTACCAAGATTGTAAAGATATCAAGGGACGAAGACAATGGGTAGAGAAAACCTTAGGGTATAAAACCAGTATTGGGGATTCTTGGTTAGGAGATTTGTGGCTACCCATCGCCGTCACTCCGACAGAATTCATCTATGGAGAGATTATTGGAGAAGGGGCCTTTCCTAACTCCTACGAACAACCCATTGCCTTGAATAAGTCTTTATATCGTCCCCTGTATGAGTTAGCCGAAGGGTTATTAGAGTCCCTAGATGCCCCTTCCTCCTTATACTTGTTGCAATTTCGCCTCAAAGGTCAACAGATTGTTTTTGATCGCTTATGGCCCTTTCCAGCAGCCCCTGCCATCGCTTCTCTAACCTATCCCCATCCTAATTTATTTACTTGTTATTGGCATTGTTTGACCCATCAACCTCTTCCTAGCTTAACAGGAAGCCCTTCTTAAGGGGTTAGTAACGAATTATGATTAATTGTTAAGCGTAGTCTGAATTAACTTGACGTATTTTGAACATTAAGTTGGTATTTCGTTATATTAAAACCGAAAATATACCGCTTGATTTTTCAAAGGTTATATCATGACTACGTTAACCCGCTGGTTTCTAGCACAAGAAACCCCTATTGTTGATCCGTCTTTATTGAATCAACTATTTTCTGATGGTTGGACTTTGGTACAAGGTCTGATTATCCTCTTAGTTGGTTGGATTATCGCCTCGATTGTCAGAGGCGTTGTCAAAAAAGTTCTCCAGAGTACCGAAATCGATAATCAAATTGCTGCTTGGATTGCCGGAGAAGATTCCTCGGATAGTTCCATTCCCATCGAAAAATGGGTCTCTGATTTTACTTATTGGCTCATTATTCTCTTCGCTGTCGTTGCTTTCTTAAACACCCTGCAACTTGAAGCCGTTTATGAACCCCTTAATAGTCTTCTCGGAGAAATTACCAATTTCTTACCGAAACTCTTAGGGGCTGGAATCCTGGTGGCTATTGCTTGGGTATTAGCTGCCTTATCAAAGACACTCATTACCCGTCTTTTAGGTACGTTTAATCTAGAACAACGGTTAGGAGGGGATAGTGAGCAACTCTCTGTATCCCAAACTATCGGTAATGCGGTTTACTGGCTGGTGATCCTGCTGTTTTTACCCTCGATTCTCAGTACCCTTCAGTTAGAGGGAACCTTAGCCCCCGTACAAGGACTCTTAAATGAAATTTTAGCCATTATCCCCAATATCCTTGCTGCTGTCATTATTGCAGCGGTGGGCTGGGTTGTGGCTAAAATTGTGCAACGGGTGGTCAGCAGTTTATTAGCCACAACCCCCCTCAATCAAGTCGGGGAAAAATTCGGCTTATCCAGTGACCCCACCGGTAACTCCTTATCCAATATTATTGGCACCGTTGTTAATATCCTCATTTTAATTCCTGTTGCCATTACTGCCTTAGACGCGCTGCAAATTGATGCCATTTCCGAACCAGCGACGGATATGCTCAATCAAGTCTTAAATCTCTTGCCTAAATTATTTGCAGCTACAGTGGTCTTAGGGTTAGCTTATGTTGGGGGACAATATCTCTCAGATTTAGTCACCAATGTGTTAAGAAGTGTGGGCTTTAACAACATTTTTCAATGGTTGGGTATCGCCCAAACCCCTACACCCCCCCCAACCCCTCCGACTCCAACGGAGACCACTGAAGTTCCTCCCACTGTACCTCCTGCCACTGCAACTGATACCACTCCCATTTCAACTGCTAAGACTCCAACGCCGACGACTCCCACCCGAACCCCGTCAGAAATCGCGGGTATTATTGTTTTAGTGGTGGTCATGTTACTTGCGTCTTTGACGGCAGTCGATATTCTCAAAATTGAAGCTTTGAAAGTTGTGGTCGGAGCCTTGTTAGCGATCGCAGGTCAAGTGTTAGTAGGATTAGCGATTTTAGCGTTAGGACTTTACTTAGCTAACCTTTGCTTTAATTTAATTACGAATTCAGGCACTCGTCAAGCTAAATTTTTGGGCCATACGGCTCGAATTTCTATCCTTATTTTTGTGGTGGCTATGGCCTTACAACAGATGGGAATTGCCCCGAATATCGTTAATTTAGCCTTTGGCTTATTAGTAGGAGGCATTGCTGCTGCCATTGCTTTAGCCTTTGGCTTAGGAGGGCGAGAAGTGGCCGGCGAACAACTACGAGAGTGGTTAAATAACATCAAACAAAACTAGAACTTTTCAACCCTTTACAAGTTGAACTAGAAATATAAATGTTATAGGGGTCAACGGTTGTTGACCCCTACTAAAATCGTAAAATTTATCTGATTTAACTCATATCTTGCACCTTCGATAAACCCCCCAACCCCCCACACCCCCCTTTATAAGGGGGGCAGGGGGGGTTAGGGGCAGGGGGGGTTAGGGGCAGGGGGGGTAGGCAATAGTTTTAATCTTCCTCTGCACCCTACACCCTACACCCTGTTCAATGTAATTTTTAATTTCTTAGGCGTGCAAGATGTCAGTTTAAACAAACTTTATTAAAGGTTAGCCACGATTAATTAAACCCCAAAGCCAGATGGCAATAATTGCTCCTAAAACAGCCACAAAAACCCCTGGAATACTGAGAGAGGCTCCAGCCAATTGTAGGGTTCCTGTGCGAATAAAAGTCATTAGAGTTCCGCCAATAAATGCCCCAATAATTCCCAGAAACATGGTCGCGATAAAGCCACCGCCCTGATGACCGGGAAAAATCCATTTAGCGATCGCCCCTGCTAATAATCCCAAAATAATCCAAGCAATAATATTCATAATAATAATTCCTCCTAAAATTGAGTCTAAATTTTTTTCAATTCTATCTTTGACATCTAATTCACCACATCTTTCTGGAGGATTAGTTAACAAAATTAATTATCTGTTAACACATAGTTAACAGAAAAAGTCCCACCTAACCGATAGATGATTAGGTGGGGAAAATGTCACGAATGACCGATTTAATTGCAGGTTTTTTAGTAGGCTAATCCCATACTGCGGGTTGTTTCTGCCCCAAGATAAACACGGATGCTTAAGAAATCGGTAGGACAAGCTGTTTCACATCGCTTACAGCCCACACAGTCTTCTGTACGGGGAGAAGAAGCAATTTGACTGGCTTTACAACCATCCCAGGGAACCATCTCTAAAACATCGAGGGGACAAGCACGAACGCACTGAGTACAACCAATACAGGTATCGTAGATTTTAACTTTGTGTGACATTGATTCCGGCTCCTTAACCGAGTGTTCTCCTTAGTCAAGCACCTTAACTAACAATAAATTGTAGTCGAGGTTTCCCAACTGAACAAAGACTTAAGAGTATCTTATCTGTCTGTTCTAAAAATAGTCAGGATTAAGGGCTAGTTTACCGCAGTGACAGAATCTCCTCATAAAAATTGTTGTAGAACTTTAAATTATGTAACACTTGAGGTCTAATCAGGATCATCGAATTGTTGAACCGAGACATCGACCACATCAACATCAATGATACCTGGGGGAGTGACTCGTTTAAACTGGCCCTGTTCAACTTCTAAAGCTTCACCACAACTCGGACAGCGGGTTTCTACCCCATTAAACCCTGTAAATTCGTAGCTACACACAGGACATTGATCTTCGACTAAGTTACGCTGAACCCACCATCGTAATACCCATAACCCAATCACTGGAGTAATTAAAATGACCCCCAGTAAAATCAGAAATCCATTAACCACCCATCCTAAGCCAACGGAGACTAATAAAATGGCCAGTAGCAGTAAATTTAATAAACACCCTAACCCAGAATTATTGAGCCATAGTAGTTTTGGAGAATAATTATTCACAATCGATCTCTCAGGTTGCTTTGTTTAGCGACTTATATTTCTCTATGTTATCGTTACCCCCTATCCCATTGGCAAAAAATCCTTAAACTTTCCTTCTGCCGACCTGATTTATTGGAACTAAAATGCAAAAAATCTATATAAATTACCGTTTTAGGGGATCGATTGGGGACAATTCGGCTTAGAATAATGCAGTGAAACATTTAGCCTATGGGGATTTTGGCGATTTACGTCTATAAAGATTACTTATAATTCGTCCTATTTTTAACTAGGATGTGCCAAAACACCATAGAACTAACAAACCATATAAGGAGATTACTCAATGAATAAAGGTGAATTAATTGATGCAGTGGCTAATAAGGCTGAAGTCACCAAAAAACAAGCAGAAACCGTGATTAGTGCCACCATAGAAACGATTATGGAAGCAGTGGCCGGAGATGATAAAGTCACCCTAGTGGGCTTTGGATCATTTGAAGCCCGCGATCGCAAGGCCCGAGAAGGCCGTAACCCCAAAACCAATGAAAAAATGAGTATTCCTGCCACTAAAGTTCCTGCTTTCTCGGCCGGAAAGCTGTTTAAAGAACGGGTTGCACCGAAAAAGTAGTTTTCGGCAGATGAAACAACCCGTTCATGGTGGTAATTTAGTCTGGGCAGCTGCTCAAATTGGCTGTCCAGTTTCTTCTATTTTAGATTTTTCTGCTAGTATTAATCCCCTCGGTCCTCCCCCATCGGTCTTAACCTCGATTAAAACGGCGTTAGACAGCCTTAGACATTATCCTGATCCCCAATACACAAAATTGAGAAAAACCCTCTCAGAATGGCATAAACTGCCCTCTGAGTGGATTTTGCCAGGGAATGGGGCAGCAGAGTTATTAACCTGGGCCAGCCGTGACTTGGCAGCGGAAAAACATACTTATGTCATGATTCCTGGATTTCGGGATTATTGGCGAGGGTTAGAAGGGTTTGGGGCGAAGATTATCCCCCTTTCTTTTCCTTGGCCAACCTCTGATGGTTTGAATCTTTTGGATCACTGTCAGGGAACTGAGGCCGGTATTATTATTAATAATCCCCATAATCCGACGGGTCAATTATTCCCTAGAGAGGCTTTATTACCCTTATTAGAACGGTTTAAATTAGTGGTGGTTGATGAGGCGTTTATGGATTTTGTTCCCCCTTCCGGGCAACAAAGTTTACTTCCTTGGATTGAGGCTTATCCTAATTTAATTATTGTGCGATCGCTGACTAAATTTTATAGTCTTCCGGGTCTACGTTTAGGTTATGCGATCGCTCATCCCCATCATCTACAACGGTGGCAACGGTGGCGTGATCCTTGGCCTGTCAATAGTTTAGCGGTTAACGCCGGTATCGCCGCTATAAAAGATGAAGCTTTTGTACAACAAACGAGACAATGGTTATCATCAGCTTATCAGCAGTTACTGACAGGATTATTACACATTAAAGGGTTAGAACCTGTTCCTAGTTCTGTGAATTTCATCTTAGTTAAAACTGAAATTCCGAGTTTTCAATTACAACAGGAATTATTACAACAGTATCGGATTTTGATTCGAGATTGTTCCACTTTTGAAACATTAGGCGATCGCTATTTTCGCATTGCTGTTCGTACGTTTGAGGAGAATCATAAATTGCTCGAAGCATTATCAAATATTTTTACATCGTAAGATAATAATTTTATTTTAATTTTAGTCAATAGATTGCTACAGTTATAATAACTGATAATATAGTTTAAATTTATGATATATGTTAACAGTAATTGGTTGCGGTAATCTCAATCGATGTGATGATGCAGTGGGGGTTATTATTGCTCAAAAATTACAAGATATTTTTAAGGATAAAAGCTTAGCTAATCTACAGATTTATGACTGTGGAACCGCCGGAATGGAGGTAATGTTTCAAGCAAGGGGAAGTGAAAAATTAATCATTATTGATGCTTGTACGACCGATTCAGAACCAGGCACTATTTATCAAGTACCAGGAGAGGAATTAGAAGAATTACCCGAACCTAGTTATAGTTTACACGACTTTCGCTGGGATCATGCGTTAGCAGCAGGAAGAAAGATATTTAAAGAAGAGTTTCCTAATGATGTAACGGTTTATTTAATTGAAGCAGAAAACTTAGGATTAGGATTAGAAATTAGTCCAAGTTTAAAGGATTCTATTCAAAACGTAATTGAATCGATAGAAGAAGACATTAACAATTTTTGCTCAGAAAATTAACTGAATACCTTATTTAAGGTTCCCCCCAAACTTGAACAAAAAAAGTCCGTTTTCTGGGTCCATCTAATTCAACTAACATTAGAGACTGATAAGTACCAAGGGCTAATTTTCCGTCTACAATAGGAATCACTTTGCTGGTACTTAAAGTCATGGCCATGAGGTGAGAATGAGCATTTTCGGGTTCGTCGGGAGGGACATCTCGTAAATGCAAATCATTGTGTAAATAAGACTCTGTGGGGGGAGCTAATTTTGTTAGGTAAACTTTTATATCTTGTAATAGTCGAGATTCATCTTCATTGATAACAAGAGCGGTGGTTGTATGTCTTGAAAAAACAAGAACTTGACCATTTTTTATCGAAGTCGTGTTAATAAATTGCTGTACGGTTTCAGTAATATTATATAAACCAATACTTTCGTCAGTAGATATATTTAATAATTGGTTAAAAATCTGCATAATAAGTTAGTTCGGAAATAAAGTAATTGTTAGTTTGGATACCAGTTTTCATCAAGAATTTGCTCAAAAGTAAAAGGACAGTTATTAGGATATTCTGACTCATCTCTTTTCATAACTTTGCATCCATCGGCTCGTTTTCCTTCTTTTATCGCCAAATCTCTGGCATCTGGATAGGAATTTTCTATAGCAGTGGGTAAATATTTTTTAATCGGTTTATACTTTCGTTGTGCTTTAAGAACCCTTTTTCTGTGTTCATCAATGGAATTATACCAACGATTAGTCATCCAATCAGGAGCATCTTTTTGAACAGCAAGTTTTAAAAGATGAGCAATCAAAATAATGAGATTACTTTCAACTGTTTCTTTTGGATCTCCCATTTCTAAAGTCTCAATTAGATGCTCAAAATCGATGCTTTTCCAATCTTTTGCTTTTAATGCTTCAATTTGCAATTGTGTCCATTGAACATAATCTGTCTCGTATAAATTATTAATCATAATATTACTGTTGCTATACCCGATAGAACAAAAAATCATGAGAGATATTTTAACTTATTAATTTTTGTCGTCTAATTTTATATTAAGAGAAGTTCGTATATCTTCTAGAGGAAGATGCCACAATTGATTCCATTGAATACCAAATAAAGGGGAAGCATTACTCCCCATTATCCATCCTTCAGTAATTGCGTTTAAATATTTCTCACTATTTTCAATATTATAAAGAGTCGTTTTTAAGAGATTTTTAGCTAATAAAGATAACCAGAAACGGGAAAAGCGAAGTTGTTTAACATAGAATGCCTCTAATTGAATTTCCCCTATAATATCAGTATCAAAACCAGTAACAACGTGCCAAATATCGTGGGTGTCTCGAATATGTACGAGAATAAATTCATAATCATTAGTAATTGGTATTTGTTCTAGGTTTAATGGCGTTAAACCTCTTTCCTTGAGATGATTACTATAACAATAACCTAAACTATTTTTGGGTAATTTATTCAGTTCATTTAAATCAATATTACCCAAGCAGGGATATTCTTTAAATGCTTGTTTTCCTGCTGAATGTTCCTTAAGAAATGTAGCCATTGGTTTAAGACTATCAAGATCGGAAAAAACTTCAGATAGTTTAGCTACTACTTCCAGGTCTCCATCTTTAGCTCTTAACATCTCTAAAAAAGTTTTTAAGGCTAATTCTTCCCACTGTTGTTTATTATTCTCTGTTTCTAACATTGTCAATTTGTTGATTTTCTAAAGTGTACACTTCACCATGATTTTATCATTTAATATTGTTAAATATAATAATATTTTTATTGGACTCCGACGCTTCTACCATTAGAACCAAAAACAATAGGGGTTTCTTCTTTTAAGGGTTCCCAACCTACATTATAACCCGCTTTCCATGCTTGTTTTCTCGCTGCTCTAAACGCAGAAAAACTATCAGGACGAACAATAAATGCTAAATAATCTGTGTTTGGATCAAATTTTTCTAGGGTTTTATTAAAGTTTGAATCCGTTTGAGCAATGGTTTTATAAGATTCTCCTGTGTCGGGGGTTAAGGGTTCATAAAGGAGTGCGTCAAGGTCATAAAATGTTACTTTATAATGTTCGGTTTGTCCTTTAAATTGTTGAAAAGTTTGGAGGGTTTGCGCTCTACAATTTTCATAGTCTTTAATGCGATTAAGATAAAATTGATAAGTATAACTATCTAAGTTGCTAGGAATTTCAGGAAGATAACATTCGGGTAAATTTTTCATTAAAAGGGCAATTTGCCGATCCACTTCTTCATCATTAATATAAGCTATTTTGTTATTTCTAACTTCAAAAAAGCGCGGTTTCTTTTCAGTATTAGAGACTAAAGGAGTTGTCACAATGGTACTTGATTCTACTGCGACAACGGTAATAAATAAACTAATAAACATTAATACCCCGACGGTATTAGTGAGAATATCTAAAAAAGAATCTAGGTTTTGACTGGGTGAGTTCAGATGACGATATCTTCTAGTTCTCATTGTTGTTTGCTTCTTCTATTTTTAATGTCCAATCTTGATCAATGGGTTCGTATCCAATATCGATCCCTCGTTTTTCTACCATGTCTCTAACTTGTTGAAAAACATCAATTCCTTGGGGACGAAGGACGACAATTAAGTATTGTTGATCTTTGTTTTTTTGTACCTCCTGAATTAATTGATTTAAGGGCGATCGCCGATTATCAATTTCAGATTTAGGGACAAACACTTGACTCGGATGTAATAACACCCCATCCTCTCTACATTCTACATATTTCGGTATTTTACCTTGATTTTCCCCTGTGGTTTCTTGTTTAGCAATAATAGTAATTTCCCGTTCATTTTCTAACAGTTGGGTGGTTAAAACAATGATCAATAAAATGAGCGTACCAATAGTACAGGCTAATATAGAAAGAAAGGGAAATAATTCCACTTCTATGGAATTTTTAGAAAAAGAACGACGACGCATAAATTAAAGTTCTTCTGAGTCAGTAAAGGTAATTAAACGAGGTTTACTTAATTTTTCTAGGATGGGTTGAATCTGTTTGATTTCTGTGATCATCGAGTTAGAAAGCTGCCGATTAACGTTTAATTGTTGATCTAAAGTTTCGAGAAATTTGCTTTTTTCTTCGATACTCATGTTATTAATTTTTTCTATTTGTTCGATTAAATGACCGCTTAATTGTTGTAGTTTTTCGATTTCTGAAATAAAGCTTTTAGAAAAGGTTTCGGCCGCTTGTTGTGCATAAATTTGTGCGGGTTCGATTAAAGCTTCAGGGTTAGGTAAATAGTCTTGAAACGCTTGACGAATGGATTGATTAATGCCATCGTAATCTAAGTTTTCACTCCTTTCTTTGAGGCGAGGTAACACTAAATCATTGATATAAATATCAATTCTCAACAGTAATCTCGATTCCATTCTTTCCACTAAAACTAAGGGAATCATCACCAAAACACTGAGTAATAAAGCCAATAAAGTGGTATCAAACGCCACCGCTAAACCACTGGTTACGGTTCCTATTCCTTCTTTAATTTGCTCAATTTCTCCTGCTTGTTCTAGGAAACTAGAAAACCCATTTACCGCTTGACTAATACCGATAACTGTCCCAATAAATCCTAATAATGGAATTGCCCAAACAAGAACACGGGGAAAACTATAAGACGACTCTGTTGCACTTAGATAAAAGGTAGAATCATCTAACGCTAATTCTGAAGCTGTTTTACGACTTCCTGACTGAATATAAGCCCCCAAAATGCGACTACAACGAATGGGTAGGAGTTGATTATGTTTAGTTAAATTGTTTTGTAACGTCATTAAATCTCGCGATCGCGGATTATCAAAGATGACAGTTTGAGGAACCCAAGAACGCCGTAAGGCTAAGGTTTCTTGTTGTAATTTAATCAGTTTCAAAATTGTCAAAGAAACCACAAAACAAGCCAAATAAATGACCAAAAACTGGGTAAACCCTCTTTCATATAAAAGGACTCCGATAAACGTCTGTCTTAGGAATAATAAAGTCAGGGTATAAATAGCAATAAATAACAATAAAGCTATCACAGATACTAACCAGAAATTAACTTCTAATTTCTTGCGTTCAGCATCCCCCGATAACAATAGATATTGATTGGTTTCTTTGGTTTTTGTGTTCATCCTCAATTAATGATAAAAATAGGAGTCAGACTTTAAAACAAGGGTAACAGAATAGTAAAGGTTGTGCCTTGATGGGGCCCGGAAATAACATGAATGGTTCCCCCCATCCCTTCTACTAGGGTTTTGACGATAGATAAACCGAGTCCAGTTCCCCCAATATTGCGACTTCTGGCTTCGTCTACCCGATAAAATCGCTCAAAAATGCGAGTTTGATCGGCTAAAGGAATACCGACACCGCGATCGCACACTTCTATTTTGGCCTGTTGTTTATTGTGACTCAATTTCAGGATAATAGGTTCAGGGGAATGGGAATATTTAACTGCGTTGTCAATTAAATTCAAAAACACTTGTTTGAGGCGATTTTTATCCCCTTTTACCTTGATAACTTGAGTGGGAAGAGAAACCGTCACAGGGAGAGGATATTGATGCACCATCCCTTCAATTTCTGTTAATAACTCATTAAGAACAATAGTTTCTAGGTTAAAATACATCCCTCCATGTTCGGCCCTAGCTAAATCTAACAAATCCTGTAATAATTGAACCGTGCGATCGGCCTCCGATGAAGCGGTTTCTAAAGCTTCTCGTTGCAAATCCGTTAAATTATTACCCCGTCGTAGGGTACTTTGTAAATAGCCAGATACCACCGTTAAAGGGGTGCGTAACTCGTGGGAAACATTGCTGACTAACTGACGTTGATTGTCCCAAGCATGAGCAAGACGAGTTAAGGTGGTTTGTAGGGTTCCGGCTAATTCTTTGACCTCACTGGGAGCATTTTCTAATTCAAGTTGTACCTTTCCCAGGGTTTCCGGGTCAATATCCTTTGTCATCTGACTCATGCGCTTTAGGGGTGTTAAAGACGTTTGGATGTACCAAGCAATGGCGATTGTCATCAGGATAGTTGCCATAACACTGATGATCAGCAGACTCCGCATCACACCCCAAAACATCATCTGATCTTTAGTAATATCTTGAGCAATATAAAAATTGCCTAGAGTCACCCCTTTTACCACTAATTTCGTCGAACATAATAACCAATAACGATTATTCACCTTTTGCAATTCTGGTTGTGGGGGAATATCAGTTAAAGAGACTAAATTGCTGCCTGTCATTCCCATTTGTAAAGCTTGAGACTGGGCAAAAATTTCCCCTTGAGGGGTTTTCACCCATAGTAAAGTTTGGGGGTTAGATAGGTTATCAATGGCTTTTTGGGTTCCCTCTTCTAAAGAAACCATATCGCTATAGATTTCGACATCAGACGGAAAACGACCGACAATATAGCGTGTATTATTTTTATGGGTAACAACTAAAATACTCTGCATTTGCCAACTAATCCAAAGTACCACCCCACTTAATCCTAAAATGGACATAGCAGCAATACCGACGGTTAGTCGAAGTCGCAGAGAAGTCAGATGAGACAATTGTTTCATCTTAGGGAACGATTTGATAAAGACCATTGTTAACAATGCAAGATAAGTCTATGCTCATACTCTCACAATTGACTAAACTCTAGATGATAGAAAGCTGAGTTTTCCCTGAAAGATTGATTATTATTCTCTTTACCCTAACTATCGGATGATAGCGTAGAGGTGGGCTTTTTGATAGTATCTTGAGAAAGAGAGTTTAATCTCTTCAATTATTCTTATAGATTACAAAAGAAACCATGCCAGAACCCTTTAGATTTAGCAGTGGTCACCTCGCTTATAGCGTACAAGATTTAATCGGAGTCTGCCATCAGTCTCCTCAAGAAGTCATATATTATTTGAAACGTGGAGATTTTGAGAACTGGTTAGCCTATCTAGGTGAGACAGAAATCGCCAAAAAAGTCGAAGAAGTTCGTCAGCTATCAGTAACAGAAGAAGAACAATTAAAGCAGTTTATCAAAGTTTTACAGCCTCCCGAACCGGAAGAAACGCCCCCAACTTCTCCCCCTGAAACGACAATTTCTGATTCACCTGCTACAATAACACCATCAAATCAAGACACTTCTACAGAAGAAGTGGACAATATAGATTCAACCGATAACACTATAGAATCAGAAGAAACAACTCCTATGACACAAGTAAAAGAAAATAATCTAGACACACCAGAAGCTGAAAAGCCAACAGAAACCCCTCCGAGTTCCGAACTTAAAGAAGCTCCTACCAAGGAAACTGAAACCGAGGCTAAAAAGCCAACAGAAACCCCTCCGAGTTCCGAACTTAAAGAACCAACCACCAAGGAAACTGAAACTGAGGCTAAAAAGCCAACAGAAACCCCTCCGAGTTCTGAACTTAAAGAACCAACCACCAAGGAAACTAAAACCGAGGCCAAAAAGCCAACCGAAACCCCTGCTCAACCTAAAGTTAAAGAGGAATCTAAGGAACAGGGTGCTTCGGTTGATGAGTCTTCTGATGAAGGTCCTGAGGCAAGAAGTTCTTTTGCTAAAGCTTTCAAAGACTTTATTTCTCGATATATTAGCTAATTATTGCCTTGGCTTAAGATTTGCTGTTGCTTACAATAGAAATAGCACCTCGACTGCGCTCAGTGTCAATCTGGAGCTTGTGCTGAGCAGTGTCGAAGTGCGAACCTGATAGATTGGGAGTTATCCCTAGCAAGGGTTTAACTGTAACGTCAACCATTGCCTGAGGGGGTATAACTCCTATTTTTTGTGCTTACGGCCATAAGTTCCTGCACCAACAGCACCGGCTAAAGCTAACAGGCCGAGGGTTGAAGTCGGTTCAGGCACTGACTCAGACATAAGAATTAACTGACCCCCTTGTACTAAGTCTGCACTAGCAATGACCCCATCACGGAGACTATGGGCTTGAACATCTAAGACAAAAAGTCTTTCCTTGCTGCCAAACAGTTCAGTGACATCCAAAATACCGGAACTTTCCCAGTCACCACAGTCATTCGGGTCATTATCGGTTACGCCAGCAGGGACCACAACACTGCGATCCATTTGAGCGATTCGTGCTAACTGACCATTGGTCGGATTAAGTTGCCAGATAGAGGCTTCTTCCCCACTGGTTAAACAAAAACCACCAACGGAACGATCTTCATTAATGTAGATTAACCCATCATCTGCCCAGTCTAAGTTATCAGGGCTACGAAGACCAAAGTCAGGCCCGGCAAACTGACCGTTGCCTGCATCGTCTCCATCGTAAAGAATCGTCGCTTCAGCAGTTAAGGCCGTTAAGTCGTTGACAAAGGTGTAGGTGGTTCCCCAACTATCGTCCGGAAAGACACTATCCCGACCGGTAGAAGCCATAACAACTTCCAGTGGGTTGTCGGGGTTTGTGGCCACATCTTCAGGACGAGAAAAGAGAAAGGCCCCCACATCAGTCAACCCAGGCACGACTGTATTACCCAAAAAGGCAGCCCGACCACTTTGAGTATCTAAACCGTCTTGAGTGGCATAACCGTCGGCGTCAAAGCCGTCGCTATCATCAGCATCAGGGGTGTTGGGATCAATATTAACCACGGGAACCCAACTACCAGAACGACTATTGCCAGTGCCGATAAACCCTCCGGCCTCTGGGATGGTTTCCCCACTGTCTGCCACCCAAGTATAAAGGGTTCCTTGGGCTAAACCGTTTCTTTCTAAGAAACCAGCCCCAGTTGAACTATCTTTTTCACCAATGTATAAATACATGGGGGCTGCTTCTCTATCGTCTCCCACCAGTAAGGCAACTTGATTCTCATTACCGGGGTCAATGGGGGTAATATTTTCCCAAGCAGCGCGGCCTAAGGCAGGGGCTGCATAGAGTGCGCCACCTTCAGCACTGTTCATCGAGGCAACATCTAGGACAAACTCAGTTCCACCGTTCGTTTCTTCCCCGGCGAAGTAGATATCATCGACAAACCCAAAGGTTCCGGCATCAACGTGCATACCGGAACAGAAACGGTTTAAGGATGCACCGATAGGAAACTGACTGGTATCGGTGATTAAATTGCCAGCCCGATCAAAAATTCGGTTAAAAGCCAGTCCACCATCAATGACTTGCTTGCTGTTGATATCTACATCAAAGAAATTGATGCGCGCACCACCCGGTACAGTGACTTCATTACCCGCAATACCATCGAGGGTATTGAGATCATAAGCGTATCCTTGACCACCGCTTAACTCACTGTTAACCAGAAAGCGAACGGTAGTATCGTTGAGTTTAAAGGCTCCAATTCCATCTAAAATACCTGTAGGGGTGTAACCATTGATGGTTTCCCCAATGGTAAAAATCGCTTCGGTGTCCCAACCACGAAGCCCTTTCATTTGTGCTTCAGGATAAGCTGTCTGTGCTTGTGCTGCTTTTACGCTAACGGTAGCCATGCTGGCTACAGTCGTTAAACCAGCAATAATTTTTAAAATGTTTTTCATCTTCTCCAATGTTAGGGATAAAGTTGTTTAATGAAGATAATTCTCAATAATCCTAATAATTACGATGAATTACTCCTCACGAATACCAAGTATTATCAAAATGAAATAAGAAGAAGTAATCAACAAGTTAATTTTGGTTTAAAATGCGTAATCTTAAGGTTTCTTTTTGATTTCTCTTATATAAAGGTTTGAAGATTCTATATTTTTTTCCTGATTCCGAGATTACTCTCTTTTAGTTCCTAACGCTTAAACCCTAAATAACCTAGTCCTGCTCCCATGACTTCAGCTAAAATACTAATAATTCTGAAAATAGCAATAGTGGTTAAAACGATACCGATGGGTAAAGATGATGTTTCTAATAAAGCAATAATCGTCGCTTCAAACACCCCTAAACCTCCAGGGGCACCCGGAATAACTAAACCTAGTAACCAAGCAAAACTAAAGGCACTAATAATAATCGGTATTTGTTGAAAACTAATAGACATAAAAGCCATTAAAGCAAAAATAAACCCTAGTCCCCTTAATAACAAAAATATACTTTCTCCCATTAAAATAATACCAGGATATTTCTGTAGATAGATAGTTTCTGTTTCTTGATTTTCCTTTGATTTTATCTTTTTGATAAAGCGAAGAAGTCCATTAATAATAAAAGGATGAATCCCCACTAAAACACTAATTAAGAGAAAACATTGTAAGAATAATATATTAAAGTTTCTTGTAGTTTCAATAATGCCGATACTATGACTTAATAAAGCAATAAATAAAGCAGCCGCAGACATTAATAAGGGTTCTAATAACACACTTAAACTCGCAACTGATAAAGAAATCCCTTGTTTAGACACAGCATTAATACGACCATAAAAATGGCCAAAATTTCCAGGTAAATACTTATAAATATTCGTTACTAAGTAAACTTTTAATCCCCATTGATAGGAACAAGATTGCTTAAATAAGTAGAGGATTCTTATCCAGACAAAAGCCGACCAAATATGAGCTAATAAAGTAACAATTAAAGCTAAAAATAAAAATATCCATCCTTGAGAAGTTATGGTGATTTCTGTGACAGCTTGCCAATGATTTCTAAAGGTAGAAATAACGAAAAATAGGGTAATTCCTAAAATTATCCACTTTAAATAGGCTTTAATTGATGACATGATCAACCAATCTATAATAACTTTACTTAATAATAAAATAAGATGAGTATTTTTTACATTTGGAGAAAAAATAATATTTAAAAGTTAGTTCTCAATTTCTGTTGCTGTAGAAATATCTTGTTTATTTTTAATTTCTTGGGATGCTTTAATTTGATCAGATACGGGTGTGTAAAGATCACATTCAATTTCAATTTCTGGAACTCGAATAGTAATAATTAATGAATAACGAACAGTTTGATCATAACGTTCAAGATATTTTTTTTCTTTCCACCATCCACCAACAGGAAAAACTCCAATCATTTTCCTTTCAGCTAATTCAACAGCAGTTCCAGTCCATCTATCAGAATGTAACGACCCTTTATTTCTTAGATTAGCACCTAGAAACCAGTTATCATTCTCTCCACTGCTCGATATTTTTTCATCTTCTTCTCTCATCGCTTTATTAATTCTTTTCTCAAATTGTGTATTACTTTCTAATGGCCTTTTTACTTCAAATCGCAATCCATGTGAAGCATAACGATGCTTTTTTGTCCAACCACGTTCACCAGGATTAGGTTCAATGAAGTAAGATAATGTCACCTTTAATTCTACAATACTTTCTCCTAATTTTTCTAATTCTTCAGTTGGCCAAGGTAAAGTATGAAAATTCATCTCATTAGTTTTAATCTTACTTGATCCTTTAACAAAGGGTTTAACTTGATCTTCAATAATTAAAGTTAAGTCATTATTGGTACTTCTTAATGCTCTTTCTAAATTAGGAACTCCATAACCATATCGACGAATAATAGAGGTTTTTTTTCTTTGGGAAGAAGCTGATTTTAAATACTCTTGCATTGCCGGTGTCCATTCTGCTGAATGAACAATTAAAGCACGAATTGTTTCTGGCCAATAGTTGGGTTTTTCTGCTAATATTTTTGCAGCCATATAACTTGCTAATGCAGTGGCACAACTGGTATCTGACATTCTTTCAAATAATCTTTTTTCAGGACGATGATAAGTCGTTAAAATAGATAAATCATCAATATTTTGGGCGGCATTTTCTCCATCAGAAGCGCAATTTCCTCCTTCAAAAACAACATCAGGACGAATGGGCCATTGACTGTCCCAAGTAACAGAAGTGCGACTTCTCGGAGATAAATCACCAGATGGTGCAACAGCTTGCCAACCCTGAAAGTCAGGATGAGTAATATTAACTTTTTCGGTATAAGCTCCAACAATTAAAGCATTCCAAGCTTGTGCAGGATTTTCAACAGTGTTTACATCGTTGATATTAAGATAATCAGAAGTATATATATCATCTCGAATATTTCCGGCTGAAATAATCATCAATCTTTTATAATTATCTTCACCAAAACAAAGTTGATCAATTGCTGCTGACCAAGATGAAGGAGTGCCATAATTGGGAGAAGGTTTAGGACTTGTTATGGCCATAGAAAAAATTCGTTTTCTTTTTGGGTTTTGAATTTCAGGAAGAGATACCCCTTGTTCCGTAATTGCTCCATATAATTCGGGATCATTTTCTCCAACAGGGGGAAGAATTTTAACTGATTCTAAACAGTGAGCAAGGGTTATATATTCAGAAGATGTTAAAGCTTCAAATAAATCTGAATAAAGAACTAATCCAGCCATTTGAGTTCCGTGTCCATGATGATCATTTGTTTCCCAATTTGGATCACAGGTATATAAGTCAGCAATATCAAGACCTCTTTTAATCAGTTGATGTGTCCCATTAACTCCTGTATCAAGCAGACATACAGCAACAGCATTATCTCTAATATCAATATCATATCTCAATGATTCAAGTCTATTTTCTAAATCTCTTACCCATTGTTGCTGCTCAATTAATCCCATTTCAAGAAAAAATGAAGGAGTATCTTTAGCAATTCGTAATTCAGCAATGGTATCAGAATTTTTAATAACTTGTTCTATAGCTTCTACATTAGCCATTGCTAAGACAACAATTCTTTCTGGAAATTTTATTTCTGATTTAGTAGTAATTTCTAATCTTTGCGTGATAGTTTGAAAGTTTTCTAGTTGATCACGACGTAACCAAACTTCCCACCATATTGCTTGTTCATTTTGAGGAAACAAGTCAAGACTATCAGTAAATAATGATTTAGCTGTACCAATTTCAACAGTTTCTACTCGACTTATTAATTTTTCATTTTTAGGACGGAATGGTAGCAGTAATAATAAAAATATAAATTTATCTAATTCTGTATTGATAAGAAAAAGTAAGGTAACAATAGTTAAATTTTTCTCATTCAGCTTCTTAGTAGGTTTATTATTTTCATTAAGATACTGTTCTACTTTTTCCTGAAAAAAATCTGTAGCAGACTCCGGAACAAATACAGTTGCTTTAACTATATCTTCTTGCTCAAGAGAAGATTTAACAGAAACAAGTTCAAGCTTTTTTCGTTTATCTGCCAAGCTTTCAAAAGCATTTGCTTGATCTTTTGTTACCTCAAATTCTAAATAAAATCCAGGTTTACCAACGGCAATTTCTGATAAACGAGATTCTAATTGTTGACGTGCTTTTTCAATCGCTTCACCAATTTGACGCTGTAACTTTTCAGCGTGTTCTTTTCGGTTTCGATAGGGTGGTGAAATTTTTCTTCCACCTGAAAATGTGGATGTATAGTTTACCTTTTTACCATTATTGCGTAGATATAGGTGAGGAAGCTTGCGAGAAGATTTTACCATTCTATTAATTAATTGTCTTTAGTCATCAAAACTCATCTCTTTACGTTCCATAATAGCTGAAATCAAAGATTTTTCGCTAACTTTGCCACTGTTTGATAAGACTGCTTGCTTTGCTGCTTCATCTGTTGCTCTCACAATTTCAGCTTGAGCAAGTCCCGTTGCTTTCTCTATAATTTGTGACCAATCTTTCCAATCAATTTCAAAACTTATTAAACGAGTTTGAATCAGTTCACGGATAATGTCTGAATCAGGTAACTTGTATTTTATAACATCATCAAATCTTCTAAAAAGAGCTTTATCTAATAAGTTAGGATGGTTAGTCGCTGCAATAATAAGACTATCCCCTTGATCATTTTCTAGAAACATTAAAAATGAGTTAAGAATCCTTCTAATTTCTCCGACATCATTGGTGTTTTGACGTTGCGTACCAATGGCATCAAATTCATCAAAAAAATAGACTCCTTTTGTCATTGTCATTGCTTCAAAAATAAGTTTTAATCGACTAGCGGTTTCTCCCATATACTTACCAATAAGACTGTCATATAAAGTCGTAAATAAAGGTAATTGAAGTTCTCCTGCTAAGGCGGCTGCGGTCATGGTTTTTCCCGAACCAGGAGGCCCGACAAACAATAATTTACGACGAGGTGTAAGATTATATTCTCGTAACCGTTTTCCTTGTCTTTGCTCAGTTAATACCCGTTTTAGTCTAACAGCTAGTTCAGACGGCAAAATCATATCAGACAGCCTAGTATCTGGATATCTCACAGAAACAAGGTTCGCTAAATCTCCTTTAGGTTGTACTAAGGGAATGGGGTCAGATTTTCTTTCTATGACAGATTTTTGAGCTTTTGCCTGGTCTATTAATTCTCGAATTTCCTGAGCTAATCT
>NZ_PRLH01000225.1 GCF_003013815.1 Cyanothece sp. BG0011 | reverse complement strand
AATTTGAGGATAAATTTGTAGAAATAATATGGTTTTGATAATTAAGTCACTTATTTTTACCATAAAAGCTTTTTCTTCAGATTGATTAAAAGTTTTTGGGTCGTAAGTATCGGGAAAGTTATAAAAATCGAAGCCACCTCTAATAATTTTTCCTGCTTTGACATTCAGATTTTCCATATATCCCAAACCGTACATTGTTGTACTCCAGGTAATAGTTTCTGAAAGTTTTGGAGGATTTTTTAAAGTGACATAATTTCTAGTAAAATTACTATCAATTAAAATATCTTTACCTTTTTCCCCTGCTAAAAAATGTTTAAAGTAAATAAATTCAACAGGAAAACCATCAGGAGAAATGATTAAGTTTTCTGGTAGAATTAAAATAGCTTCTTTAAAAGGCATTTTGATTTCATCAATAACTGATGGTAAATCAGTTTTAAGTATCATCTTCAACCATTCTTTTTCTAACCAGTAAAGGGGTAATTGATTTTGAATTATACTTAAAGAAGCTAGGACATTTTCTTGCCAAACAATATCATCTAAATAACTTTTTTGATTAAACATCGAAGGTAAGATATTATCACTATTACCTGTCATAGCCAAACAGGAAATAATCATATTTTTGATTGAGCCGTAATCTCTTACATTTTGATAATTATATTTATTTTCTATGTCTTTATATAAGGAACCTTCAGTAATATTTTTCTTGATTCGCTTAAAAATTGACTTAGCATCTTCTTGAAGATTATTCATTGTCCTTTCTCCTATTTAATAATTAAATCGTTTAACCTAATTTTAGTATTTAGTAGTTTTTTGGGTTAACTGCGATAAAGGAATCGGGTCGTCATCAGGTTGATTTTGGTCCCAACAACGATCGCAAAGTTCATCCCCGTCACCACCATTACACCAAGAGGTTAACTGGCCACACTGTTCACACTCGAAGGTTTGTTCGGGTTCGCATCCAGAACAAAAAGGAGTAGAAGGATTATGAACTTTGTGGCAATCAATGGGAGGTTTGCGAAGGAAATAGTTGAGATTTTGCCTTAAGTTATGAAAATTCGTTAACATAACGTTTTGCATCAATTAAACTCATGTTGTTCTTGCATTGCAGTGAAATAACCTTCTTGATAAGCTTTTGTCGGATTGTTTCTTAAAGGTTTTCGATTTCTACGATCTTCGAGTCCCTGTTTAAAATCTTCCTGATGCTTTTGCCAAGGATTTGCGAGACTGATTGTAGTAAGAGAATCGACATCATCAATCAAAATAGAACAATTCACCAGCTTTTCAAAGGATTTTCGGTCATAAGCTTTCCAACGTGGCTTTTTATACCGTTGTTCTTTTTCGTCATAGTCATAAAATATTTCGTCAACGGTTTCAAGGGACTCTTGCTGTTGTTGGAGACTACGGTGATGTCTCGGATAATGCTCAAACCAACGAATGGGGTTTTGTAGCCTAAAATGAAACTGCACAATGCTTGAGATATTTTCGCAACAGTTGGTGATCGACGTTCCTGTATCTGGAATGTCTAAGTCTGAAAATAGTACAATGACAGGGTTTTGTTGCCAAATTCTTAAACGACACTTTGAGTCCCAAGGATTATTAGGCTTATGGGGATAGCCAAATCCTTTCCAGATGATAATATTATCAATAATTGGTTGATTGTTCATGATTAGCTCTAATTTCATCAATTATGGACTTTTTTTTGAAAAAGAAATAAAGTAAGGTGGGCATTGCCCACCCTTGATGGTTTAAAATTCAGCGTTGGGAAAACACTGATGATAATCCAGAATATAAAAGCCTTTAAATTGGTCTTTATGAGGTTCAAAAGCTTCTAATACCGCTTTTCTGCTCACTTCAGTCACAGCAAAGCTGATAACTCGCTCTTCCTTGGGATAACTATGGCCATCATCGGGATCAATGGCTAATTCATGGGTACACAGGGTAATGGCAACCTCGATAGGGTTTTGTTCGGTGTATTGAGTGATCGCTAATTCACAGTCGTGGGTTAAGGGATGAAAAGTCTTAGCCATTCTCTCAAAGGCTGAACACCATCCTCGACTGCGAGAGTCTCGGAAATCGGTGAACATGGGGCAATTAAGACAGGTATTGCACTGGGTTAAGCCCTCGATAGGCTGTACATCTTGGTTCTGTTGCATAATGAAAGTAATAAAAGAGTTAGGGAGAGCCGAGAAATTTTAGTTTCTTGCGCTCTCTTTTGTTGTCAGTTAAGGATTTTTCTCTTTCGGTGTTTGTTCGACCAGTTCTCTCTGGTAACAAAAAATGAAACTCCTTAACTGTAAATATATTAGCGTAAAACTATTTACGGTGTCAATAGTTTTATGCAAGGACTTTTATGTTATTATTCTGGTATAAGACTTTTATGGGTAAATTGCCAGTGAGTAGAATCGCACAACTAAGAGAACAGGCCGGGTTAACGCAACGAGAGTTAGCCCTGAAAGTTGGTGTAACTGAAACAACCATCAGAAATTACGAGAAAGGTCGTAGCGTCCTTGAATGGATAGAAAGAATTATTCGCTTATGTGATGCGCTTCAGTGCGAGCCAGCAGACTTGATTGAATACGTAGAGGCAGAATTAGTCAGCGAAAAATAAGCTTGTCCCTACCTAGTAGGGGGTATTCGGCTATTTTTATTTGGATAATTAGTCAAAAAAAAGCTGTATTTCCTCGTTGTTTCTGCTTCAAAAATACTGCTTCCGAACCCAGTTGATGAGGAAAATACAACTTCATCAATACATATATATATTTACTATTGTACTTGCCAGCATTTAAGAACGGAAACTCCTGGGAGATATAGCGGTATATCTGCAATGGAGTAATCATGAATAACATCAACGAAAAGCACCGCAATGAATGGGTTATCGGTTCTGGAGTCGACCCAGAAATCGTCTTACTCAACGTGAGATCGCTTATTGGCCTCGCCACTTACGATTTCTTACTATACTCAGACAACGTACCCCGTCGGAACGATGGACGAATCAACAACAGAACCCTAAAAGCCAACGTCCACTTAGAGGACGGGGGATATGGAGTCAACGCCATTGACCCGGAAACAGGAGAAGACATTCTCTGGGGCCAGCTTAAACCCAATAACCCCAAAGTTACCCCCGATGGTAAAACCCGAAAATATGAAGTTCCCCCCTATGAACCGGTTGAAGCCATCTGTCTTAAGGTTTCTCGACGTATCGGCTTAAAAGTCGCCAAGAAGTCGGGATTATTAAAAGAATACCGAGAAAGAATTCGAGAACAATGGATATTAACCGAGGGGATAACCTATAAAGAATTTCTACGGCAAAAAGATCAATTATTCTGGAAATGGGTGAAGGAGAATCCAGAAGTGGCGATCGCCGTTGTTGAGGGAACCAAAAAAGCAGGAGCCTTATTATCCCAAGGGGTAGCGGCCATTAGCATTCCCGGAATATGGAACGGTTCACCCAAAGACGACGGAAACCCCACGTTATTGCCACAGCTTCAATACTTAGCCCAACCGGGCCGCGAAGTAGTTATCGTCTTTGATCAAGACGAGAAGTTTAAAACCCAAGCTGCGGTAATAGCGGCCAGGGAGAGGTTAGCGTCGTGCTTCCGTGATGCTTGTTGTAAAGTTTTGTTTCTAAGTTGGGAGACACCGGAGAAAGGCATTGATGATGCGATCGTTGCCAACGGGGCCCAATGGTTCGGTGAAGTATGGGAAAATCGGAGTAATGAACCGGCCTCAATCAAAATAACTCAACTAGAGCATGACTTACCCAAATGGAATGAGAAAAGGGTATGTGAGTATTTAGCCTCTTTATACAAAGATAGACTCATTTATGAAGGGATAACGAAAGAATGGTATTTGTATAATGCTGAAAAAGAAGGAATATGGGATTTAATCACTAAAGAACGTTTAGAACAGAGGTTAATGCTAGAACTAGATGGATTAGTTGACAAAGCAGAAACCATTAGCCAGCAAATTCAAACGGCGATAAGTGCCGTAAAAGGAAGTAACAGGGATAGGTCACAAAAATTAGAGTTAATAGAGCAGTTAAAGGCACAAATCCCAAAAGTATCAGATTATAAGTTCACTTTTGTCGAAGCAATAGGCAAACGGTTATCTAGGGTATTGTTAGTCAACGAAATGTCCACCAATAGTCAAAAAGGACTTATCCCCTTCCGGAACGGGGTATTAGACATTGAGACAAAGGACTTGTGGCCCCATAGTCCCACAAATTACTTAACATGGTGCTTACCGTATGACTTTAACCCCTTGGCATCTTGTAACCCTATCAAGCAATGGCTTTTAGAAATGATGGAAGGGACGCAACCTTAGTTAACCTAATTAGGGCATATCTTCATGGCATCGTCACCGGACGGGCGGACTGGCAGAAATTCCTGGCTTTGTGTGGACCGGGGGGAAGTGGAAAGTCCACGTTAACCAAATTAGCGATCGCCTTAGTTGGAGCCGAGAATGTTCATGTCACCGACTTAGACATTTTGGAAAAAGATAAGTTTGAAACCTCCAACATCAAAGATAAACGGCTGGTGATAATCAACGAAGCCACCAGTTATAAGGGGGTAAAGAAACTCAAGGCATTAACAGGAGGCGATCGCCTAAGATTTGAGCAGAAGTATAAGCAGGCCCTAGCAAGTTTTTATCCGAATGCTTTAGTAATCATCACGTCGAACGAGCCGATTAAAACTGGAGATCATACCAGTGGGTTATACCGTCGAGAGATTCCCTTATCAATGAATCAGCGTATTGCTGACAAGGATCAAAGGAAGCTGATAGATCATGACAGGAATAACAATATAACAGGGAATTTGCCCCACACATACCAGGGCTTCTAAATTGGGTTTTAGAAATGGATTCACACCAAGCCACCCAAATTATCAAAGACCCCTACAACTACGCCCCAGGATTGCGAAAAAGCAAGCTAGAGAACCTAATTGATACCAATAGCATTGCAGCATGGTTAAACGAGAAGGTGGTTTACATCGAGGACTATCAAACCCAGGTCGGTTGTAAGTCACCTTTGGGAGAATCAAAGGAAACTATCTGGTTATATGCAAATTACAGCGAATATTGTTCATTATCGGGAGTTAACGCCATATCTTTAAGTCGCTTCTCTTTCTTGTTGTTAGACCTGTGTAACAATCAATTGGGTTTCACCGTTAGCAAAGGACGCGATCGCAAAGGGGCATTTATTCAGGGGTTGAAAATCCGTGACCATCTCGATGAGGACTTACCACCGTTAATCGAAGGATTGTATAGTCCA
>NZ_PRLH01000040.1 GCF_003013815.1 Cyanothece sp. BG0011 | reverse complement strand
CAAAGAAGGTTATTAAAGGATTACTGGCTGAACCTAAGTAGGTATTACCGCTAACATGACTTAAGACAACATCACTAACGGAAACTTGACGCTTAAACAGATTAGCAGGAGGGTTAATGGTGCTAGGAGAATAATAACGTATTCCAAATTCACCCGTTGAATCGGATTCAACTTCTCCACCAATAAAGTCAATAACGTTGTTGCCGTCAGCTGCACTTAATGGATCAGGGTCAAGGCTAAAGTCAGCCATCCCTGTGATGTTTAGGGTATCACCAATACTGAAGGCTTGTGCTTGTTGAGGAGCAAAAGCGATCGTAGTAGCAGTGATTGCTAAAGCAGTGGCCGCAGATTTAAAGGTCAATGTAGACATTGATATGATTTCCTCAAATATACAAGAATCAAATTGAAGGTTTTGTTTTCCTCAAATTCATTCTGACATACCCATGTTATTGTTCATGTAAACGCAATGTATAACTTCGTGTTATCGTATGAAAATTCAACAGTTGACATGGCCGTCTTCACTTCTATTTAATGATTCTAACAGATATTTAAGTAGGGCAACCTAGCAAAATGGGTGAGGACAAGGAGTCTCAACAAAGATTAGATAAGTTTTTAAAGCTTAGTTAAACTCAGTGCTTATCTTGGGTAGGAAATGCCCTATTAATAATAAGTGTACAACAAAATATAGAGATTAAATAGCTTATTATCGACGAAATCAGGCTTTTTATTTAGGCAATCTTTAGTATGTTAAGATTTTAATATTAATCCTCTAGTCCACTCTAAACGGATCTTGATACAATAGATCAGTGATGAGAAATTAATTAAAATTT
Source organism: Cyanothece sp. BG0011 (assembly GCF_003013815.1). Taxonomy (GTDB): domain Bacteria; phylum Cyanobacteriota; class Cyanobacteriia; order Cyanobacteriales; family Microcystaceae; genus Crocosphaera. Next base: position 4,203 of record NZ_PRLH01000040.1, on the reverse strand, counting down.
GATACATTCTAGGTGTCAAGAAAACTTCACGAAGATTACTTTTGTTTCCATAGACAATTATAAATATGACCATGAGACTCATTAAACCCAACCGTTTCTGTTTGGCGATACTCAACGTCATCATTTTTTTAGGGGTAGGAGGCTGCTTTTCTCCGTCTGACTCTTCTAGTAATACGACGATTCAACCAACCGCTAATCAAACCAGTCAAGCATCAGAAACCCAACAAGATATTCAACAAATTACCATGATAGAGGGGTTAGAACATCCCTGGGCGATGGACTGGCTTCCTAATGGAGACATCCTCATCACAGAACGCCCTGGAAGGCTTCGTATTGTCAAAAATGGAAAATTAGAATCCGAACCTATTAAAGGGGTTCCAGAAGTCTTTGCAGTGGGTCAAGGAGGGTTATTAGATGTATCGGTACACCCCAATTTTGAGGAAAATAATTACATCTATTTGACCTATGCTTCAGGGAGTCGTAACGATAACCAGACCAGAATTGCCCGTGCTATTTTACAAGAGAATCAATTACGGGATCTAGAAGTCATTTTTCAGGTGTCCCCTAGTAAAACCGGAGGACAACATTTCGGATCTCGTTTGGTGTGGTTAGAAGACGGAACGTTTTTAGCGTCCATTGGAGACGGAGGGAACCCCCCCTTAACCATAGATGGAGAGTTGAGTCGCAAACAAGCGCAACAGTTGGATAGTTATTTAGGGAAAATTATACGCCTCAATGATGATGGTAGCATCCCTGAGAATAATCCCTTTGTGGATCAAGACAATGCAAACCCGGCTATTTGGAGTTATGGACACCGTAATATTCAAGGGTTGACAGTGAATCAGCAAAGCGGTGAAATCTGGTCCACCGAACACGGTTCAAAGGGTGGGGACGAACTCAATAACATTAAAGCAGGGGGGAACTACGGATGGCCCGTGGTAACTCATAGTCGAGAATATTCGGGGGGTGAGATATCAGATCAGCGATCGCTGCCGGGTATGGTTGATCCCTTGGTGGTTTGGACTCCTGCGATCGCACCTTCGGGACTGACTCTATATGATGGGGATCAGTTTACTGACTGGAAAGGGGACTTATTGGCCGGGGGGTTAGTGGCTCGGGAAGTGATTCGTATTGACTTAAATGATGTTAATGAAATTGTGGGAAAATATCCGATAAAATTTGAGCAACGGGTTAGGGATGTTGAGCAAGGTCCCGATGGGTTTGTTTATGTTTTGACCGATGATAGAAATGGGAAATTAATTCGGTTAGAACCTGGAAAATAAACGATTACTTACTCAAGGATTCAAGGAATAAATTAAAGTTAGGTAACACATCTTCTCCTGACAAAGACACAGGTAAATTTAAAATTTCTACTGATTGATTAGGACGATAAATTTCCACTGTATTATCTTGAGGATTAATTAACCATCCTAAGCTTAAACCAGCATCTAAATATTCTTGCATTTTCTCTTTTAGGGGTTGTAAGTTATCACTTGGAGAACGTAATTCAATGACAAAATCAGGACAAATAGGAGGAAATTTTTGTCTTTGTTCAAGAGTTAATTGTTCCCATCTTTCTTTTTTTATCCAAGCAACGTCAGGGGAACGATTTCCCCCATTAGGTAAGTTAAAAACAGTGGATGAACTAAAGACAACTCCTAACTGAGTTTGATGATTCCAAAGACTAACTTGAAAATTTAACTCTGATTCTCTCTTTCCTGTTTCCCCACCAACCGGTGACATAATAATTAATTCTCCATTACAACTCAATTCTAAGGGGATATCTCGATTGATTTGACAGAGTTGATAAAATTCTTCTGATGTCAACTTAATTAATGGTTTTAAATCTAATATAGTGGTCATGGCAATTCTTTTTAACTTTAAATAAACCAATTAAGGGATCAATTTCAGCGATCGCATTAAATAAAAGGTAACATAGCTTTCTAGACTGTGACCAGTTGTCTGACATGATTAACCCATCACGACAATAGTTTTATATTAATTTTTTTAAATAATTTAACCCCACTTATTTATCATGACAACCAAAGGGTAAATAATATAAATAGGGGAATTTTAGCACTACATTATCCCAAGGAAGTGAGATGTCTCGTTTATTAATTAGTCAGTATCAAGCAGAAGTTGAACGCATTATCCAATATGGAGGAAGTCGTCACGAAAGTTCTATTAGAAATGCGTTTCAAAGTTTATTAAATGAATACTGCAAAACGAGGGATTTTTTGTTAATTCCTGAGTTACCTTACAAAGATCAAAATATTCGACCTGATGGGACAGTAAAGGATGCGTTACGGTTAGATTGGGGTTACTGGGAAAGTAAGGATCAATATGATAATTTAGATGAGGAAATTGAGAAGAAATTAAGCAAAGGATACCCTAATGATAACATTTTATTTGAGGATTCACAAACCGCCGTTTTAATACAGGGAGGAGAAGAAAAATTACGGGTTTCCATGCAGGATAGTGAGGGGTTAGACGGGTTAATTAATCAGTTTATTAATTATGTTCGTCCAGAGGTTAAAGACTTTCGAGAAGCGATAGACAGTTTTAAGGAAGATTTACCGACTATTTTGGATTCTTTACGGGAAATTATCGCTAAACAGTCTCAAGAAAATAAGAAGTTTATTGCAGCAAGGGATAAGTTTTTAACCATTTGTCAAGAGTCTATTAACCCTGAGATTACTATCGAAGATGTGAGAGAAATGATCATCCAACATATTTTAACGGAGGACATTTTTCTGACTATTTTTAATGAGTCTCAGTTTCATCGGGAGAATAATATTGCTAGGGAGTTACAAGGGGTTATTAATACCTTTTTTACGGGGAGTGTGAGACGGAATACATTAAGTAGTATTGAACGTTATTATGGGGTAATTCGTCGAACTGCTGCGAGTATTTATAATCATCATGAAAAACAGAAGTTTTTGAAAGCAATATATGAGAATTTTTATAAAGCATATAATCCCAAAGCAGCAGATAGATTAGGTATTGTTTATACTCCGAATGAAATTGTTCGCTTTATGATCGAAAGTGTGGATTATTTGGTACATAAACATTTTGGTAAGTTATTGTGTGATTCTGGGGTAGAAATTTTAGATCCGGCGACGGGTACAGGTACGTTTGTGACGGAATTAATTGAATATTTACCGAAGGATAAATTAAAGTACAAATATCAGAATGAGATTCATTGTAATGAGGTGCAAATCTTACCTTATTATATTGCGAATTTAAACATTGAATATACTTATCAGCAGAAAATGAATGAGTATGAGGAGTTTAATAATATTTGTTTTGTGGATACATTGGATCATACTTCTTTTACGGGTAAACAGTTAGATTTGTTTGCATTGACTATTGAGAATACAGAAAGGATTAAAAATCAAAATGATCGTCAAATTTCTGTGATTATTGGGAATCCTCCTTATAATGCTAATCAACAAAATGAAAATGATAATAATAAGAATAGAAAATATCCAGAAATTGATAAACGAATTAAAGAAACTTATGTTAAAGAAAGTAAGGCACAAAAAACTAAAGTATATGATATGTATTCTCGTTTTATTCGTTGGGGAACCGATAGATTAGGAGATAATGGGATTATAGCATTTGTAACTAATTCATCTTTTATTAATGCAAAAACATTCGATGGATTCAGAAAAATAGTCTCTCAAGATTTTAGTCATATTTATATTATTGATTTAGATGGTGATATTAGAGCAGGAGATAACACTGGAAATGTTTTCAAGGTTAAAATAGGTATTGCTATCAGTTTTATGATTAAAAAGAAAACTAAAGATAAAATACCGTGCCAAATACTTTATCATTCTCAAAATAATGTAGAAATAGCAACAGATAAACTTAATTTTCTAGTTAGTAATAAATTAGCAAATATTAGTTTTGAACATATTAACCCTGACATCAATAATAACTGGATTAATTTAACAGATAATGATTTTGCAGATTTATTATCTTTAGCTGATAAAGAAACAAAAGCAGCTAAACATAATGACGAAGAAAAGTCCATATTTAAGTTATACTCTAATGGAATATCAACAAATAGAGATGAATGGTTAATTGATAAAAATAAAATAAATTTATTATCAAAAATTGAATTTTTTATTGATCGTTATGAATATTATCAAGAACAAGAGAATACAGAATTTCCAGGTGTAATTAAGTGGTCTAGAA
>NZ_PRLH01000126.1 GCF_003013815.1 Cyanothece sp. BG0011 | reverse complement strand
AAATCTTGTTGATATTAATGAGCAAAGTAAAAGAGCCACAAAAATTACTCAGTCTCTTCTCCGACAAGCTAATCCCCATGTTCAACAGCTAACTTTAACCAATATTAATGATTTAGTTCAAGCTAATCTTGATATTGTTTCTTACAGTAAACAAGTAGAAAAAAAAGAATTTTCGCTTAATATTGAGACTGAATATGATTTAAGAATTGGTGAACAATTTATTATGGCAGGAGACTTAAATCAAATTATTGTTAACCTTCTCAATAATGCTTGTGATGCTGTTTTTGAGAAAAAAGAGCGAGTTGGTAGTCAGTTTGAACCCACCATTTTTGTAACCACTAATCTCTTAGAGAATCACTGGATAGAAATAACGATAATCGACAACGGAGATGGGATTGCTCCTGAAATTGCTGAACATATTTTTGAGCCTTTCAATACCTCAAAAGAACCCGGAAAAGGAACCGGTTTAGGTCTTTACCTTATCTATGATTTGGCCAAACAGAATCAATGGAAAGTTAATTGGAGTAGAGAAGACGAAAAAACACAATTTGTGCTTAAATTTCCAATTAATTTGTCCTAGAATTTAGGTTAGAATTGTCAGTCTGTTGTAAATCAACGGCAAAAAGCAAACTAGCTTGATATTTATTATCAAGTCGATAGTTTAGTGTTTTTTCCACCTTTGGGAAGCCCTAAACTGTTAAAGTACGGATTAATCGGAGTAACTTTTGTTCAGAAATGTTGAATGTCTTTAGAAAACTTTACATATCAAATTAGACTAACCCTATGGTGCTTAAATTTCACCTTAACCAAATCAGTTTTCTGAACCAATGTACATAGCTAATTTCCTGACACATATAAGCTTGAAGATAACGGAGTTTATCTAATATCGTTTTTCCAAATTCTAATGGTATTTCTATTAACTGTAGAATTAAATAAGCAATTAAGCAACTATAGATTTGGATTCTAATTCCATTCTCATTCTTCGTCATTAGTCTGTCTAATTTTAAGTGCATCTTTAAAAATTTCCAAAGTAATTCTATCTGCCATCTTTGTACATAAATCTCTGCTATTTCCTCATTGCTTACTCCTTCTTCTCCATCAAAGGGTAAATTAGTTGCTAATCTAAATTCAGTCCTGTCTTCTAAGTCACAAAATGCGACTACTCTAATTTCTACTTCTCTTTCATCTTTTCCTACTTTAGAATTACCATCATCTAGCCTTTCTAAAGTAACATTATTTTTAATTCTCAAGACAAATGCTTTGTTTTGTTGTTCTTTCAACTCCCTGATTCTTTCACAAGAAGCGAACCCTCTATCCATTATGCCTACTCCATTTTCTGGAATTGCATTTACTGTTTGATGTCCATATTTATAGTCATGTCCTTGCCCAAAATGAATAACTATTCCTCCTGTTTCTGATGTCCAGTTGTCTAATCCACAAAATAGTTTAACTTGATGATATCCTTGACTGCATAAAAGTTTACTTGTTAGACTAAGTATAGTAGAATCAATAGGAAAATAAGAACGAGCTTTTCTTTCTCCTTTTCGTTGACGAAGCTTTCTTTTTAATTGATTAATGATGTCAAGAAAAACTTGAGTGTCTCTTTTCTTGCTTGCCTTAGAAAAATTAGATATTTTTAGGTCTATTCCTTGAGTATTTAATCTTTTAAATAAATCCTGCATACTCACAACACTTTTATCCATTACATACTCCAACCAGCAGGAGACAAATGAAAATGTACTGAGAACCGGATAATCATTTCTAGGTAAAGGTTTTAAGATAGTTTTAATGACTTTAGGAAAACTTTGTAAAATCAAATTATTTATTTTGCTTTTCTATGTTTTTTCTTATTCTAGCATTTTAAACGGATTTTCTCCAGGCTTTTTTCTAACATTCAACATTTCTGGCTCTTGCCATTGATCATGGGGTTGACAATTGGCTTAGTTCTGTAACAACCAAAGGTAAATCTTTTATTGTCAATGGTAGAAGAATTAAGTCAATTAATCAGAGATATAATCGCTTTGTCGCTAAGTATAAACAGGGAAAATCCCAAGATTACTGGGATGATAAATTAGAGCAGGTCACTCACAGGCGTAACTGTCAAATGAGAGACGCTATTAATAAAGCAGCAAGGTTTGTCATTAATTACTGCTTAAAACATCAAATTGGTAACATTGTTTTTGGTTGGAATGATAGACAAAAAGAGTCAATTAATATAGGAAAAACTAATAATCAAAACTTTGTACAAATTCCAACGGCAAGACTTAAAAATCGTATTCAACAATTAGCTGAATCAGTAGGAATTATCTTTACTGAAATTGATGAAGCGTATAGCTCAAAAGCCAGTTTCCTTGATGATGATTTAGTCCCGAATTATGGTGAAAAACCCAAAGGGTATAAGTTTTCAGGGAAACGATTTAAGCGTGGATTATATAAAACAGCTAAAGGCTGGTTAGTAAACGCTGATATTCAGGCAGCAGCAAATCTGTTAAAAAAGGTAGCCACACAGCTAGGAATAAACCTAGCCAGGGTGGTTAAGGAATGTTTGACTGTTCCTAAACGCTATGAGCTTGATGGACTATCTCGATCATATCGTAAGCAAGCGGAAATGTGGCTTCAGCCCATTGAAGCTTAACCGCTTAGAATCCAGGCGTTTTTAAACCCTGGAGAAGTCAAGTTTGGTTTTGTATCTTTAACAGGGTGTTACTCGGATTAATCGTCACTATTCTCGGAGGTGCAGCGAAGATGTTGGAGTGGATTGGGTGGATTACGAATTAACCACCACTTCTCGTTGTCATGTTTCATCAACTAACGCAGTAAATTAGAATTGATCTCAGAAAACTTAGGTAAAACTGTAAAGTAATTTAGCTAACCCCAAAATTATCTATCTATTTGATAGATCTGTTTAGATATGATAAAATAAAGCATACTGGTAACGAAAATAAAGTTTTTCGATAACAAAATCGTGGCGAAATTAACCCGTTTCAACTCAGAGTCATCCCCCATCGCCAGAGCGATCGCCCTCTGGTTAGAGGACAAGTCATCGGCCATGACCCGTCGGGAATATGAGAAAGATTTACGCTATTTTTTTAAGGTGATGTCCGGGAAAGAAGTTGATGAAGAATTAGTCAGTGCCTTTTTAAAGGTATCTCAGTCCCAAGCCAACGCAGCGTTGATGGCCTACAAGGCAACTTTGAAAAGACGGGAGTTAGCCCCAACGACCATTAACCGCAAAATCAGTGCGGTGAAATCCTTTGTTAGTACGGCGAATCGGTTAGGATTATGCCAATATTCCTTAAAAGATGCGGTTAGCAGTGAGAAACTTAAACCTTATCGGGATACGTCAGGAATTCCGTTAGCAGAGTTTAAGAAAGTCTTGAATTTGTGTGATCTGACGACGTTAAAGGGGAAACGGGACCGAGCGTTGTTGATGTTGTTTTGGTCTAATGCCTTACGACGGAATGAAGTTAGTTTATTGGATATTGGAGATTTTGTCCCATCAAGGCGCATTCTCTGGGTGAAGGGGAAAGGGCGCAGCGAGAAGGAGTCAGTGGATTTGTCACCGAAAACCATTAAGGCCATTTGTGACTGGTTGGCAGATAGGGGGAGTGCCGGGATTAAGTCATCGTCACCTCTGTTCATATCTTTAGATTCTCGTTCGAGGGGCAGTCGTCTCAGTGGAGATGGCCTTTATAAAATCATTCGTTGTTATTGCAAGGATGCTGGTATTGATAAGTTGATGAGTCCCCATAGGATTCGGCATTCGTCGATTACAACAGCCCTGGATAAGAGTGATGGGGATGTTCGTAAGGTTCAAAAGTTGTCACGGCATAAAAATCTGAATACATTGATGATTTATGATGATAACAGAAATCATGACCAGTTAGAATTGAGTGAATTATTGGAGGAAGATTTATAGTTATTTTTATGAAATATATACAAATCAAAAAATATAAAACTTATGATTATAAAGGTTATACTATTGCTATTTGGAAAACAGCTAACAAATCATTTATCATGGACAGCTATTATAGTTGTCATCTAACCAACAGTAAATATTTAAGTGAAGAAGGTAAGAAAATTGCTCTTTACTTTAAGTACATATATTTTTGGGATATTCTGTCTCCAGATGGTTATTCTTTTTATGGGTTCTTAGACGAACTACCACCTGTTTTTTGCGTAGTTGATTCGTATCGACCAACTGAGGAAGAATGTCTATCTTTAGCTAAAAAATCTATTGATCGTGTAATAGATAAGATTGAATTTGAAAAATTAGAAATTAAATTGCCTACACATTTTTACGATCCCTTGTCTCGAAAAGTTATATCGATGGATGCTGGTTTAGATAAACGATATGATCCAGAAACCTCACAGGTTATTTTCAATTATTGTGGGAGAGAAATTTCAATTTCAGTTTAGTTAAATCTCCCCTGAAGACGATCCTCAGTCCATTCCACAAATAATAATTTAACTCAGTTCAGATTATTCTCTTCTCTAATTTCTTGATCTAAGGCCAAAAGAATCGTCTCATAAATTTTTTGGCTCTCATGTGCCGATACCTCTGAAGCTTCAGCTATTCCTTTTAAAACCAAATACTTCAAGTAATGAATTTGCTCTGATGTTAAACTGACATCTTGCACCAGTACATAAAAACCAAATAATAAACTAGAGAGAATCAATTCTCAATCAGTTACAGTCAAAAATAAATACTATTGCCCATTCCCTATTCCCTATTCCCTCTCTAAACTAGCCAATTTAATCGAAGGTACAAGATATGAGTTAAATCGATTTTCATGTTTTTTTTCTAGATATTTCTGAATAAAAGGTGTTTACCCCCTCACTATTTGCTCTACAATTAATCTTCTAAAAATATTAGTGTCAGCATTAACAATGCCTACCTTGTCACA